>NZ_JAUJTZ010000001.1:0-504024 GCF_030433455.1 Yersinia sp. 22-579 | reverse complement strand
AGGATCAGCCCCCTGCAGTTTATGAAAGTGCCTGGTTCATGAGGCACAGAACCGTCTAGGGAACTAGGGTCTATTCAGCATACCGGTTCTCTTAAATGCGTTAATACTGACTACAACCAAAGTTACGCTGTCGGTCAGTACCTATTTTGCTGTGCTCTTTGGCCAAGTAAATTATTCGGTCCATAACTGCACAATAATCAGTATTGAAACTTTGGTTATTGGTATTCAGATGGTAATAGCATTCGCTAGGGAAATGTACCAACGAGTAATGCTGCTGATAATTGACTTGTGTATGAAGGTTTAAAGTCCTTACCCATGCTTCCATTATCATCAATGATAAATTATGCACATAGCCATCTTCTTTACAGTAGTAACTGCCCGGATAAGCATAAGTATCTTTATTGAAGAGTAATACCAGATGGTAATGCTTCTTGCCATCCGGGTTAAACTCTCTGGCCCACATGTGTCGTATTCTGCAAGGGTGTACTCGTTTCCCTGCACAGACCTTTCTCTGTAAATCTGCTTCAACCTGTGCTTTCAGAGAAATGATAAAGCGGGTTATAAGCGTGGAGTCGGCATTATGGTTATTTATATTATCTGCTGGTAAGTGGAGGTCTATTCTCAAACACATTGTTCTGGGATATTCATTCACTGACTTGTTTAGGGTGTCTTGAATACGATTAATATGGTTGAAGTTTAAAGGACCATAGCTTTCGATATTGATACTCATTATTTATTGCCTCTTATTATTAACTATCGTTATATTAATATAATCTTACAAGTGGGTATTATATATAATACATTATAAATATTAGTGGGATACGTCATTTACTTTTATCAAATAGGTAGCATGATTACTGATTACATTTCCATGCGTTATCTGTAGGATAATAAAACCCCTTCTTTATAGTTATATTACCAATCCGACACAATAATACAGACTAAAACCACAAAATGCATATATAAGAAGAAAGTATATATATTATCCATATTGTTCTCATTAAATAGTAATTATCTACTCTCAAGTTAACATAATATAGGCAGCAAAATCATCAGATAGAAAATATCATTAAAGTTGGGTTATTAAGCACGTCATTAATAGTGAACGAAAATATAAAACAATAATAAATAACATTAACTACTGACTATCAATTTTTTTAATTAACCTATTCCGTACCTGTCCCATATTCTGTGTAAACGCCCGTTTATAAATACTCAGCCAACCGCTCCGGGTATTCAATCATAAAGTGGTTTAATGCCTGCAGCCAGTTCTGGACTGATATTTGAAGCAGGCCGAGGCAGGAACGTCCGTTTCTGAACTGTGCCGTGAACATGGCATGAGTAATGCTAGTTTCTCCAAGTGGGCTCCCGCTTTGAGCGAGAGGCGGACCTTGAGCCAAAAAGGCCTTTCGGTTTTAAAGCGAAGGGTGAGAGTTTTTATCGGGCTGACAGGCTCTAGCAGTGAAGCTGGTATGCAGAATGGTCCTTTCAACATGCAATTAGCCAACTATCTGAACGTTAATCGGCTGTCCTTCGCGTTTTTATCCAAAAGGAAGTGCTATGCCAAGTAAGCCAGTTACGTTCAGCGAAACCGTAGCACTCTGACGGTAAGTCATGTCGATTCCCTGCTCTTCGATCAAGACCTAGCTCTCAACGAGTTTATTCACAGGAGTTGGACGTGCATGTGCAATAAGTGCATCATAAAATAAAGTATTCTGCATAACCGCCATGCAATTTTTAGCTGCCAGCTCAAATATCTGAAAAGCGTGATCCTGACTCAAAATTACGCCTATTCAGAAACAGGATCAGGCCAGTCATCGAGAGCAGTGGTAAAGCATTCTGATCACAGGTGGCCCATTAATGTCTGAAGAAATTAAAAATACTGCGATCACTGCTGCAGGCTATGTCTATCAGAACAGGCAGGGGCTGAAACTGCTGTGTGACTGGCTAGATGCGCCGACACGCTATACCCGAGTGAAGTTTGAGTGCGACGACGAGGCTGTTGCTCCGACCGGGCTGGATGACATCGTCGCCGAGCGCCCTAACCATCTCGTTGACCTCCAGCAGGTGAAATATACTCCTAATCCTGCCGAGCACACCCTGAATTGGGCGTGGATGTTGGAGAGGACCGGGAAGACAGCACGATCGAGGTCGATGTTGCGTAAGTGGTTTGATGCTTTTGTTAAATTGGATTCTGCTCGCGTCGGAGAGCTATCGTTGAAGACCAATCGCCGACCAGATGCCGACATTGAGTCTTGCCTGACTGATGGAAAAATCGATTTATCCAAAGTTCCAGAGCCACGGCGATTAGAGGTTATCGCCGAACTCGGCGACGAAAAGAAATGCGAATTATTTTTCAAGCAGTTGCAGATTGTTCACAGCGATAAGAGTTTCGAATCACTTGAACACGAGATCGATGCGCGATTGCGCTTGCACGGCACACAAGAGGGAGTTGCGAACTTAAAAAACGTCGCCTTGAACTGGTCTATTCAGAAAAACTTTCCGCCGCCAGAAGGGTGGATTTCTCTGGAGCAAGTCCGCACTATTCTGCGGGCAATACCGCCGGCCCCCCTGCCGGAAGATTTTGTTGTGCCTCTCGGATATGAGGTGCCTGACGAGACGTTCCACAGTGAATTCGTACGTGACACGATTGCCGGGGCCGGGCAGACAATCGTGCTCACAGGGCCGCCTGGTCGTGGGAAGAGCACATACTTGAGCGCGATGTGCGAAGTACTTGCTGAATCAGGGGTTCCCACGGTACGGCACCACTACTTCCTCTCGACGACCGAGCGGGGACGAGACCGTGTGAACAGCTACGTGGTTGAGCAATCGATCGAGGCGCAAGTCAAACGGTTACATCCGGAAGTTGATGCGCCTGGTAATGACCTGCGGGGCCTCCTCGAAGCATGCGCAACCTACTACAAGACTAAGGACAAGCCGTTCGTACTGGTTCTGGACGGCCTGGACCATGTCTGGCGCATTAACAACGCTGACAAACGGCCGCTGGACGATGTGTTCTCCCAGATTATTCCCTGCCCGGATAACATGGTTCTGTTGGTAGGCACACAGCCGGTCGACGACACTCAACTGCCCAGGGACCTCTTGTCAGTTGCACCTAAGGCTAGTTGGCGAACATTGCCGGCGATGTCCGAGAACGCCATCCTGTCCTACCTTCACAAGGCGGTTGACGAAGGCAGGCTCTTGATCCGGTTCAACGATGAAGATCAGATAGAACACCAGCTACAGGAAGCTGCGACCGCACTTCGCAATAAGACCAACGGCCACCCGCTGCACGTCATCTATGCCACGGCTGAGCTTGAGCACGCAAGACGAGACCTGGATAGCTGGAATATTGAGCGGCTACAGGGTGACATGACCAAAGAGGCAAAGTTCTACTACGCATCGTTGTGGGAAGAGCTGCCACCAAGTCTCAAAGACACGCTGCGATTGGTATGTGCGTTTCCCTTCTTTTGGCCCAAAGCCGCTTTTCTGGAGATCTCCGCTAAGCAGGGCGCTGCGCCGCCAGATGTCGCCAGGGTGGAACATCTGCTGCACTCATCGGCTGCTGGTCTGAAGGTCTTCCATGAGAGTCTGGCGGTTTTTGTACGCTCGACCTCTGACTACGGCGAGCGTATCAAGAACCTGATGCCAGCGGTGGCGATCTGGCTGGAAACTGAGGCGCCACCTTCTCTTCGCGTTAACTGGCTCTGGACGGTCCAGGCAAGGTTGGGTAATCCTGAAAATCTCATTACTGGGCTAACTCGTGACTGGATCATGCTTCGTTTAGAGGAAGGCTATCCAGAATCGCTCTTTGACACGCTGCTATCCGAGGCACTGGTCGCAGCTCTGGAGACCAACGCATTTGCGGACGCATATCGGCTCGCACACCTGCAGTCCCGGATGGTTGGCGGCAGCGAATTTCAGATGCAGAGCGACGACATAGCCCGGCTTGTGTCATTTACCCTGACGCTGACAGCCAATGAGGGGGTTGTTCAAGAGGCTATAGCCTCGCGGCACGAGACAGATATTTTGGACGTGGCAGCTCTCGGCTTAGCCTTGCAAGCACGTGGACAAACTGTACTGGCCGAGACCTGCGGTGAGGAGACCCTGCGTCGTTTTAGAGGCCTTAGCCGCTTCTCCAATCGGTATTCAACCAACGCGGGGGCTGACGAGTTCCAGTTTCTGGTCGATGCGTTCACACGCCTTGGTGCCATTGGGGCGCCCCCAGAGGCTTTTACCCAGTTAGTTCGAGAAAGCAGCCAAATAGTATGGATGCCCAGAGCCCGAATGCTGGTTCAGGATGGTTATCTGGATGACTTGATGGAAGCGGCTGTTTCGCTTCTACCTGATTCGGACACGAGTGTTCTAAGTGATTTCTGCGTTCGCGCGGCCGCAACGGCCGGAGTAAGCATCGTCGACCACGATGACTTCAGCAAGCTGACGCGAACCCCCTTTGTTGCAGCGGTGGAAGCGGCCTGTAAGCGGACTTCGAAGCCACTAAATGAGCCTATTCCGGTCGAGTGGCTCAAAGGAAACTACTACGAGCATAAAGACAATCTAAACACGCTGGTACACCATTGGTTCTTCAGCGGTGTGCACCTGAGCCTGTGCATGAAAGCTGAGAATCAAATCGCCTTCGAGTTCGTACGAGCACCCAGTTACGAGGAAAGGGAGAACATCAGTCACTTCCTTGATGCTCTCTCAGAGATTGCAGCCCAGGTTGCAGAGCGTTGGTGGCAAGGGGAATTTGTGGATTTTCATGAGCTATTCAATCTCCTCAAACCGGTCAAGTTCCAACATTTCAGGCAGGATCACCATATGAGTTCAGCGGCAGAGGACTTCCGGGCAGGATTGCATCGTGTTGCCTGCGACATTCGGCTTGGAAGCTGCTTGCTCTTCAATAGTGACGATGTGGTTCTTACTGAGTCAACCTTGGCAGCGGCAGCCACATCTGAGTGGTTTGACAGTGCATCTTTCCGCACTCAGTACGCAACAGGATTGCTGACAAGGATGAGTGATGAGGCGGCTGCAGCTTTCGTCCATTCTCAACGCGTCATGCTGGATGCAGATATCCGCGAGGAGACCAGCGTGCATTTACAGACGCCTCTGCAGTTATGTGGCATCACTTTGGCCCATGGATTAAACGTCAACGCACAAGAGCTCTGCAAACAGGTCTGGGAGCTAACGACCGGCTATGGACATCGTAAAGATCCCACGTTGAGTAACACGGTCGATGCTATTGGCTACCTGGTGGATGCCTCACCAGATGACGCTCGACGGCTACTCAGTCTGCTTTCGCCCCAGATCCATCACG
Source organism: Yersinia sp. 22-579 (assembly GCF_030433455.1). Classification (NCBI taxonomy): domain Bacteria; kingdom Pseudomonadati; phylum Pseudomonadota; class Gammaproteobacteria; order Enterobacterales; family Yersiniaceae; genus Yersinia; species Yersinia sp. 22-579. Next base: position 498,710 of record NZ_JAUJTZ010000001.1, on the reverse strand, counting down.
TGCTGGACTACACAGACGGAAAAGGCACTAGGCACCTGCTTGAAGTTGCAGACCACCTGCTGGCAAAACTCAGCCCGATGGCTTTGGTCGTAAAATACGAGGAACACACGCACGCAGGTGAATGGTCGCATGCGGAGAACAGTTTGCGGGTATATGTGCAACAGGGCGTCAGAGACGGCTGGCCGCTGGATGCACTCATGCGTACGGGAGTTCATCCCGACGTTCAGGACGAGTTAATACAGCTTGAACGCGATGGTCAGGATGGTGCCGCAGAACAGCTACGTGTTCTTAGGGAGCATGCCGGCTGGGACATTGGTGTGCTGCAGGGCACTGGTTCGCCCAGCAGCGATAACGACAGCAATCCGTATACTGGCGATATTACCAACTTTGCCCCGGAGCAACTCGATGAGCTGCTGGTAAGTTTGTCAACTAGCAACAACGACAAGAAGAGACTGCTTCGGGCCTGGTATGAGCACTGGGATCGCTCCGGGCAGGGGAAACGCTTACTCGCGGCTCTGGATGGTTTGCTGCAGTCAGACGAGGGGCGGCAAAAGGGCATCTTCGATCTGTCTGACCTTGCCTTTGATACCAAACGCAGGTTGAGCGGCTCGAAAGCTGCGTGGAAATATCTTGTCCAGGCGCAGATTCGAAATGGCGGGTGGATGAGTTTTGTGGAGAGAGAGGAAGATACATGTAAGAGGTTTGACATGGTAGTGAAGTACTTCCCGAGCCGTTGCGATGAGTTTGTTGATGCGACTACCTACAGCTGGTTCGGAGAGCCCGAGCTGCAGCGTGTAGCGCCGACCGAGCTGCTGGTCTATTTCTATGTGCAACAAAAGCGCGTAGCAGATGCCGTGAAGTTTGCCGAAATGATGGTCAACTGCGTGCGTGAAGATACCCGAACCCTGCCTCTGGAACGCCCACATTGGGCAACAGAACTTGATGCTTCGATGACAATGGGAAAATGATGGACGACCTAAGTATTCTAATCGCCAGACTCGGCTGGCCATCAACCGCTACAAGATGGTGGACCATGCAGGAACTTGCCGCCCGGTTGGGTGAATCAGCATCGAAAGCTACAACGGAGGCTGCGTTACTTAGGTTTCTGAGCTCGCGTAAGCTTGAGGCCGAAGTGGTGGAGGCACTTTGCGTCTTCTGGATAGCGGTGCAGATGCATCGTTACAAGGCGAGCCAGAAATTGGCGCAAAACATTCCTAGACCGTCCATCCTCTCTGATCTATTGCTGGAAAGCCTTGGTCTACAGACTGAGACCCCTATAACCGGTCTGGAAGAGGTGACTGAGAGCTTCGCTATTCCACAGGATTTTAACGGTGTTCAAGGAACAGATCTTCCACGGATTTTTCACACTACTATGGTTAACCTTGAGCGTGATAGCGGCTTCCCATTCGTCCGTCAGATGGCGTTCGAGTGGTCAGTAAACAGCAATGTCTATCCAGATGCTCCTTTTCAGGGGGACCACTGGCATTTTGTGAGGCCACTTGGCGACGGGTTCATCGGTCAGATCTCTTCCAGGGCTGCCATACGGATGATCTCCGCCTATCTCCGCACATTGTCGGTTGCTGAAGAGCTCTGGAGCATGCCTTTAGAATTGGCGGAAAAAATGACTCTGCTGGCATTGCCTGTACACCCAACGCTTGCGTTGCTCAGACCTCGACGTCCGTCTTGGTTTCCCTGCGTAACTGATTTCGATGGTGGCCACGAGGCAATAGGTGCAGCTGTACGCAGTCTAATTGGACAAGCCTCAATCGAAAGTCCCGGAGACGAGCTGATAGCCTTCACGTCGCCCATCGTAATTTCAACTGAGCGCTGTGTAGAAGTATCGGTCGTCCGCTGGGAGCAGATAACAGATGGCTGCATCGAGGATGATAACTTGGCCGAGCACCTAAAAGACTTTTGGAGTAGCGGACAAATGCTTCACGGTTATGCTCCGGAGCCACTGAGTACGACGACTGTCTTGATGTCGCCCACCCTTTACTCTGTCGTGGACAATAGGAGTAGAGCCTTACCTATGGCCATGCCGATCGGTATGGCCCGTTTGGGCTACCTGCAACATGATCTGTACCCGGGACGACTTTTATTGCCCACTATGCCTGGCCATGAACTGATCGAGATCGTTCCTCGTAACGGGCAATTGGAGGTGAAATCAGGTAATGAGGTTGTCGCCCACCTTTATTACTGGAATGCGGGTTGGGGACCAGTTCGCCCAATGCAGTTTGATGGAAACTGCGGTACAGCTCTTGTTTCTAAAGGTAAAGTCTATCGGGAACTACCAGATGTGGCAGTCCAAGATATGCGATCGTTTTACTTCTGGCGTGTACGAACACTTCACAGAAAGGGCTCTTTTGACAGTTTCGACGAGGCGATGGACTTTGGAGTCGTGTTTGTGTGATGAAATTAATTATAGCCATTTAATTCAATGGATTGATGACTATAGCAGTAAACTAACTCGGAATGATATGTGAGAAGTATTGGTGGCTCTCATCGCTGTTAAATGGAACCGCGCCTATATAATTTCCTATCATTTAATGGAGCGTTATGGATTTTCTAGCATCTGCTGTTGGCACAGAGCAGACAAAAAGCAAGGTCATAAGGTTCGCTATGAGCGAAGAACGGACATATACCTGAGTAGCGATTGCATGATATGTATATTATAGAAAACGCAAAATGATCAGATATGATAAGGATAATCTATGAAAGGCATTAATTTTCCTCCGTTTGTTGGGGATAAGTACTATGACAGCTGTTACGGAATACGCGTAATGGTGCTGGGAGAATCACATTACGGAGACGGCTCAGATTCAGCCTGCGATTTCACGCAACAAGTGGTTAAAAAACATGCTCTAAAAGCTGGTCAGGCATTCTTTAGCAAGCTGACTAATTTACTCAGGGGCCATATTGATTACCCTACAGAAGAAGAGCGGATAGAGATTTGGAAGCATGTTGCTTTTTACAACTACATACAGGAGTTTGTAGGCGAAGGAGCTCGAATAGCACCTACACCGGAAATGTGGAAAGCGGCATACGTTCCATTCCTTGAAGTTGTGAAGCAACTGGAGCCGAATGTTATTCTGGTACTTGGCAGCAGGCTTTGGGATGAAGTGCCTGAACTACCGCCCGCATACCCTGTTGAGTGGTGCGGCATTATACATCCCAGCAGTCGTATGGCATATGAACCATCAATCGCCGCCTTGGCTGAATCTATTAAGAAAGCTGGCGGTATTTATCCAAAAAAGGACTGAAGTGGGATACTTGACCTGTCGTTGTTTCGTATCATCTGCAGTTTTGCTTCTTTGATTAGCCGTAATGTGGCGGTCAGTTTGAAGGGATGTCGTTTTACCTCGTTTCCGCTGAGGTAGTCATATACAATCCGTGATTTAGCGACAAAGGATATTTCGTGAAAACCCTATTGAAAGTAGCCGTCATTTTTCTGATTAGTGCAGCATTATACGGGTGCGTTGCGCCAACGGATTGGATTGCCAAAGAAGAAACCTTCAACACTGAAATTACCTATTATCAGGTAAACAATGATGAGGGAAAAGTGAAATTGACGACGGCGCCATCATCACTAAATGAAAACCACCTCAGACGTCTGGACGGTAGCGAGCAAACCTTTTTTCAGTTGTATTATGGTGGGTATTTTTCTGTGTTCGCTATTCAGAATCCGGCTGAATTTGACACAAAAATAAATCTACTTAACGATTTCATCCATTGGTCCAGGAAAGCCAGTAGTGAGCGGCAGCCACAATTGAATATAGCTAAAATATTCACTGGCTCTGATGAAGGGCACTACTCCTTTATTGACGTTGATGGAGAACCTTATCTTCAGGCAGTCTGGGGAAATGGCAGCAACTCCTATTTCCCGACGCACAACTTCAATATTGCTCTGGACACTCGCAATGTAAAATTGTTACTCAAACAGGTCGAACTGGCCCGCAATTTCACGTTCAGATAGGAGAGAAAGGGTATCGCACAGCAGCGTTTTAGATGAATAGCTGTTGCGGGTACTCGATCCTGATTTTGGGATATTTTTCTCGCACCTGAGGAGGTCTGTCAGCTCTGCATCAAGTGCCGTTTCAACGGTAAGCTTCGTCAGTATGCGAGAAAATGCATTTAGTTCGGCTTCGGTTTTAAGGCCTTAGCCAATTCAGTTGCAAGAGATTTAAGTTTCTTTTGCTCATAACTTACCTATCACTGTTATTGAAAGAAACATATCAAAAACTGGTAATTACACATTTTTATTACAGCCTCGGCTTTGCATAAATTCAAAATTTTTAATGGTAACCATATTACATTCACTTCTCTTATTGAGAGAGAAAAAATAATATAATTAATACCGTGGGATATATTACCCCTCCCCCATCGGCCTCTGCCAGAGGAGGTGGGATATATATTACTCTTGTAAGTAAACATCATTTGAATTAATGCTTTGATACCACTTAATAGCTTTAGTGTAATCTTGCGGCACTCCTTTGCCGTAATAATAAAGGTTACCAATATTTTTTTTAGCATTGGCATTACCATTACTGGCCGCTTTTAGATACCATTCCATCGCTTTAGTATAGTCTTGTGGTACACCTTTTGCTTTTTCATACATCACGCCAACATTATTTTGAGCTTCACCGTGATTTTGCTTTGCAGCCTTTAAATACCACGCCATAGCTTTTGAATAATCTTTTTCAACTCCTTGTCCTGAAACATAACAAAAAGCCACATTATTTTGAGCTTGAGGATCATTTTGAATAGCTGCTTTCATATAAAATTCAAAGGCTTTATGATAATTCTGCGTAACACCTAATCCTTTAGCGTACATAATTCCCATTCTATTTTGCATTTCAGAAGTTATATCCTTGGGCTTGTCCGGCTGAATAGAATTAGATGTGCAAGCAGTTAATGCTAGAGTTAAAAAACAACAGATAAGATAAATTCTTTTCACTTTTCATCCTTGATAAATAATTACAATAACTCAATAAAATAATTTTTTCATAATCACTACACCCCTAATCAAATTCATCAATCACACTAGTTACTAAATTATATTCGTGATTATTCAATCTGAATTTAACTTGTTTCATATTTTCCCCATCAAATCGACTGCAGGAACAGACAAAACGATAGTTTTAGATATTTATGGTAAATTGTACCAATTTGGCAATGGATGTCTATCCTGTATTGTTATTTGTACTTTCTTATGGGTTAATCAACTTTTTAGCTCTCGCAATATCAAGCGTCTGTTTTGAACTCTTCGGTATAGCGTTTACTGCTCGTGGGCAACTTTCTTTTCAGCTATCTTAAATGACTCAGAAACTGAAATTTTCGTTCTGTGTTCGCGATGATTTTTGTACGGACTTGTTATCAGACGCTGCACTGAGTGGCAACATACCCTTCATCCATCCAGACGCTGTAGACGAAATATAGGTTCACCCATCAAAGCGATGAACCTGCTTGCTCATCAACATATTACGCTAACATTCTCCAGCTTCACCTGACTTTCAGGCTTATCATTTATCTGATGGGCAACCGGGACAAATACGTTTATATCTTTCGGCCAGGCTTCTTTGCTACTGCTATCTGGCTGATTTTTCTGTGTTTGAGTACATTCAACTAACAGATATTGCCCGCTAAACTCAGGGAAAGGTTATGAGCATCTCCCTCTCCTGTTACCTCGCAACGTAAGATTCCTGAAGAAGATACTTGTTTATTGGAATCAATATCGTCCCTGTGTGTCTGAAAATGTTGACCCATTACCAGCGGGAAATGCAAATCAGTCTGCAACTGGCCAAGCAGTCTCGCTTCACTAGTGATGGACATGGCGAACTTTAGCTGTAGCAGATTAGCCAGCGTTAAACGCTGAACCTTCCAGATACCATATTCTTCCAGTTTACGCACATAGCCATCCGGCTGAGCCTCTAATTGAACATTAACCTTACCAAGTGCGCTTATCCGTCACCGCGCTGGAGACGCTGAAACATATAAGTCCTCAATTTCGCGGCTGATATCGGTTTAGCTCATCCCCAGCGCGGACATCCGAATGATTTTCTGTTCAATCTCATCGAAGAGCGTGGTCTGGTGTTTTTTCACTAATTGCGGTTCGAAAGTGCTGTTGTGGTCGCGAGGTGTAGCGAGTTCAAAGCTGCCAGTCGGCGTTTGGATGGTTTTTTTGCCAGCGTCGTTCCTACGATTAACGTCAGTATCACTGGCCAGATGAGAGTCCAGCGTCGCCGCTAATGCAGCTTCAGTTAACTGTTTGATTAACGAAGTTAAGATGTCATCTTTACCGGTCAACGCTTGACCTGATTGCAAGGCTTTTAGAGCTTTTTCAAAATCGAAAGGTTGAGTCATGTGTCATTCCTTTTTTTAAATACTTTAGCAGAATGACATAGAATTTCTAATACTCCCTACTTAGTCGCGCGCCCACTATTCGCGGTTAGGATCATGTATCTATTACTTTTTTATTCAGTTTCTTCAATGCACTTCTCTGCTCTGGATATATTTTCTTCTTTTAACCTATCCCATTAATTTTCAGACCTATATCACTAAGTTGAAAGTATTCCTCTTAGATATTTCACATCATCATTCTGAAACTATTGATCTGCCACACCGATCGAAACACCCCAATTAATAGATATTAACAATCAATAAAAATAAATCGATCGTTAATATCGATAGGTTGTAACGATCGGTTTCAGCTTATTGATCTGTACTAACGATTATCCCATCTCCCGAAAAATGAATACGATTGCACAGAAGCATTCTCTGTCTATATCAAAAGAATACTCTGATTTTCATTACATTAGGCCATCGAGCCTATCGACAACATGTCCCTATTAACGGGGTTTAAGGAGACTCAATGACTAAAACTATACGCGCAGGGCTGCTACTGGCAGGGATGATGCTCTTTAGCGCAACAACACAGGCCGTCGTCGGGGAGCAGCAGTGGGGGAAATGGTACGGCAATATCGATGCCATGGAGTTTGCGTTGAACACGAACAATAAAGCAGGAGAAACCCTGACGCTGCGTTGCAGTGATAGTCAATTGGCAGTGACTTATGAAGATACGAAAGGACATTACCGTGTCAATAGCGAAGGCCTTAATGATGTCCAATTGCTAATAGGCAAGAAGGCATACAGCCTAAACAGTTCAGCCTTTTCCGCACTCAAATACAGCAGTGCAAAAGACAATATCACTTTCTCCTCGCGTCAGAGTGGGGAATCAGCCCCCTTCAGTGCTCAGGGCCTGAAAGAGGCTCTGCAGGACATCACCTGGCAGGATTGCACCAGCCATTAATTAATTGAAAGGATATCTCATGCGTAGATTCATTATGTTATCACTCAGCAGCGTAACGTTGCTTATTCCCGCCGTATCTTCAGCGCTGGATGTCTATGGAGAAATTCATCCTGAACGCTATACCTTTTTTCTCAATGATAAAGGCGGTGACAATTTAAAGCGTTTAAATAATAAGATGGTCAGCGCTATTGGCAAGGTTCGTCCTGGTAATATGCATGATGCCCTGAACATGAGTAATTTGCAGAAAGAAGGATATGACTCGGTCGGAATTGCATCTTTTGTCCCTGAGAGTATCCAGAAATCGACGGTACGTGACGACGATCAACCTGTAAAAGCTGTGACTTGCCTGATGTCCACTGTCACGGTCCCACACGCTAGCCGTCATATCACAATGGAAAGAACCTGGTGCAAGGATGAAGTGGGTGCCGAATACATTGGCTTCAACGGGTGGCCGTTGCGCAGTGCAATAGCCAAGTCTTGCCGTGTGGGTGACAATGATTGCCCTGTCTATCTGACTCTGCAGAACGACGATCCCACTGTGCGGGATGATTCTGTTAATTTCGTTCCAGTACATCCGCCAAAACCACAAGCTCTTCCCGAACCGGCACCAAAGGAAACTGATCCGGCAATTGTGAGCAAAGTCGTTGCCGACCTGAAAGCCAATGGCTGCGCAATCATCAACAAATATAAGCAATCTCCTCCTCAATGTGGCTCAGTGATTGAAGTGGTTACAGGGAAAGGTATGGATCGCGAGGGTATCAGATCTTATGAAATTGATTATGCGGAAGCAGGTACTGGCTGGCGAGTGCAATGGCCTGCCAAGCTGACCTATCGCGGTACGACTTTAATTCGTTTTAAAGGTGGCGATAGTTTTGATGCCGTGGACATTGAGGATCCCACTAATAATCAGCCTTCCATCACATCGACACAAAGTAGTGCCTGGAAAATGGCCCGCAATGAAAGCTCAATAATATTCACGACAGAAAATGAATCCGGTACACAACTTGAATTAGCCTGTGGTGAAAATGGTGATTTTGCAGTCCGATACGGAACAGAAGGTCACTGGACGTCTTCAGGTCCTATGTCACCGCTGAGTCTGAAGGTCGGAGCAGATGAATTTAGCCCGGACCAGATATTCTTTGAATCACTCAGCCACCTTCCACCCAGCAGTAAAATCGTTGTATTACAAATGGGTCATGAATACGGGAGTTTTTCCAGTCATGGCTTATCTGAACTGTTAAAGGGGATCTCCTGGAAACAATGCCTCAATCCGCAGAGCAGTATATAGAAAGGAACTCTTTATGCCGAAAGACACCTGCAAACCTGAAATGCCGGATGTTACCTGGCCTGTTGTGTTGGTCGTTACAGGGATCACTTTAATGCGCAGCGACTCTATAACAATCAAAAGTATGGGGGCAGCGCTCACGACGTTACACCTAATCCGGATTGTCAAAAAACTCGCCATATTGGCCTGAACACCCGACCTGCTGGCCTGGAGGATAATAGTCATATGCCTGAAAATACCAAAGGGAAATTCGGCAGGCTGAAAGATAAATTAAGCTTTGCCCGAAAGGCGTCTCCTGTCGATATACCAATTGAAACCGTTGAAGAGCCTGAACTGGGCAGCCCTGTTGAACCGTCGGTTTCTCGCTTATCAAAATATAAACCGTTGCTTGAAAATATCGTTATCAATGGGCTGTTGAATATTGCTGAAGATAAATTAAACGACGATATTTTTGTTGAATCTGTCTTCAGCAAAGCCTATGAGCTTTTACCTGCACCAGTAAGAATGGTGGTAAAGCGGGAATGGTGTTTGAGCTACCTGCAGTCGCGTAAGACACCGCTTCTGGTGAAACTGCAGCTTTATCGGGATGAAAGAAGCCGTGCTGAAGAGCCCGCAGCATTGCCTGATAAGGAACACATTGCCCAACCGGTTTTGCCCCCCGTGACACCGTAAACAATCTTGCCACTCAATCAGGGCCATCCTTCGGGGTGGCTTTTTTATGCCCACTTTTTGTTAAGGAATGAATCATGACCCGTTTAGCCTCCCGCTTTGGCCGGGTGAACTCTGTTCGCCGCGACCGCCCCCTGACCCATGATGAACTGGCCTACTATGTCCCCAGTGTATTTGGCGAAGACAAACATGCCTCCCGCAGTGCGCGGTATACCTATATTCCCACTATTACCTTGTTGGATAAATTGCGCGAAGAAGGATTTGTGCCGTTCTTTGCCTGCCAGACTCGAGTACGAGACCTGGGTAAACGTGAGCATACCAAGCATATGGTGCGGTTACGCCGAACAGGGCAAATCACGCAGAGAGAAGTGCAGGAGATTGTTCTGCTCAACAGCCATGATGGCTCCAGCAGCTATCAAATGCTGCCGGGTATGTTCCGTGAAATTTGTAGCAACGGACTGGTTTGTGGTCAGAGTTTTGGCGAAATTCGTGTACCGCATAAAGGGGATGTGGTGGAAAAGGTGATTGAAGGGGCCTATGAAGTGTTGGGGATATTTGACCAGATAGAAGAAAGTCGTGAAAGCATGCAGTCATTGACGCTATCAGCGGAGCACCAACATGCACTGGCCCATGCTGCATTGACCTACCGTTACGGTGAGGAGCACCATCCGGTCACGGAGTCGCAAATCCTGATGCCTCGTCGTTGGGAAGATAAGAAAGATGACCTCTGGACAACATTTCAGCGTGTGCAGGAGAATCTGACCAAAGGCGGGATATCAGGTAAGAGCACTGGAGGAAAACGTGCCAGAACCCGTGCTATCAGTGGTATCGATGGTGACATCAAACTCAATCGTGCACTGTGGGTCATGGCTGAACAGCTTAAGCAGGCTGTGCTCTGATGTTGTTTCACACCTCCAGTGACGATCGATTTCAACGATCGGTTTCGCGTTATTGATCTGCACAACCCATTATCTTTTCTCTTTACCCATCGATAAAATTGATAGGGTTACCTGTCAGCAAAATGTATTCAAAACAGCAGTCAGGGACAGGCGTTATGCCAATATTCAGGGAAAACCACCGCCCGTTATCCCGACGATAACGGGTTTTTAATCTAAGAGGTCCTGCCTCTCCCCGCGTCCTATCTTCACTCACGACTTTAAATATTGAATCAAATTCTTAACCCATTAAATAAACAGGTTCCCCGGTATTCCCGGAGGGCTGTTTTGCTATTTATCTTTATTAAAGAAGGACATTACTCATGAATATCCCAACGACAACTCAGATGGATACACTAACCGCCACGCCGGTTACCGACTCTCAGCGCATTCACTTCTGGCCAGACCATTTTGGTGGGATACCGCAATGGATTTTGATTGAACCACAGGTGTTTGGTTGGCTGGACCGATTGTGTGACGACTATCGCGGCGACTTCTGGGACTACTATACGCTCAGCGACGGCGGCGCATTTATGGTGCCAGGTACGGAGCAAGACTACGCATTGTTTAACGCACTCAATGGCAACGGAGCCACCGTCAGTCGTGAAGCAGCCGGAATCATCGCCTGCCTGATGGCTTACAGTCACCATGCCTGCCGTTCTGAAAATGAGCTTATGACCGAACACTTCTATCGGTTGCGTGCTTACGCGCTGCATCATCCAGAAAGTCATGCCATTTTTGCATTAATCGATTGATATAAGGTGATGTTCCATTCAACCAAACGATTTGGTAACCCTTAGCATCTTCCTGACTTAATCCCAAATTATCCACATTGAGAACATCCCCATGAAACCACACCCCACAACAGCGGGTGCATTGCCCGTGCCTGTTATTTATCAACAACTGCTCGCTTTTCTGCTGGAGCACCACTACGGCCTGAGCCTCAACGATACGCCCTATCACGATGAACAGGTGATTGCACAGCAGATAGAACAAGAGATTTCAGTCGGCGACACCATAAACACACTGGTTGAGAAATATGCCTTAGTGCGAATTGGTCGTAATGGGTTCAGCGCACTGGCGCAAGACCCGATGTTGAGCAAGGGCGATATCGTGCGGGCTCGCCAGGCTGCGGGTCAGTGGCGTGCGCATTTTCCGCCAACGTTGCTGTACCCAACCGAGTCCCTCAATCCTATTCCATAGAGACCGTTAACATGAATAACCACATGACTACTTCCCCAACATGGGGTCTGAAACGTGACATTACGCCACGTTTGGGAGCTAGGCTGGTACAGGAGGGAACACACCTGCACTTTCTGAGTGACAGAGCCAATATTCTCGGCACCTTTTCCCTTGAAGCCACTCAGGCTCTTGATGCAGCGTTTCCCGCACTGATAACCAAACTAGAATCTCAGCTGCTGTCCGGGGCGCTGGATCCACGCCGTCAGCAAGGCATTACGGTTCGGCATGGCGAATTTGTCTGTGACGCCGATACTCTGGGCAGTCACGGTTATGTCTATATCGCGGTGTATCAGGAACTGTCTTGAACGGCAGACACTGGCACCTGAAACATCCCTCTTCCTCGACGCCAACAACAATAGTTGGTGTTTTGCTTTTATGGAGTTCCTACGATGTCTACTTCACTCAGCACAGTTATCGATGAGCCACAGGTTCTAACCGGCCACACCGATGTGATTTGCTCCACCAGTATTGAACGTATCATCACCGTGCGTAACACCGCGCTAGTGCAGATTGAGATGCTAATCCAGCAGCTTGAGGATATTTCAGCCATCACCAACAGCATTGGCGGTGGAATTGCAAAGGATTGGGCCATGCGGCAAGACTTCCGTACTGGCTGCTGGTTCATGGAGAAATCAGAAACGGCGATGAAAGCCATTATCCGCAATCTTGATCGCGGTATATGGCGAGATTTGATGAAAAAATCGGGCATGCTCAGTTTGATGGATGCCCAAGCCCGTGACCAGTGGTACAGAAACCTTGAGGGAGATAATATTCCTGCCGTCAGCGAAGCCAACATACTCAGTACCTTTGAGCAACTCCACCAGCAGAAAGACGAGGTATTTGAACGCGGGGTCATCAATTTATTCAAAGGGTTATCTTGGCACTATAAAACCAATAGCCCATGCCGATTTGGTAAAAAGCTGATCATCAGCAATCTGGTCAGTTGCAACCAATGGGGCTTTACCCTGAACCACAGTTACCGGCGAGACCAGTTGGCGGATTTGGAACGAATGCTTTATCTGCTGGATAGTAAACCTATTCCTGACAACCGTGGCGATGTGACAACTCGGCTTTATGCGCATATCAGTGCCAATCCGCATATAGCGAAAGTTTATGAAGACGATTACTTTTCGATAAAATATTTCATGAAGGGCTCAGCGCATCTGACATTTAGGAAGCCTGAGTTGATTGATAAGATGAATGATATCGTGGCGAAACACTATCCACAGATGCTTTCGACAAAAATTTAGCAGCATCTAAATTCGATACTCTCAGAACCGATTGACCCGATTTCTATCGGGCCGAATTGTGGATACTTATCTTCATCGCAGACTGTATCTATCCTAATCTCAATCAATTTAGTCTAATCACAGCGAATGGGACATGGCATACCCGATGGCATACCAGAAAAAGTCACAAACAAAAAATCCCAACCTTTTCAAGGGATTGGGATTCTAAGATGGCGGAGGAGGAGAGATTCGAACTCTCGAACGGTTACCCGTCGACGGTTTTCAAGACCGTTGCCTTCAGCCACTCGGCCACCCCTCCGCAACGAGCCGAACTATAAACAGAGCTCTGCCGCTTGTAAAGCTTGTTTGTGTCTAATCGGGTAAAAAGCCACCATATGATTATTGAATGATGAATTAATCGTCATGGTGATGATTCACTGTACAACAAGCGAGCCTCCCGGCTCTCAATGACGTTTCTGTCACTTTGCCGAGCGAAAGCATAGACTTCTTTGGGATACAGGCAAATATTTGCTAAATTAGCAGCCGTTTCATTGATGGGATAACTGAGGTTATATGTTGGAGTTTGAAGGACGCACGATTGAGACCGATGCGCAGGGTTACCTGAAAGACAGCGCCGACTGGAGCGAAGCACTGGCCCCAATACTGGCTGAGCAAGAGGGCATCACACTCACCGAACCGCACTGGGAAGTGGTGCGCTTTGTGCGTGCGTTTTATCAGGAATTCAATACGTCACCGGCGATCCGTATGCTGGTCAAAGCCATGGCGCAGAAATACGGTGAAGAAAAAGGCAATAGCCGCTACCTCTATCGTCTCTTCCCCAAAGGGCCGGCAAAGCAAGCCACAAAAATTGCCGGATTGCCAAAGCCGGTGAAATGTATTTAATCCTGACGCAACCTGCTGATTGGCCAGCTAATAGCGAATTTTAAATGTCTCAAATGGAGTGGCTGGATAAGGCTCGGTCAGCAGGCGATCAACCCTCGCCCCGCGTGGCCCGCCCTGCTTAATCCACTCCATCAATTGCTCGACCGCTTGTTGCTCGCCATAAGCCACAACCTCTACACTGCCGTCATCACAATTTCTGGCATACCCTGTGACCCCTAGCGCCAGTGCCTGACGTTGTGTGCTATAGCGAAACCCCACACCTTGAACGACACCATAAACATAAGCAGCAGTGCATACTTTTGCCATATCAGTTCCTCATCTATTGTTACTTTTTCCCATGATGCGCGCTGGTGTTGGCAAAATTACTTTCCGCCGACTCTAACTCTTTGGATAAGAAGTAATTAAGGAATGTTCGTATAACAGCAATAATGGCCAGCTTGATCAATTCCTCCATACTTGGGTTAATAGTGGTAGCCAAGATATCAGCCGCTAATTGGAACTCTAGCGCCAAAGCCAGCCAGGTACCAAAACGCGTTCTCATTAAGTGGAGTATCGACTGATTCTTAAAATTTGTTATTGCAGTGGGCAGCGACTTTACCAGCCCGACAAAAACACAAATAACAGACAAGAACTCCAGGAAAAGCTGTAATGACTGAGAGAGATAAATGATGATTTCTTTTATGTTTTCCAACGAAATTTACCTCTATTTCTCGCCGTTCTTTTGTTTCAAATGGAACGAAAAACGCGACTGGAAATAGGATTTAAGGTGTTCTTCCATCGAATGAATTTTTTGGTCAATGGTGTTACACAGAAACTCATCGCTATTCATGGCGTCAACCCGCTGTAGCGCAATTAAATCAATTTCTTCTTTTTGCTTTTCGGTGAGTTCTAAGTGAGTTTGCTTATTAGTCATATATGCTATTCCTACGATGAAGAAAATTTGAACCAAGGAAGTAATTATAGCTCTATGAATATGTTAGTGAAAAATTTTCGACCTTTCTATTGAATCTGAGAGAGCGGTTGATAACAGGCTAAGTTGCCCAAGTAAGAGCAAGCTATCAAGGCAGTCGTGGTAGTGAGTGGCATGATATTGCTATATCATTGTGACCTTATTTTGATTGATAATGACTTGTCAATTTCAACTATTTGATCTTAAAAGAATATTATAATGCGCCCATCTCTTGTTCTTGCTAAAGGACGTGAAAAATCCTTACTTCGCCGCCATCCATGGATCTTCTCTGGGGCAGTGCTGCGCCTTGAAGGCAAACCCACTGCCGGTGAAACCATCGATATTCTTGATAGCCAGGGAAAATGGCTGGCTCGTGCGGCCTACTCACCTGAGTCACAAATTGTGGCCCGAGTCTGGACGTTCCAACAAGATGAAGTTATCGACAGCGAATTCTTTGTTCGCCGTCTACAGCAGGCGCAAAGTTGGCGCGATTGGTTGGCACAACGTGATGGCTTAAATGGCTACCGTCTTATTGCCGGTGAATCCGACGGCTTGCCGGGTATTACCATTGACCGTTTCCAAAACTTCCTGGTGTTGCAATTGCTCTCGGCAGGTGCTGAACATCAGCGTGCAGCGCTGGTCAGTGCATTACAACAGTGCTATCCAGAATGCTCAATTTATGATCGCTCTGATGTTTCAGTGCGTAAAAAAGAAGGTCTGGAACTGACCCAAGGCACTGTTTGGGGCGAGATGCCTCCGGCACTATTACCTATCACTGAGCACGGTATGAAATTGCTGGTAGATATTCAGCATGGTCATAAGACAGGTTTTTATTTAGACCAGCGAGATAGCCGCCTAGCGGCGCGTAATTATGCCGATGGCCGTCGCGTTCTGAACTGCTTCTCGTATACCGGAGCCTTTGCCGTGGCAGCGCTGATGGGGAATTGCCAACAAGTTATCAGTGTTGATACTTCACAATCCGTGTTGGATATCGCCAAACAAAATATTGAGCTAAATCAGCTAGATCTAAGTAAAGCCGAATTTATTCGTGATGATGTATTCCAATTGCTGCGCAACTATCGCGCGCAAGGAGAAAAGTTTGACATGATCATCATGGATCCACCGAAATTTGTGGAAAATAAAAACCAACTGGCTAGTGCTTGTCGCGGCTATAAAGATATCAATATGTTAGCGATACAGCTGTTACGCCCAGGCGGCATCTTATTAAGTTTCTCTTGTTCTGGTTTGATGCCTACAGATTTATTCCAGAAAATTTTAGCCGATGCTGCGTTAGATGCAGGTCATGATATACAATTTATAGAGCAGTTCCGTCAGGCAGCGGATCACCCGGTTATCGCGACATACCCTGAAGGTTTGTATCTGAAAGGATTTGCGTGTCGGATAATGTGACTTGAAATGCCCTGCGTTGTCCTCATATATAAAGCAGCGTAATAGTTTCCCAGGAGGTTATCATGATCGCGAGCAAATTCGGTATCGGGCAGCAGGTTCGCCACCGCCTCCACGGCTACTTAGGTGTAGTAATTGATATCGATCCTGAATACTCTCTTGAGCCACCAGCACCAGATGAGGTGGCAAACAATGATACGTTGCGTTCGTCACCTTGGTATCACGTGGTGATTGAAGATGATGAAGGGCAACCGGTACATACTTATCTGGCAGAGGCACAGCTGACTTATGAAGATATGGATGCCCATCCTGAGCAACCTTCATTAGATGAACTGGCAGCCTCTATCCGTCATCAGCTACAGGCTCCGCGTCTGCGCAACTAGACGTTAAAATTTCTTGATAAAACCCGGCACTGATTGCCGGGTTTTTTATAGGGGAAATTCAAGGCTATTGATGCCAAAAATATTACTCTTTCTCTAATCCCAATCGCGGAATTTCAATTTTAGGGCAGCGATCCATAACAACCTTTAACCCGGCATCTGCGGCTAATGTTGCAGCCAGCTCATTGATAACACCGATTTGCAGCCACAACACCTTGGCTCCGATAGCAATAGCTTCCTGCGCAACACCATATGCCGCGTCAGCATTGCGAAATACATCTACCATATCAATAGGATAAGGAATATCGGCTAATTCAGCATAAACCTGCTGACCCAATAACGTTTTTCCAGCCAGTTTAGGGCTGACGGGTGTGACCTGATATCCCTGCTCTAACAGATAATTCATCACGCCGTAGCTTGGCCGCGCGGGGTTATCGCTGGCCCCCACTAAAGCAATTGTCTTTACCTGTTGGAGAATGTCAGCAATGTCTTTATCGTGCATGTTTCAGTTCCTCTGATGCGCTAAAAGAATACTCCAATCCATTTGCATCCGGATGGATTTACCAATATTAGGTGACATCTCAGTGTATATCATTCAGAAAACTGCGGATAAATGCTCCCTAATTGATTTGGTTTAATAGTTATAGCAGTAATAGCTGTTAGATTGGCTCTTTTATCTTTAGAATTCATTAAGATAACGACGACATATTTATACCGAATGTTTCAGAAAGTAAATAAATATGGGCAACCGGAAAGACTTTGACACATAATCTAGCGTGTCTGACAATGTAAGTGGATATCACCCTCAGGAGTAGCACATGAAATTTGGTCTGGTGGTCGCAGGGATTTTGGCCGTTTGCTGTAGTACATCAGCTATAGCCACGACCTTAAAACTCGCTCCGGAAATTGACCTGTTGGTGGTCGATGGCAAAAATATGTCAGGTTCTTTACTCAAAGGGGCTGATAGCCTGGAGCTAAATAGCGGTCAGCATCAAATTCTATTCAAAGTTGCCAAACCTCTCCCAACGGATCCCAAAGTCTTGTATTCATCCCCACCATTAGTGGTGGTGTTCAACACCCGCAATGTCCGGTCAGTGGCGATAAAACTACCCGTAATCGAGACCGAGCGAGATGGTAACAAGTTTTCTAAAAACCCGTCATATCAGCTAATTGGCGATAATGGGCGGCCATTATCGGTACGCCACGATGTATTACATCAGGATAATCTTAATACTGCGACAACGCTTGAAACAGCTATGGCAACTTATAACGTCGGGCAATTCGGTGCTTCGGTTCCCTCTTTTGCTACTATCCCCCCCTCGCCAGTGAGCGCAGTTCCGGGCACCACGATTGCAGTTGCAGGAACCAACTCCCCACAAAAAACCACCAATTTGCAGGGTGAAAATGTGGCAGAACAGATGCTGCAATATTGGTTCTTGCAAGCCGACGCAGACACACAGCAACGCTTCTTATTATGGGCTAAAAAGCAGCCACTGAAGTAACCAAATAAGCTCAAGCTCGTTCTTAAACATCAGGTTATGCTTGTTTCCTCGCATTTCTTTGCGTTACTGCTATGAACTAAAACACCATTTCAGTAATCTGTCTGCAAACCGCTGGCACTCATACCCTAAATAATTTGAGTTGCAGGAAGGCAGCCAACGCCCATGCAGCTTGAACTATGACGGGTACATTGAAGGAAAAGTTGATGGAACTCACCACCCGCACCATTGCGGCACGCAAGCATATTGCCCTGGTTTCTCATGACCATTGCAAAAAATCTCTGCTCGAATGGGTCATGCAAAACAGAGACCTTTTGTCACAACACGAACTGTATGCGACTGGCACCACCGGAAACCTGGTACAGAAAGCAACAGGTATTGATGTTCACTGTTTACTCAGTGGCCCTATGGGTGGAGACCAAGAGGTGGGCGCGCTGATATCAGAGAAGAAAATTGATATCTTGATTTTCTTCTGGGACCCACTCAATGCCGTACCACATGACCCTGATGTCAAAGCCCTGCTACGTCTTGCCACAGTCTGGAATATTCCGGTTGCGACTAACCGCTCTACCGCCGACTTCTTAATTGACTCCGCCTTGTTTAGCGGCGAAGTGACTATTGCCATCCCGGATTATGAGCGTTACTTACAGCAACGCCTGAAATAATGATGAAACCCGGAGTGATAACATCTCCGGGTTTCATTTCTCACAAAAACGCCCCATATTGGCTAAGGTTTGCGTTGGATCGGCACCCCTAACTCACTAAGTTGATTAACAAAAACAGAAGGGTTAGCTGTATCTTGCAGCAACCAAACTTGATGTTTTGCTCGCGTCATGGCGACATAAAGTAAGCGCCGTTCTTCCGCATCAGGGAAATCCTCTGGGGGCGGTAGCAGAACATCTTCCAAAATTGACTCGCGCACCACAGCAGGGAAACCATCATTTCCCTCATGTAATCCAGCAATAATCACATAATCAGCCTGCTGCCCTTTACTGGCGTGGATCGTCATGAAATCAATGGTTAATTTCGGCCAGCGCGTGGTTGCTTTTTGCAAAATTTCGGGCCGTAAATGGTGATAACGAGCCAAAATAAGAATGCGCTCATCATCTTTGACAAAACCACTTAACTTATCCAACAGAGATTCAAGTTGTTCACTCGGCAAAATGACAACCGATTTTTTATTCCCCTGACTCAAGCTATTCAGCGGTTTCTTCAGTTGATAGGGATTCTGCTGAATAAACCGGTTAGCAATCTCACCAATCCTGTCATTAAATCGATAGGTAGTATCCAATGCACATTCTGCGCTTTCGCCAAAATTCTGGCTGAAAGCGGTGGTGAGAGAAAGTTCTGCTCCGCTGAAACGGTATATCGCCTGCCAGTCATCACCAACGGCAAACAGGCAGGTCTGCTTATTTTGTTTGCGTAAAGCACTCAGCAGCATGGCACGCTGTGGCGAAATATCCTGAAATTCATCAACCAGAATGTGTTTCCACGGGCTGACAAAACGCCCTTTTTCCAGCAAATTGACGGCTTGATGAATCAGCCCGGAGAAATCAACCGCGCCCTCTTCTTTTAGCGCTGTTTTCCATGCTTTCAATAACGGTGCCATTAGCCGTATACGTTTTTGGAAGAGAGCACGCACTTCTTCATCAGCCTGTTCAATCATTTCAGCCTGACTCCCCCCATGCATGCGCATCAAACCTAACCAGCGCTCAAGTCGCCCGGCTAGCCGGGCTGCGAGCCGCGAATCACGCCAAAATTCGCCATCATCAATATCCCATTCAAGTTCGTCGGTTAACCACTCGCGCCACCCTTTAGCTTGCGCCTTTTTCTCACTGCATTGCTGTTGCCAATGTTTGATAAGCAGTGAGCGCCTGGCCTGGCTGTCTGATTCCAGTTTGCTTATCACCGGAGTTTTACGGCTACCTTGCTGAATAATCTGCAACGCGAGCGCGTGGAAAGTTTTGGCTTGAATATCATCCACGCCAAGGCGTTGTTTGATGCGGCTGTCCATTTCATCCGCGGCCTGACGGCCAAAAGCGAGCAGTAAAATCTGCTCAGGCAGAGCTTCATTGCGCCGTAGTAGCCAACCCGCTCGAGCAACCAATACAGAAGTTTTGCCACTGCCAGCACCGGCCAACACTAATACCGAATCCTCACCGTTGACGACCGCCCTACTTTGCGACTCATTTAGCGGAGAACTTTCAACGCTCTGGAAGAAATCCTGATGCTCCTCTAGCATGCGATGAGTCCATTGCTGATTGCGGCGGTCAACACTTCGGTTACCCTGCTCCAGCCAGCGCAAGCAAAGCTCATAATCTGCGCGGCAAGAGTCAAAGTCGATTAAGCGCTGAACAGGCATCGGCAGTGAGGTAAAAGCCTCACGGATAGATGCTTGTAGCTGACTTAACTCGCTGCGTTTAAACCATTTATCCTGCTGCTCAATTCGCTTAATCAGTTCAACTTGTTTATGCAAAACGTCAACACACACCCGGCTCATCTCCTCACTCCATTGTTGCCAGATGCCCAGTAAATGATGATAGAAACGCTGAGTTTCTTGCCACTCGGTGCCATGTAAACGCACAACTTGCTGATTCGGAAGCTCAAATTCCATCTCGCCCCAAACAATACCGCGTTTACATTGAATGTTAACCAATTGGTTAAAAGGAATCAGGTATTGATGTTTATCACCGCATACTTCGATGCCCGCATTGAGCAAGCGTACCCGGTTATAGGGGTGCTGAGCCAAATGCTTGCCAAAAGATGTCGCTTTAAGTTCCATATCCGCGCGCCATAACTCGTATTAAGTGAATTGAAATAACATGATGGAGTGTAAATAAAATAATTGAGTTTAAACAACAGGTATCCGATAGTTAACAACGGAAACTAACCGGCGCCATACGTATAGAATAGATGGCACCTGTTATCACTCATCCGCATTGCGGTTTTTTTATTCAGCTAGGCAGATTAATCACTATGCGTACTGTACTGAATATTCTTAATTTTGTTTTAGGTGGTTTTTTCACCACATTGGGCTGGTTATTGGCAACTGTGGTCAGCGTCATCCTGATTTTCACCTTACCATTAACGCGCTCTTGCTGGGAGATAACCAAGTTATCATTTCTCCCTTATGGCAATGAGGCGATCCATGTCAATGAATTATACCCAGAAAAAAGTAATCCTCTGCTAACCGCGGGTGGTTCTTTGCTGAATATCGTTTGGTTTATTTTATTTGGTTGGTGGTTATGTTTATCACATATTGCAACCGGAATTGTGCAATGTATCACCATAATTGGGATTCCGGTCGGGATTGCCAATTTTAAGATTGCTGCCATCGCGTTATGGCCTGTGGGTCGCCGTGTCGTTTCTGTTGAAATGGCACAACAGGCAAGAATGGCCAATGCTCAACGCCAGTATCAGCAACGCTGAATTTTCTGTTTTTAGAGGTTTTTTGTGCTCACTTTCGTCACTGGTTTACGCCGTTATATCTACAATAGCAGCCTGCTTTATCATGTTCGTATATTTATCGCGCTGGTGGGTGTAACGGCGGTTCCGTGGTGGATTGATCAGCCAAAGCTGACAATCCCCTTAACACTGGGTGTCGTGGCAGCAGCATTAACTGATCTTGATGACCGCCTGGCTGGGCGGTTACGTAATCTATTCATTACGCTGATTTGTTTTTTTATCGCATCAGCCTCTATTGAGCTGTTATTTCCTTATCCTTGGTTTTTTGCCCTTGGCCTGACCTTTTCAACCTGTGGCTTTATTCTGTTGGGTGCCTTAGGCCAACGTTATGCCACCATCGCCTTTGGCGCATTATTAATTGCCATTTACACCATGTTGGGTACTTCCATGTACCATATTTGGTATCAGCAACCCCTGTTACTGATACTCGGTGCCGTTTGGTATAATGTTCTGACCCTATGTGGACATCTTATTTTCCCTATCCGACCGTTACAGGATAATCTGGCCCGTTGCTATCAACATCTGGCCCAATATCTTGAGGCAAAAGCTAATCTATTTGACCCTGATCTAGAATCTGATGTTAATCAACCACTTATAGATGTAGCAATGGCTAACGGTACATTAGTCTCGACATTGAACCAAGCCAAAACCTCACTTGTGACGCGGCTGAAAGGTGATCGCGGTCAGCGCGAAACCCGGCGCACCCTCCACTATTATTTTGTTGCGCAAGATATTCATGAACGCGCCAGTTCATCACATGTTCAATATCAAGTATTGCGGGAAAAATTTCGCTACAGCGACGTGTTATTCCGCTTTCAACGCCTGCTCAGCATGCAAGCCAGGGCCTGTATGAAGCTGTCGCAATCCATTCTGATGAGGCAAAAATATCAGCATGACCCCCGTTTCGAACGGGCGTTTACTTTTTTAGATGCTGCATTGGCCCGAGAGCTGGCACAGAATGAGAATGTAACGCAAGTTAAAGCACTGTCTCATTTGCTCAAAAACCTGCGCGCCATTGATGCCCAACTGGCTGGCATTGAATCAGAACAAGTATTAGCTGAAGGCCCACAACCTGAAAGTCGCTTATCCGACGATCGCCTCACCGGATGGAGTGATATCAAGCTGCGTATCAGCCGCCATCTGACCCCTCAATCCGCACTCTTCCGACATGCTGTGCGCATGTCCGTGGTGCTCTGCGTGGGCTATGCATTTATTCAACTTACTGGCATGCGTCATGGGTATTGGATCTTGCTGACCAGCCTTTTTGTCTGCCAGCCCAACTACAATGCGACGAGACGCCGCCTCGCGCTGCGCATTATTGGCACCTTGGCAGGTATCCTTATAGGGCTACCCATCCTTTATTTTGTGCCGTCTATTGAGGGTCAGTTAATCCTGATCGTCATTACTGGCGTACTCTTTTTTGCTTTCCGCAATGTTCAGTATGCTCATGCAACGATGTTCATTACTTTGTTGGTTTTGCTCTGTTTTAACTTACTCGGGGAAGGATTTGAGGTTGCCGCGCCGCGGGTGTTTGACACGCTACTTGGTTGCGCTATTGCCTGGGTCGCAGTGAGTTTTATCTGGCCTGACTGGAAATTCCGCCAACTTCCCGCCGTGGTTCACAGAACACTTAATGCAAATTGCCGTTATCTGGATGCTATTTTAGTGCAATATTATCAAGGCAAAGATAACAGCTTGCCCTACCGTGTTGCCCGGCGTGATGCACATAATTGCGATGCTGAATTGGCCTCTGTTATTTCAAATATGTCAGCGGAACCCAAGAACGACAAAGAGACTCAGGAAGCAGCATTTCGTTTACTTTGCCTCAACCACACTATGCTGAGTTATATTTCTGCATTAGGTGCTCACCGTGAAAAACTGACCAATACTGCCACGTTGAATTTACTCGATGATGCTATTTGTTATGTTGAAGGTGCTCTTGAACAAGAACAACCCGACAGTACAAAAATGACACAAGTATTAGCGGGCTTATTAACCCGGCTACAGAGCTGTAATCCTGAGCCGGAGAGCAAAGATCAACTGGTTTTACAACAAATTGGCTTATTGCTCGAATTATTACCTGAGCTTAGTGAACTTAATAAACGCATTGGTCAAGCTGACTAACGAAATCTCGGGCCAGTTTTCATCAATGGCCCTTCTCTATATTATTTCGTATTGCGCGACATCGGCCGGCTGAATGTGCATTTCAAACCATTCAATCAGCTCGCTACGCAACATTAACGGCAACACCGCACAGTGGTGACCACTTATCGCGCCAGCCAGAGCCAATAATACATTGACGCCTAATGTGCGCCGTAACGTGCGTAACTTCAGATAACAACGCTTAGCCCCCTCAAGCTTCAGCTCTGCCGCACTCTGAATACCGACTTTCCATAGTAGTCGTTCAAGGCTGGCACTGAGATTGGGTAAATCCTTCAAACGAACCGGGGGATTTTTTTTACTTAAAACTTCGGTTTTAGCCCCTTGATATGACTGTTTTGCAAAGTGGCGTAATGCAAGATCATCTTCCCACAATGCCGAGTCAACCCAATAATACCGCAGTGAAACAGGAAGACCGCGTTTAGCATAAACAAGATTAACCATCCCTCTGGTGCGGAATAAGTTTTCAACCAAATCATTCGCACGTAGATACAACTCCCCTTCCGAAACGACTGCAAACATAATGTTATTGGCTAACAAGCCATAACCACCAAATTGTGAGCGGACTGTGATTTGGCCCAAAAAATCAAAACGACACCGAGCCTGCATTATCTTGTTCTCTGATACTTTTTTCATCACTACTCCTTTAGTAAAAATCCGATCTAACGTCCCTTTTTAGTTGCAATAAGTGTAAGAGGAACAACTAATTAGAAAATACGCAATATGGATAACTGAGCCAAACACAAAATCAACTTTTGCGTATTTACATCGCAATAATGCGAAGCGTCTTGTAAAAATTTAGTTGATCTTCGAACAAACAGTGACTACTGTATATACATACAGGACACCACAGGCGAGGTTCATCATGCGTACTCAATCACTAAAACCTTATAATGCTAATTATCATTCTCTTATTACCCGTGACGCACAGGAAAGAGTTGATGCACCAACCGATAGTGGCCTTATCAGTGAACTTGTGTACAGTGAAAATCAGCCTGCGGTAGCACAATTACTGCTTCCCTTATTACAACAGCTCGGTAAACAGTCCCGGTGGCTCTTGTGGCTGACCCCAGAACAGAAATTGAGTCGTTTATGGTTACAGCAATCAGGTTTGCCAATGAGTAAAGTCGTTCAGGCGAGGCAGATCAATCCATTATCCACTGTTGATGCCATGGAAAAGGCGTTGTTGACGGGAAATTACAGTGTCGTTCTTGGATGGCTACCTGAATTGTCAGAAAATGACCGCATTAGATTGCGTATGGCAGCAAAGTTAGGAAATGCTTATGGGTTTGTTATGCGTCCTCTGAATGACACAAAACTCGATCAAGGACAGTGCGCAACGTTAAAAATTCATTCTTCTTTGTATCATTAAGTAAATTTAGGATTTATCCCATGAATTATTACAATATTTAGGGCTTACTCCTGCAAAATCAGCATAAAGCGAGTCAGAATGCGGCTTGCGGCGGAAAATAAGGTCTAGGAAATACTACATTTCACTGCTAAATCGTTAAAGATTATGCACTATTTCGCTTTTTTTTCAGCCGGTTTATCACATCACACTTGTAACTTTCTCGCCACGTTGTAGACTTTACATCGCCAAGGTTGCTCTAAAACGCCAAATTATACTGGCAGCGTGATTAACGGGAGCGTTAAAACCTTGACGAAGAATTTTAACCAAGGGCTTAGCTTTTAAAGCTCATTGCCTATTTGGATGATAACGAGGCGTAAAATGAAAAAGACAGCTATCGCATTAGCAGTGGCACTGGCTGGTTTCGCTACAGTAGCGCAAGCCGCACCGAAAGATAACACCTGGTACACCGGTGGTAAACTGGGCTGGTCTCAGTATCAAAATACTGGCACTGGCGGTATCTATGGCGACCAAGGCAATGACGGTCCAACTCATAAAGACCAATTAGGTGCTGGTGCGTTCTTGGGTTACCAAGCAAACCAATACCTGGGCTTTGAAATGGGATACGACTGGCTTGGCCGTATGCCTTACAAAGGCGACGTTCGTAACGGCGACTTTAAAGCACAAGGCGTTCAACTGGCTGCAAAACTGAGCTACCCAATTGCTCAGGATCTGGACCTGTACACCCGTTTAGGTGGTATGGTTTGGCGTGCAGACTCAAGCGCGTTTGACGCAGCTACTGGCGACCGTCAAAACAACCATGATACCGGTGTTTCTCCATTGGTAGCATTGGGTGCTGAATACGCATGGACCAAAAACTGGGCAACCCGTATGGAATACCAATGGGTTAGCAACATCGGTGATAAAGCTACCGTTGGTGCTCGTCCAGACAACGGCATGCTGAGCGTAGGTGTTTCTTACCGTTTCGGTCAGGAAGATGCAGTAGCTCCAATTGCTCCAGCTCCAGCGCCAGCTCCAGTTGTTGATACCAAGCGTTTCACACTGAAATCTGACGTGCTGTTTGCTTTCAACAAAGCAACGTTGAAACCAGAAGGCCAGCAAGCTCTGGACCAACTGTACGCACAACTGAGCTCTATCGATCCTAAAGACGGTTCTGTAGTGGTTCTGGGCTTCGCTGACCGTATCGGTCAACCAGCTCCTAACTTAGCTCTGTCTCAGCGTCGTGCTGACAGCGTGCGTGATTACCTGGTTTCTAAAGGTATCCCTGCTGACAAAATCACCGCTCGCGGTGAAGGCCAAGCTAACCCAGTTACAGGCAACACCTGTGACAACGTGAAACCACGTGCTGCTCTGATTGAGTGCCTGGCACCAGATCGTCGCGTAGAGATCGAAGTTAAAGGCTACAAAGAAGTTGTAACTCAGCCACAGGCTTAAGTTTACTGCTTCCGTAAAAAACCCCGCATTGCGGGGTTTTTTTTATCGTGAAATTAAGAAAATCGAATCAAATCACATTTTCTTAATTTCACTATTTCTGCCGTGTTGATATCGATTCATACCCGTGCAACTCAAACATCTTTACCCAGAATATCTTGTAAGTCCTGCTTCAACGACGACATCTGATTCTGATACTTCTCTTTACGTTCCGCATCTTCAATTAACTGAACAACTGTCTCTGACAGTGTATTACCTCGACGCCTTGCCAAGGCGGCTAAACGCTGCCACACCAGAAACTCCAGATCGATTGATTTCTTGCGAGTATGTTGATGTTCCGCATTAAAATGGCGCTTACGTCTGGCCCGTATAGTCTGCTTCATCCGGGTAGCCAGCTGCATATTCATATGCGTATCAATCCACTCCAACACCTTCACGGGTTCACTTTCCAACTTCATCAGTTGCTCGACAGCATCCTGAGCCGCACTGTTTTCTATATGACGAGTAATGGCTTCACCTTCACGGTGTTTTTTAACCAAATACGCCCATTTCCAACCGCTTTCCAGATTTTCCAGTTGCTGATATTTCATCGTGAGCTCTTTAGTGACCGCGTAACTTAAGTTAAGCATAACAGTTTTACGCAGAATTTCACCCTACTAAAAGTGCATGCTTAGTTTGTTTTTTGTACGGAATACTGTCGATATCTTACTCCTTGCCCCCAACTGCTACTCTACGTATATGAAGTCTGGTTTATTCTTGTATAATCGCTCTTTCCCTTTTTGACGATTGCATCTATCACTTTGACCAATAACAGACTTGAATGGCAGTCACTGCTGCCGAACACAACGCCATATGAAGCGTTATTTGCTACTGCCTCCCAGTTGGAGCCTGTTTCTTTCGCTGCGATTCAACCCCGGCTTGAAAATGGAATGACACTATTTTGTCATCCACAATCACTGCCGCGTTTTATGTTGATCAAAGCACAGGAAAGTACTGAGTATCTGGCACTGATCGCTCAAGCTATTAAAGAGCTTCAGCCTGAGGCCTCAGCCTTGTTTGGCGGAGACTACCTTGTGCATGGGCACCAGGTCAGCTGGCAACCTGCTCAACGCGGTGATGAGCCATTTGCGGCGATTTCGCGCTGCCTCTATCAGGAATGGGTAGAACCAGAACAGCTGTTTGGCTGTGTTAGATGGCATAAAGATCAAATAACTCTCCAGCCCGGCTTGGTTCATCAAGCTAATGGCGGTGTATTGATCCTGTCGGTACGATCATTACAGGCTCAGCCATTGATGTGGCTACGCCTGAAGCAAATGATAGTTCAGCAACGCTTCGACTGGTTGTCACCTGACGAAACTCGTCCTTTACCGGTGCATATTCCCTCAATGCCATTGGATCTGCGTTTGATTCTGATCGGCGATCGTCTTGGCTTGGGTGATTTCCATGATATGGAACCTGAGCTTGGCGAATTGGCTATTTACGGTGAATTCGAAGTTGAACTGCCGCTAGTCGATATTGATGGTATGACGTTGTGGTGCGGCTATATCAATACGCTGTTACAGCAAAAGCAGTTACCTTCGTTATCCGCCGATGCCTGGCCGGTGCTATTCCGTCAGGCGGTGCGTTACAGCGGCGACCAAGGGAGCCTGCCATTATGCCCGCAATGGCTCACTCGCCAGTTAGCTGAAGCTGCACTTTATGCCGAAGAAGACACGATTACCGCCAATGCGCTTGAAGTCGCACTGAATGCCCGCGACTGGCGTAATAGCTATCTTGCTGAACGGATGCAAGATGAAATTGAGTTAGGACAAATTCTGGTTGAGACCGAAGGCCAGGTTGTCGGCCAAATTAATGGCCTGTCCGTATTGGAATATCCGGGGCACCCTTATGCTTTCGGTGAACCCGCACGTATCAGCTGCGTTGTTCATTTAGGCGATGGCGAATTTGTTGACGTAGAGCGTAAAGCTGAATTAGGCGGTAATATTCATGCTAAAGGCATGATGATTATGCAAGCGTTCCTGATTTCAGAACTGGAACTTGATCAGCCACTGCCTTTCTCAGCCTCCATTGTTTTTGAGCAATCCTATGGAGAGGTTGATGGCGACAGTGCATCACTGGCAGAGCTTTGTGCACTAGTCAGTGCCCTATCGCAACAGCCTATCAATCAACAAATCGCCGTGACAGGTTCAGTTGACCAATTTGGCAACGTACAACCTATCGGTGGTGTAAATGAAAAGATTGAAGGCTTCTTCGAAGCTTGCCAACGTCGTGGGCTTACAGGCAGTCAGGGCGTTATTTTACCGGCCACGAATGTCCGTCATTTATGCTTGAATCAGGCGGTGATTGAGGCGGTACAGCAAGGTCAGTTCCATTTGTGGGCTGTAGATACAGTCGCTGAAGCATTACCTTTGCTTACGGGTATGGCTTATGCCGATGAGCAACAACCTAGCTTATTAGGTATAATTCAAGAGCGAATCTCACAAGTAAATCCGCAGGACAGACGCCGTTGGCCTTGGCCATTACGCTGGCTCAACTGGTTCAACCAGGGCTGATCGGACTTGCTCAGCGTACAGCTGTACGCTATTCTGCGCACTTCATCAAAATAAGGCTTACTGAGAACATGGTAGATAAACGCGAATCCTATACAAAAGAAGACCTTGAAGCATCAGGCCGTGGCGAACTGTTTGGCGCTGGCGGGCCACCATTGCCAGCAGGCAATATGTTAATGATGGACCGTGTCGTTAAAATGACAGAAGACGGCGGTACCTATGGCAAAGGTTATGTGGAAGCGGAACTGGATATTAATCCGGATCTATGGTTCTTCGGTTGCCACTTTATCGGCGACCCGGTAATGCCTGGCTGCCTGGGCCTTGATGCCATGTGGCAGTTAGTTGGTTTCTATCTTGGCTGGTTGGGTGGCGAAGGCAAAGGCCGCGCACTCGGCGTCGGTGAAGTTAAATTCACCGGGCAAGTTCTGCCAGATGCTAAGAAAGTGACATACCGTATTAATTTTAAACGCATTATTATGCGTAAATTGATTATGGGTGTAGCTGATGGTGAAGTGCTGGTAGATGGAAAAGTGATTTATACCGCCACCGACTTAAAAGTAGGCCTGTTTAAAGACACCAACGCCTTCTAATATTTAGACCCGTTTTCCCGTGCAGGGGCGGTTACCCCCTGCACATTAACTATGATGCTAATGAACTACGATGCCAATGGCTTTTTTTTTAACATTAGTTACTACAATAAATGTAGTGACTAAATGATATTTAGTTTTGGCACAGCTCGCTCTGCCCACAAAAATCATCCGAGGAGTGGTATGCAAAGAACTCGCCTGCAAGATATGCCCTGCCCGGTGGCCCGTTCTCTTGAACGGGTAGGAGAATGGTGGAGCATACTGATTATCCGTGATGCCTTTCAAGGGCTCACGCGGTTTGATGAATTTCAGCAAAGTTTGCAGCTTTCTCCCACCATCCTCACCCGCCGACTCAAATATTTAGTGGAAAGCGGTATCCTGGAGAAGCAGCTCTATCATGCTCGCCCCGTCCGCTATGAATACCTATTGACGGAGCGCGGCAATGATTTCTTCCCAGTAATTGCAGCCCTGTTTCACTGGGGTAATCAACATTTTGCGCCAGACGGCCCCGCAGTCATACTCACCGATCGCCGTACCGGTACTCCGGTCGATCCAATTTTGCTGAGCAATACCACTCAGCAACCTATTCGCGCAGAGGATGTCACCATCGCGGCAGGCTCGGTCAGGAGCGATATAATTAATAAACGGTTGGCATTGATGCATGAGAAAAATGTAGCCAATGTCAGGCATTCCCCCCATTCAATTGAGTCTTCAAAGGAAAAATAATGAACATGCGTCGTGTAGTAATTACAGGAATGGGTGTGGTTTCCCCATTAGGCTGCGGTATCGATATGGTGTGGCAACGCCTGCTAGCAGGACAATCGGGTATCCGTGTTCTGCCAGATGAAATTGTCGGTGATTTGCCAGCAAAAATTGGAGGACAAGTGCCAACACTCGCAGCAGATCCAGAAGCAGGCTTCGATCCAAATAAAGCTGTTGCGCCAAAAGATCAAAAGAAAATGGATCGCTTTATTGAATTTGCCATGGCCGCAGCAGATGAAGCCATTGCCCATGCTGGCTGGCAAGCCGATAATACCGAGAAACAAGAGCGCACTGCGACCATTATTGGCTCTGGTATTGGTGGTTTCCCATCGATTGCAAATGCGGTACGTACCACGGATAGCCGTGGGCCAAAACGGCTGTCACCTTTTACCGTCCCCTCATTTTTGGTGAATCTGGCCGCGGGTCACGTTTCCATTAAACATCATTTCAAAGGGCCGATTGGCGCGCCGGTGACGGCTTGTGCGGCCGGTGTTCAAGCTATCGGGGATGCAGTTCGTCTTATCCGCAATGATGAAGCTGATATTGCACTGTGTGGCGGCGCTGAAGCTGCAATCGATAAAGTCAGCCTGGCTGGCTTTGCGGCCGCGCGTGCATTATCAACCGTTTCTAATGATGCTCCTGAAAAAGCGTCTCGCCCCTTCGACAGTGCCCGTGATGGCTTTGTGATGGGTGAAGGTGCTGGTTTACTGGTGATTGAAGAACTGGAACATGCTTTGGCGCGTGGCGCAAAACCCTTAGCCGAGATTGTCGGCTACGGTACCAGTGCCGATGCATATCATATGACCTCCGGTGCCGAAGACGGTGATGGAGCATACCGTGCTATGAAGATTGCGCTACGCCAGGCCGGTATTACACCCGCACAGGTTCAGCATCTCAATGCTCATGCGACCTCAACGCCAGTAGGTGATCTCGGCGAAATTAATGCCATTAAACACTTGTTTGGCGAAGGTGATACCTTAGCAGTCACATCGACTAAGTCAGCGACTGGTCACTTGTTGGGGGCTGCTGGCGGATTAGAAACGATTTTCACCGTGCTGGCATTGCGAGATCAAATCGTACCTGCAACATTGAATCTGGAAAACCTGGACCCAGCCGCCACCGGGCTGAATGTAATAGCAGGTAAAGCACAGCCTCATGAAATGACTTATGCACTTTCAAATGGTTTTGGTTTTGGTGGGGTGAATGCGAGTATCTTACTAAAACGTTGGGTTGAATAAAGTAACCAATAACCTCCGCATAAAGCGGAGGTTATCCCTTAGTCTGACAGAGAGCCGCTTAAGCGGTCACAGCCCTGTCCTCCATGGCTTGTCGCCAACCTCCTAACCAATGCGATCTGGCGTCTAAAGCTTGATAGGGGCAAATTTCCCTTGAACGCCCTGAAATACCTGCTTGATAACCACGTGACAACGCTCTTTCCAAGCGATCTCTTTTCTGTCTCTTCATGCCTCGTTTCCCTCATCTTTCGGTCTGGTGGAAAGAAAACAGTGACTACTTTATGTTCAGTCACAGTTAAGTGATAGACCTTAGGAAACAGAAAAGCAATGCGCAAAATTCACGCCAATGTCATATTTGTGAGCTATGCCCGCTGAATTTGCTAAGTGATTGATTTGGGGTGAATGGCATTAACTAATTGATATATAATAAAAATCCTCTTTCACAATAAATTTATAATTATCGATGAAAGAGGATTAGACAGATTTGGAACAAAATATGACTTAAATCACCGTAACTGGGCAGCTATCGACTTGGCCTCTTGCTGCCAACCCTCAGCCAGAGTACGAATCAGTGCATCATAACCATCTTCGCCCTGTTTAAGCTCTAAATCGAACGGCTGTTTAATCAGTTGCCCCTGACGTTTGAGTATCCAAACACCACGGATGATGGCGCGCCCATCATAGCGGCCATGGAACCCGGTGACAGTGACATTCAGGACATCCTGATCGCTATCGAGTGGTTGTGAGGAGACCAGCCAGCCCGGTAGCGCATTGCTCAGATTAGTGACCAAGGTTTGCTGCAACTGTTGATCCAATGGGCTTGCCCAGAGGTTGTTGCTGGCAATCACGTATTGCACATCGTTGGTTTGATATACCACACCGGCCGCCGCCAGATAATCCGCTACGCCAACATGCTCAACCCACAGTTGCCTTGATGCAACACTACTCGTCGCGCCAGCAGGCGCACTGAGAGCTGGCAACTGATAGTACGTTTTGCTGGGTGTGCTGCTGCAAGCACTGAGTAATAGCGCTGCGATAACTGCCATCCATTTCATCATTTTTTGGCCTTCTTAGGCTGAGGATCCTGACTTCCTGCCGCTTCAAATACCAGCGCGTTGCTCTTTTCATTCAGCGTCCGCAACACCGGCTGTAATTCACGCAACACCTGATCTAACCGCTGCATATCACCCACCATTTTATTGTAGGCCGGTGAACCAGGTTGGAAACCTTTCATACTACGATTCAATTCATTCAAGGTTTTTTGCAGATCTTTCGGTAAATCCTGCATTGCCGGGCTGGCAGTGAGTGCCGTCAGTGATTCCAGCGTTTTCTGGGTTTCACGCATGGTTTTCTGACTTTCAACCAGTGTTTTGGTGACTTCTGTGACCATTGGATCCAGCGGCAGATTATTAATCTTATCCAGTGTTTGCATCACTTTTTGCTGAATCTGCGCTAAACCACCGCTGACGGTTGGCAGCAAAGGATAGCCCGCCACTTCCACTGGCCCTTTCCACGGTTTGGCATCTGGGTAAAAATCCAGATCGACAAACAGTGCGCCGGTCAACAAGTTGCCTGATTTCAGCGAGGCACGTAGACCGCGTTCTTTGGCCGTTTTCAGTATTTTTTCAAAATTAGCATCTGGGCCTAAGTCCTCGCGGAAGCGGCCAGGCTCAATACGAATTAGCACCGGAATTCGGAAGTCATTATCAACGCGCTGTCTCATTCCTTCAGCGAAGAAAGGCACATCCCCGACAGTCCCGATACGAATTCCGCGGAATTCAACCGGTGCTCCAGCTTGTAAGCCACGTACGGAGTCGGAGAAGAACAGCAAGAAATCTTCATGTTCGGTATACAGCGAATTTTGAATACTGCTGCGGTTATCAAACAGCTTGAACTCAGCTTTAGACTCGGTAATTTGCTTGCCCGGATCTAAGCCGTCTGGTACATCAAAGCTGACGCCGCCACTGAATAAAGTCGCCAGAGAGGCCATTTCGACGCGCATCCCTTGCGAGGAGAGATCTACCGCCACCCCACTGTCTTTCCAGAAACGCACATTACTGGTGACCAGACTGTCATAAGGCGCGCCAATGAATAGCTGATAACGCATCAGGCGTGATTTCGCATCAAAAGCACTGGTTTCCACTGAGCCTACACGATAGCCACGGAACAACACCGGATCGCCAGCATTCAGCTGCCCGGCTTGCTCGCTGTCAAGTATGATGCGCAGCCCTTTGGCATCCGGTGAGGCAAGGGGCGGGGAATCCAATAATGCGAACTCATTTAATGGCTTACCTTTACCACCAGGTTGCAGTTCAATGTAAGCCCCTGATAGCAAAGTTCCCAAGCCGGAAACACCTTCACGGCCAATCTGCGGCTTGACCACCCAGAAAACGGTATCGCTGTGTAGCAAGGTATTCATGCCGGAATTCAACCGCGCCTTCACAATAACATGGTTGAGATCTTCACTTAACGTGACCTGCTCAACGATGCCAACATCAACACTGCGGCTCTTTATTTTGGTTTTACCCGCTTCAATGCCTTCAGCGTTCAAAGTGGTCATAACCACCTGCGGCCCCTGATGGCTAAAGTGATAAAACAGTATCCATGCGCCAATCAGCGCAGTGACAATCGGGATGATCCACACCGGGGACCAGCGCTTGATTTTTTCAATTTCTGCCACACCCTGGCTGGGATTATTGTCCGTCACCTTGCGGCTCCTTTTGGGTTGTTTCACTTATCCGATCCCAGGTTAAACGCGGATCGAAGGTTAATGCAGCAAACATGGTCAGGATAACCACCATGGCAAATAGCAGGGCACCAATCGCCGGATAGATACTCATCAGTTGCCCAATACGTACCAATGACGACAGCACCGCGATAACAAAAACATCAATCATTGACCAGCGGCCAACAAACTCCACTATTTCATAAATAAAATGCATCCGTTCAGTATCGGTATTACCTTTGCCTTTTGCATCCCAACATAACCAACCTATCGCTAGCATTTTTAATGATGGCACCATAATACTGGCAATAAAAATCACCATTGCCACCGGATAAGAGCCTTCACTCCACAAGAAAATCACCCCAGCCATGATGGTGGAGTTCATCTGATTCCCCAAACTTTCAGTAATCATAATGGGCATCAGGTTGGCTGGGATATATAACATGATTGACGTGACTAATAGTGCCATTGTCCACTGGAGGCTATTGCGCCGACGGATATAGCCATGAGTATGGCAACGAGGGCATTCCACCAGGTCCTGTGGCAAAATGGCCGTACAGCACGCGCAAGAGCGCAGTCCCTGGCGCAAACCGGTTCGGCCTGCAATCAATGGATGAGGTAACGCGGGTGCGGGGGCAATATCCTGCCACATCCAATGGCGGTCGACACATTGAAAAGCACGCACCTGCAATAAACAGAATAAGCAATAAGGGACAAAACTGCTGCCAATGCCGATTTCGCCGTAAGCCATCAGCTTAACAAAACTAACCAGCACACCGGCGAGGAAAATCTCGACCATGCACCAGGTCTTGAATTGGAAAAGTGCTTTTGCTATCAGTGCCTTCCAGCGGTGCGGCATACGCACTCGCAGACAAAGTAAAATAATGGCTACCATGCAGAAAGCTGGAATCAGCTGAACCAAAACCATAAATAACGTTGCCATGCTGGCATAGTCATCTGCCACCATCACTTTGGGTATTTGGATCAGGGTAATTTCGCTGGTAATCCCTGCCACGCGCATATTGACGAAGGGGAACATATTAGCCAGCAACAGCATAAAGAGTGCGCTGATAGCATAACCAACCGGGCGCTTACGTGGTTCGTCCCACCGCGCGGTCAGTGTGGTTTTACAGCGCGGACATACCGCTTTGGTGCCATAAGGCAAGGAGGGTAAGGCCACTGACATATCGCACTGCCGGCACAGGATAACGTTCCCTGACTGCCCTGTGTGCTCGCCGTGCTCAGGCTGAATTACAGAACACAATATCGAATCCCTCACGGCTGCCCCCCTTTTATATAAAGGGGATTGAACACCGTTCTATCAAGTAACTTACTATAACAATAGACATAATATCATCATAAAGTAGGATATCGCGTCACCTGACAGAACAGTGCAAATACGTTTTAGCCGTTTTTCTGAGCTTCCAGCTCTTCCCAACGACTAAACGCCACTTCTAATGCTTGTTCAGCATCGGCTAATGCTTTCAAAACCTGTTGTGTTTCTTCGTGTGGACGGGAGAAGAAATCAGCATGGCTAACCTCAGCCTGTAACTTACTGATTTCATGTTCCAGTTTTTCTAATTGCTGTGGTAACTGATCCAACTCACGTTGCAAGTTATAGCTCAGCTTGCCAGGGCGTTTGGCCGCTGGAGCAGTGCTTTTAACCGGCGCAGCCGCTTTGGTTTCTTCAACTTTTGCTGCCACCTGACGAATAGGTTTCGCCTCGGCGCGCTGCTGATGAGCATCATAATAGCCGCCGACGAAGCTGCTAATTTGACCATTGCCTTCAAAGATCCAGCACTCTGTTACTGAGTTATCAACGAATTGACGGTCATGGCTAACCAACAATACGGTGCCCTGATAGCTATCAACCATTTCTTCCAACAGTTCCAGTGTTTCCACATCCAGATCGTTGGTCGGTTCATCGAGGATCAGCAAGTTACTTGGCTTAAGGAATAATTTAGCCAATAACAGACGGTTACGCTCACCACCAGATAACGCTTTTACCGGGGTCATAGCGCGTTTCGGGTGGAACAAGAAGTCTTGCAGGTAGCCCAGAACATGGCGTGAACGGCCATTGACCATCACTTCCTGCTTACCTTCAGCCAGGTTATCCATCACCGTGCGCTCTGGATCAAGTTCTGCACGATGCTGGTCAAAATAGGCCACTTCCAGTTTGGTGCCGCAATGGACTTTACCGCTATCGGCTTTAAGCTGACCGAGCATCAGTTTCAGCAAGGTGGTTTTACCGCAACCATTCGGCCCCACTAGCGCAATTTTGTCACCGCGCTGTACTTGAGCAGTGAAATCTTTCACCAAAACTTTGCCACCGACCTGATAATTAACATTTTCCAGGTCGAAGACAATTTTGCCTGAACGCACGGTTTCTTCCACTTGCATCTTGGCCGTACCCATCACTTCACGGCGCTGTGAACGCTCCATACGCAGTGCTTTCAGGGCGCGAACACGGCCCTCATTACGGGTGCGTCGTGCTTTGATACCTTGGCGGATCCACACTTCTTCTTGCGCCAGTTTGCGGTCAAATTCAGCGTTTTGCAGTTCTTCGACCCGCAGCGCTTCTTCTTTGCTGGCAAGATACAGTTCGTAATTACCTGGCCATGACACCAATTTACCGCGGTCCAGATCGACAATGCGTGTTGCCATCGCGCGAATAAAGGAACGGTCATGAGAAATAAAGACAATGCTGCCCTGGAATTCTTTCAGGAACCCTTCCAGCCAGTTAATGGTTTCAATATCTAAATGGTTGGTCGGTTCATCCAGTAACAGCACTTTTGGCGAGCTAACCAGTGCGCGACCTAATGCCGCTTTACGCAACCAGCCGCCCGACAGCGAGGAAAGCTCGGCATCTGCATTCAGACCCAACTGTTTCAGCACTTCCTGAATGCGGCTATCTAATTGCCATAAACCCTGGTGATCCAAAATCTCCTGCAATGCCGCCAGCCGATTGAGGTTTTTTTCGCTCGGATCAAGTTCAACCTGATGCAGCGTGGCATGGTAAGCCTTCAAATGCTCGGCTTGTTCCTGAACACCTTCTGCAACAAAGTCAAACACCGTACCGGCCACATTACGCGGTGGATCTTGTTGCAAACGCGCGACAATTAAATCCTGCTCATAAATGAGCCGACCATCATCCAAAGGCACTTCTTTGCTCAGAATTTTCAGCAAGGTGGATTTGCCCGCGCCATTGCGGCCCACCAGACAAACACGTTCGTTTGCCTCAATATGCAATTCAGTATTATCTAATAAAGGTGCATCGCTGAACGACAGCCAGGCACCGGACATGCTAATTAACGACATAGTTTCTACTTTTCCTCGTGGCTGTGAGTCACCAGCCAGCAGTTGTGGATTTGACGATTGCGGGCAAAGTCTTCAGATTGTGTTTGCGCGGTGATCTCTTTCGCTTCCAATCCCAACGCCTTTATCCCGTCCAAATCCATCTGGAAACCGCGCTTATTGTTTGAGAACATGATTGTTCCCTTACGGCGCAGTAACCGTCTAAGTTCTTTCATCAGCACTAAATGATCGCGCTGAACATCAAAGGTGGTCTCCATACGCTTGGAGTTGGAGAACGTCGGTGGATCAATGAAGATCACGTCGAATTGCTCATCGGTGTTACTCAGCCAGGAGAGGCAATCGGCCTGAATCAAGCGGTGCTGCTGGCCAGTTAAACCATTTGCCCGCAGGTTTTTCTCCGCCCATTCCAAATAGGTGCGCGACATATCGACTGTAGTGGTACTGCGTGCGCCCCCCAGCCCTGCATGAACACTGGCAGTACCGGTATAAGCGAACAGATTAAGGAAGTCTTTACCCTGGCTCATTTTGCCCAGCATCTGACGGGCAATACGGTGATCCAGGAACAAGCCGGTATCGAGATAATCGGTCAGGTTAACCCATAACTTGGCATTATATTCACTCACCAGCAGGAACTCGCCTTTCTGGGCCAATTTCTCGTATTGGTTTTTGCCTTTCTGCCGTTCGCGAGTTTTCAATACCAACTGGTTAGAAGGCAAATTCAACACCGCCAAAGTGGCATTAATCACATCAAACAGACGCTGACGCGCTTTTTGTGCATCAATGGTTTTCGGCGGCGCATATTCCTGCACTACCACCTTGCTACCATAACGGTCAACGGCCACGTTATAATCTGGCAAATCAGCATCATACAGGCGGTAACACTCAATGCCCTGTTGCTTAGCCCATTTATCCAGCTTTTTCACATTCTTACGCAGGCGGTTAGCATAATCCTCAGCAACCTGAACACCCGCCGCACCTTGTGGATTTACCGCTAATTGGTAGTTTTTCTGCACGCAATCCAACGGGCCATTTTTAGCTTTGAATTCGCGCTCTGCACGCAATTGCAGGCAGCTCAGCAGGTCCGGCGAGGCACTGAACAAGGATAGACGCCAACCACCAAATGACGTTTTCATAATGCGGCCGAGCATATTATGCAACGCAATCAATGCTGGCTCACTGTCCAACCGCTCACCATAAGGTGGGTTACTGATAACCGTACCTACTGGCCCTTCCGGTAATGGATTTACCAATTTGCTGACATCGTTGGCATTAAAGGTAATCAGTTCTGCTACCCCAGCGCGACGGGCATTGGCTCGAGCCATCTCAATCACACGCCGATCAATATCAGAACCAAAGAAGCGCGAGGTCGTCTCCTGCAAACCACGGCGCGCACGAACTTGCGCTTCGGTGGTTAATTCACGCCACAGCTCTTCGTTAAAAGCACTCCAGGCGGTAAAGCCCCAATGCTCACGATGCAGCCCCGGTGCGCGGTCAGATGCCATCATGGCAGCTTCAATCAGCAATGTACCTGAACCACACATCGGATCGACCATCGGCGTGCCCAACTGCCAGCCAGAACGTTGGATAATCGCCGCAGCCAAATTTT
The DNA here is from genome assembly GCF_030433455.1 of Yersinia sp. 22-579. NCBI lineage: Bacteria > Pseudomonadati > Pseudomonadota > Gammaproteobacteria > Enterobacterales > Yersiniaceae > Yersinia > Yersinia sp. 22-579. The sequence continues at coordinate 459,702 of NZ_JAUJTZ010000001.1, read as the reverse complement.
CTTTCAGCGGCGCCTGACCGGTAAGGTCACGATAGCCGCGCTGATGCAAACCTTCGCCACTGAGATCCAGCGCGACACTGGCCATCTCTCGTTGCAGGAAAACATTCACCCGGATATCCGGCTGCTGTTTAGCTACAGTTGGGCGCTGATCCAGCTTACGAGTAAAGCTATCGACGATGGCATCTTTAACTTTTAATGCCCCATACTGGCTATTGCGGATTTCGTCATTCACGCCGCTAAAATGCACGGCAAAGGTTTTATCCACACCAAAAATTGATGGCCAATCAATCGCCTGCACCCCAAGGTACAAATCTAAATCGCTGTAAACTTTAAAATCATTGAGCGGTAACAAAATGCGCGAAGCCAAACGGCTCCACAGCAGGCTTTGGTACATGAGTCGATCGTCGCCCTGAAAATGTACCCCGCCCTGCACTATTTTACAGTCGTGAGCGCCCAACGCTTCGAGTTCGCTTTTTAACAGTTCTTCCAGTCCACGCGCCGTGCTGGCAAACAGAGAGTTCATATCGCACTATCACCAAAAAGAAAATTGTTGCGCATTATAGCTAATCCCAGCAGCTTGTCATAAAGTTGCTCCCTCTTATTTAATACTCGCACGGAGGCAATGGTGATTACCCTCTCCCGACTTTATGTTCATCCGGTAAAATCCATGCGCGGCTTGCAGCTTTCTCATGCACAAGTCAGCAGCAGTGGATTGGCCTTTGACCGCGTATTTATGATTACCGAACCGGATGGCACTTTTATTACTGCGCGCCAATATCCGAAGATGGTGATGTTTACCCCCGCCTTAATGTCAGACGGTTTATATCTCACTGCCCCTGACGGCGAGAGTGCCAGTATCCGCTTTAATGATTTTTTAGCCAATGCCGAACCGACAGAAGTTTGGGGGAATCATTTTACCGCGCTCATTGCCCCTGCTGCTATCAACAACTGGCTCAGTGGTTATTTTCAAAGAGAAGTACAATTACGCTGGCTGGGGCCAGAATTAACTCGGCGGGTAAAACCCATGCCGGAAATCCCGCTGTCATTCGCTGATGGTTTCCCTTATCTGTTAATTAACGAAGCTTCATTTAAAGAGTTGCAACAACGCTGCCCCGGCAGTATTAAGCTAGAACAGTTTCGCCCTAATTTACTGGTGACCGGTGCCAGTGCATTTGCTGAAGACAGTTGGCAAGTTATCCGAGTGGGCGATATTACCTTTGATTTGGTTAAGCCATGTAGCCGCTGCGTATTAACCACGGTCAGTGTTGAGCGCGGTCGCAAGCATCCAACCGGCGAGCCATTACAAACACTACAGACATTCCGAACCGCCGAGAATGGCGATATCGATTTTGGTCAGAATATGGTGGCCAGGAACAGTGGTATTATTCGGGTTGGGGATGAAGTAGAAGTTCTGTCAACTAAGCCACCGCGCCCTTATGGCGCTGGAGCGGTAGTTGAAAGCCTTGCGGCACCAGAGGATAAATCCAAAGCCGTAGCCATTGAGTATAATGGTATTCGCTTTAACGGGAATAATCAGCAGGTATTATTGGAACAGTTGGAGCAACAAAATATCCGCATTCCTTACTCGTGCCGGGCAGGAATATGTGGCAGTTGCAGAATTACGTTAATCAATGGCGAGGTCGCACCGTTAAAACAAAGTGCTATTGGAAATGACGGAACGATTCTTTGTTGCAGTTGCATACCTAAAGGAGATATTACGCTTAGCGGCAAATAAGCTGCAACTGATTAACTAAACCGCCCGGTCAAGATTAAAGGCCGGTGCGGCATAAGGTTTCTCGATAACCAACGGTATTAAGCGGTCATTCATTATCTTTATCGCATCGCCCAATACTAACTGACGCCCGGCTAATACTACCTGGGATTGTGCTAATAAACACAAACTGGCAGTGTCACCAGACTCAACCACTAACAAACTAATATCTTCACCGTTCTCCAATACTTTTACTGTCGCCAGCTCTGCATTCTGTGGCAGCCACGTTTTAGATTGTTGTGCAAAATACCAGCTTTTGGGCATTAATGGTTTAAGAAAACGAAAAGCAACCAACGCATTTAATATCAATTCCGAACGTTGCTCATGCCCCATTTTAATTTGGCGGCATTGATCTTCAAACTCAAAATAAAGCGCGGCATCGTCGACACAAAATGCAGACTCATCAAATGCATCAGGGGTTAACATTTTAGACGGGAAGCGCGAGCGAAATATCATACCATTGGCTAAATCCAACATAAGTCGGTCATGTTCGGTATCAAAATACCAACGCCATTTATCGTCTGGTTTAATCCGCATATTTTACCCTTCCCGCCACGCTCACCAACATTATTGACTCAACAATTTGAGTTATCAACCATCTAATTGCACTTAATCGTATAAGGCTTTTGATGTATATTTAATCCATTGGGGTAAAATATAGACGAGCCGGAGGAATAAATAAACCCCCCGGCCAATAATGAAGATAAATAATTAGATATGAGTAACGATATTCTTAATCAAACCTGGCCCACGGAAGATAAATCCGGAATAAATTTGAATCAATGAAGCTCCCGCAGCCATTTTTTCTCGAGCAGCAGTGACTGAGTCAATTCCACCCACCCCAATAATAGGTAAGCGGCCTTGTAGCTCTTGCGATAAACGGCGAATCACTTCAGTACTACGTAATTGCAATGGACGGCCACTTAACCCACCGGCTTGTTCGCAATAATTTAATCCCTGAATGAGAGAACGATCTAAAGTGGTATTAGTGGCGATAACGCCATCTATATTATGGCGAACCAAACTGTCCGCTATTTGGATCAATTCTTCTTCAGTAAGATCCGGGGCGATCTTTACCGCCACCGGAACATACTTATGATGGCGCTGATGTAATTCAGTTTGTTTATTTTTAATTGCTGCTAATAAATCATCCAGCGCTTCACCATACTGTAAAGATCGTAATCCTGGGGTGTTGGGTGATGAAATATTAATCGCGATATATCCGGCGTAAGGATAAACTTTATCCATACAAATCAAGTAATCTTCTTTGCCTTGTTCTACCGGCGTATCTTTATTCTTGCCAATATTAATACCTAAAATACCGCCAAAATGTGATTTCTTGACGTTTTCAATTAAGTTATCAACCCCATGATTATTAAATCCCATACGATTGATCAAGCCTTCAGCCTCGACGATCCTAAACAATCTTGGTTTATCATTTCCTGACTGTGGCTTTGGTGTTACCGTTCCGACTTCAATAAAACCAAATCCCATCGCGCCAAGAGCATCAATACACTCGCCGTCTTTATCCAAACCCGCAGCCAAACCTAATGGATTCTTGAATGACAGGCCCATACAGCTTACAGGCTTGGTTGGCACTGATTGGCTAACCAAAAATTGAAGCGGTGTGCCGGTAAGACGTTTTAGCTGGCGAAAAGTGAATTCATGGGCACGTTCTGGATCAAGCTGAAATAGTGCTTTTTTAACGAGTGGATAATACATGTGATCTCCTGAGCGAGCGGTGACTAGCCGTTGATGCGGGAATGGTAAATTCATCTCTCAGGAAAGTAAACGTTTGCGACGTAAAGCCATGCAAAGACTGCAGGTATTTCAGGGGATAAAAAACAGAGAGCATCGCTGCCCTCTGTTTATCATGCAAACAACCTATCTATGCGGCCAATGCTTTGGTTATCTTTTCGTATAAATCACCAGATAAATTATCCAATGTTTTCAATTGTTCCAAAGCCTGGCGCATCAACGTTTGGCGACCTGAGTCATAGCGTTTCAAACGAATCAATGGTTCAATCAAACGAGCGGCAACCTGTGGGTTACGGGTATTCAAATCGCTAAGTATTTCTACCAGGAATTGATAACCGCTACCGTCAGTGGCGTGGAATGCGGCCGGATTACCGGAAGCAAAACTACCAATCAACGAACGGGTACGGTTGGGATTACTCAGACTAAATGCAGGATGCTTAAGTAAATCTCGCACCTGTGTCAAAACATCCGCCGCAGGGCTGGTTGCTTGCAGTGCAAACCATTTATCCATCACCAAACCATCATGACTCCAGCGCACATCAAACGCCGCCAGTAATTCATCACGGCAAGGCAACTGGGCAGCAACTGCGGCTGCTAATGCTGCCAGCGAGTCCGTCATGTTGTCAGCTTGATGATATTGAGAACAGACAAGCTTATTTGCAAACTCAGCATCACCAAACGCCAAATAACTCAGACAAGTATTTCGTAATGCCCGCTTAGCAATATCACTGTGTTCAATACGATATTCAGGAGTTATATTCGCCACATAGACGGCCAATAATTCGTCCGATAATTCATTTGCCAGACAGCGGGTAATAGCCTCATGCACCGCACTGATAGCTTGCGGATCAATTGTGGTAAACAGTTCCGCAATTTCATTTTCTGATGGCAATGTCAGGATCTGTGCCGCTAACGCGGGATCAAGATTTTCATCAAGCAATATGGCGCGGAAAGCATCAGCGACGTGATTAGGCAAAGTCAGCGGCTGTTTTTGTTGATATTTAGCAACATTGAGTTTGATATAGGTTGCCAGCAAACTTTGTGCCGCATCCCAACGGGAAAATTCATTGCGCGCATGTTGCATGAGGAACGTGAGTTGCTGATCGCTGTAGGTATAATCCAATTTGACCGGTGCAGAGAATTCCCGTAACAGGGACGGGATCGGAGTGTGCTCTACATTATCAAAGGTAAAGGTCTGTTCAGCCTCTGTCACATTCAGAACATGATGAACTGGTAAACCATTTCGCTGCAATGCAATCACATTGCCTTTACTGTCATATAGCTCAATATCCAATGGGATATGCAATGGCAATTTTTCTGGCTGATCAGCCGTTGGCAACGTTTTCTGACTAACGTGCAGATGATATTGCTGTTTTTCAGCATCATAATCATCACGTACCGTCAGTATTGGTGTACCGGATTGGCTATACCAGCGGCGGAATAAAGACAGATCGACATTAGATGCATCTTCCATTGCCTGCACAAAATCATCACAGGTCGCCGCACTGCCATCATGGCGTTCAAAATAGAGTTGCATGCCAGCCTGGAATTGCTGTTCACCCAGCAAAGTATGCATCATGCGGATAACTTCTGACCCTTTCTCATACACAGTTAAGGTATAGAAGTTGTTCATCTCGATGACTTTATCCGGGCGAATGGCATGAGCCATCGGGCTGGCATCTTCGGCAAACTGCGCTGCACGCATAACTCGTACGTTTTCAATACGATTGACTGAGCGCGAGCCTAAGTCAGAACTAAATTCCTGGTCGCGGAATACCGTTAAACCTTCTTTCAGGCTTAATTGGAACCAATCACGGCAGGTGACTCGGTTACCCGTCCAGTTATGAAAATATTCATGACCAATAACCGCTTCAATGTTCAGATAATCTTTATCTGTCGCCGTTTCTGCTTTTGCCAGAACATATTTTGAATTGAAAACATTCAACCCTTTATTTTCCATGGCCCCCATATTGAAGAAATCAACCGCCACAATCATATAAATGTCGAGGTCATACTCCAGACCAAAACGGGTTTCATCCCACTTCATGGAGTTCTTCAATGAGGTCATCGCCCAGTCGGCGCGATCCAGATTACCGCGGTCAACAAACAACTCCAGCGCAACTTCACGCCCCGAGCGGGTAATGAACTTATCACGCAACACATCAAAATCACCGGCGACCAAAGCAAACAGGTAACAAGGTTTTGGGAACGGGTCTTCCCATTTTACCCAATGGCGGCCATCATCCAGAACTCCCTGCCCCACATGGTTACCGTTGGAGAGTAAATAAGGATAAAGTGCTTTATCAGCGACAATGCGGGTGGTAAAACGCGCCAACACATCAGGGCGATCTAAATAATAGGTAATATGACGGAAACCTTCAGCTTCACATTGGGTACAGAGTGCCTCACCGGAAAGATATAACCCCTCAAGTGCGCTGTTAGTTGCAGGGTGAATATCATTGACGATTGTCAGAGTAAAATGAGCGGGTAATTGCTCAATAACCAGCGAATTATCCTGTAGCTGGTAATGCGGCCATGCTTGCCCGTCAACGCTGATACTCACGAGCGTTAAATCCTCACCATCTAAAACCAACGGTGTCACGTCTGCTGTTTGACGTTTTACCTGACTGATCGCCGTTACTGTGGTTTTTTGTGCATCAAGTGCAAAATCCAGATTGATATCGGTGATAGTGTAATCCGGCGATTTATAATCGTGACGGTATTTAACTTGTGGCTGTTGTGTCATGGAAACCCTTTTGACGTCATCAGTGAATATGATTATCAAGTCTGTATTTATGGTCGTTTTGGCTTAAAACTTTAGCTTCAAAACCTTATCTTCAAAGTACGGCTGCCAGCGACTTCGTCTTAGACTCAGAGAATCTTTTCAATGTATCACAATGCTCAAAAAAACCTAGGTGAGAGGCGGTGTTAATACGGCAAATAGTGCATTGAATGATCTTTTTTCGAGCCGCCTCGCATGCCCGCGACTTTATTACATTTAACTCAAAACCAAACGGAGAGTTGATGTTATCAAGAGAAGAAAGCTTGCCGGATGTTTCACGTTATTTCGAATATACCCGTGGCTATTGTCTATATTCTATTCAGATTAATAACCCTATATATTTTAATACAATTTTCTCCTTATTATCTAAATAGCTAAAAAACTGACCTTAATTGGATTGATCGTTTAGCAAAACAGCTTTTCTATCGCTGATGGCACGTTTAATCCTAGACCTGGGATTAGAATTTATGGTGTGATGAGGCTTCAATAACAGGATAATACCGGTATACTTCTGCGACTTTAGATTATGCCGACTGTGGAAAATGCTCCTACGAGGATGCTGTATAGCGCCATGACCCAAGACGCCTCACCGATTTTGACTTCATTGCTTGATACCGATGCATATAAACTTCATATGCAACAAGCAGTGTTTCATCGTTATCGCCATATTACCGTTGCCGCTGAGTTCCGCTGCCGTGGTGATGAGCTGCTGGGCGAGTATGCCGACGAAATCCGCCACCAGATAACATTGATGAGCCAATTGGCATTGACCGATGATGAGTATCAGTACCTCTCCGGTTTGCCCTTCTTTAAAAATGACTATCTCAATTGGCTACGGGCCTTTCGTTTTAATCCCGAGCAAGTCACTGTATCTGATAATGACGGTGAATTAGATATTCGTATTACTGGGTTATGGTGCGAAACAATTCTGTGGGAAGTGCCACTATTAGCGGTAATCAGTGAAATCGTCCATCGCCGCCGTTCTGCACATGTCACGGCTGATCTGGCTGTTTCACAGCTGCGTAGCAAGCTTCAGCAATTTAACGCGCTCAGTGCTGATATTGATATAACCCACTTCAAGTTAATGGATTTTGGTACGCGTCGCCGTTTCTCACGCGAAATACAACATGCCATTGTCAGTCACTTAAAAGATGAATTCCCCTACCTGGTGGGCACCAGTAATTATGATTTAGCACGGAAATTGTCTTTAGACCCCGTGGGAACCCAAGCTCATGAATGGTTCCAGGCGCATCAACAAATTAGCCCGGTGCTGGCCAATAGCCAACGCGTCGCGTTACAAGCCTGGTTAGATGAGTATCCAAACCAACTTGGTGTGGCGTTAACCGACTGCATTACTATGGATGCATTCCTGCGCGATTTTGATAAAACCTTCGCGGACCGCTATCAGGGATTGCGCCATGACTCGGGTGATCCGGTTGAATGGGGTGAAAAGGCTATCGCCCATTATGAAAAACTGGGCATTGACCCAATGAGCAAAACATTGGTGTTCTCAGATAATCTGGATCTGGAAAAAGCGCTGTCGCTGTACCGCCACTTCTACCAACGGGTTAAATTAGTATTTGGTATTGGTACGCGTTTAACCTGTGATATTCCAGGCGTTAAGCCGCTGAATATCGTGATTAAACTGGTTGAGTGTAATGACAAACCGGTGGCTAAACTGTCTGATAGCCCAGGTAAAACCATTTGTCATGATCCCGCTTTTGTTGATGAATTACGTGAAGCATTCGCTCTGCCGTTGGTTAAAAAGGCCAGCTAATATGCAATTGCCGGGCGGCAGGTGCTTGCCCGGTCCCTCTCTAACTTGAACTTTTTTCCTCGCTTTACTCTTCTATATTCCACTATTCAATCATTTCTCTGTTTGTGTCGTATATTTTTATAACAATGTTGCACTGAACTGATGATTTCTACTTGTGTCCTGCACCGCCGCAAGTAACATAGCAACATCCCCATTTCTTTGGGTTGTTAACTATTTCGATATCAAAATTATCCAAAACTATTAAAGAGAGAAATCTATGAGCGTAGTGCCTGTAGTCGACGTACTGCAAGGCCGTGCTGCGGTTGACAGTGAAGTCACCGTGCGCGGTTGGGTGCGTACCCGGAGAGATTCTAAAGCGGGTATCTCCTTCGTTGCCGTTTATGACGGTTCCTGCTTTGACCCGTTACAGGCCGTCGTAAATAATACTTTGCCTAATTATCAGGACGAAGTATTACATTTAACTACCGGCTGTTCAGTAGAAGTGACTGGCACCGTAGTGGCATCACCGGGTGAAGGGCAGAGTTTTGAAATTCAGGCAACCGCTATCAAAGTGGTCGGTTGGGTTGATGATCCCGATACTTATCCAATGGCGGCAAAACGTCACAGTATCGAATACTTGCGCGAAGTCGCACACTTGCGTCCGCGCACTAACCTGATTGGTGCAGTGGCTCGTGTTCGCCATACTTTGGCACAAGCTATTCACCGTTTCTTCGATGAGAACGGTTACTTTTGGGTTTCAACACCGCTAATCACGGCATCTGATACTGAAGGTGCGGGTGAGATGTTCCGTGTATCGACATTGGATCTGGAAAACCTGCCGCGTACTGATAGCGGCGCGGTCGATTTCAGTGAAGATTTCTTCGGCAAAGAAGCTTTTCTGACGGTATCCGGTCAGCTTAACGGCGAAACTTACGCCTGCGCGTTATCCAAAGTTTACACATTCGGCCCAACTTTCCGTGCTGAGAACTCTAACACCAGCCGCCATTTGGCCGAGTTCTGGATGGTAGAGCCAGAAGTGGCCTTTGCATCATTAGATGATGTCGCCGGTTTAGCTGAGAAAATGTTGAAATACGTCTTCCAGGCGGTGTTGAACGAACGTGCAGATGACATGAAATTCTTTGCCGAACGTGTGGATAAAGATGCGGTTGATCGCTTGCAGCGCTTTGTCACCTCGGACTTTGCTCAGGTTGACTACACTGATGCTATTGAGATCTTGCTGGCATCAGGCCAGAAGTTTGAGAATGATGTCTCCTGGGGCATAGATTTGTCTTCTGAGCATGAGCGCTATTTAGCTGAGCAACACTTTAAAGCGCCAGTAGTGGTTAAAAACTATCCAAAAGATATCAAAGCATTCTATATGCGTATGAATGAAGATGGTAAAACCGTGGCAGCAATGGATGTTCTCGCACCGGGTATTGGCGAAATCATCGGTGGTTCACAACGTGAAGAGCGTTTAGATGTGCTGGATGCACGTTTGGCAGAAATGGGCCTCAATAAAGAAGATTATTGGTGGTATCGTGATCTGCGTCGCTATGGCACGGTGCCACATTCAGGCTTTGGCCTTGGATTTGAGCGGTTGATCTCATATGTAACAGGGGTTCAAAACGTTCGGGATGTCATTCCGTTCCCACGCACACCGAGAAATGCCAGTTTCTAATTTCGTCATTTAGAAAAAAAGTGTGATTTTTTATAAATAAAAGCCAGCCTTGCTGGCTTTTATCATTTTTTAAAGTTCGATCTAAGTCACAAAGTTCCCTGATATTTACATTTTGTAACACATAGTTTCCCAATGAAACATATTCAGGTAATTGGTAGCATTTTCGGTCTGGATTATAACCCTCGTGAATGGAACACTGCGTTCAGACACAGACGACACCAAACTCTCAACAATAGTTCCAAAAAAATTATTGGCGGCAGTGGCAGGTGTCCGAATAACACCAATGAGGGTAATAATAATGATGAAGCGCAATATTCTTGCAGTAGTAATCCCAGCATTGTTAGTAGCTGGTGCAGCTAATGCAGCAGAAATCTACAACAAAGACGGCAACAAACTTGACCTGTACGGTAAAGTTGACGCGCGTCACCAGTTCTCTGACAACGCTGGCCAAGACGGCGACGAATCTTATGTTCGTTTCGGCTTCAAAGGTGAAACCCAAATTACTGACCAACTGACCGGTTACGGCCAGTGGGAATACAACGTTCAGGCTAACCACGCTGAATCCCAAGGCGACAAAGGCAACAAAACCCGTCTGGGCTTTGCTGGTCTGAAATTTGCTGAATTTGGTTCATTCGACTACGGCCGTAACTACGGCGTAATCTATGATGTCAACGCATGGACTGACATGCTGCCAGTGTTCGGTGGTGATTCAATCTCCAACTCTGACAACTACATGACTGGCCGTTCTACTGGCCTGGCTACTTACCGTAACACCAACTTCTTCGGTCTGGTTGATGGTCTGAACTTTGCTCTGCAATATCAAGGCAAAAACGAAAACGATCGCAGCGCTGTTGCAAACGGTGTTTACACTGGTGACAACCTGAAAGATCAGAACGGCGACGGTTTCGGTATCTCTTCTACTTATGATATCGGTTACGGCGTGAACTTCGGTGCTGGTTTCTCTTCTTCAAACCGTACCAACCAACAAAAAGTATTCAGCACTGCTGAAGGCGATAAAGCTCAGGCATGGAACGTTGGTGCTAAATACGACGCAAACAATGTATACCTGGCTGTAATGTATGCTGAAACTCAAAACATGACTCCATATGGCGATGCTTCTGATACTATCGCTAACAAGACTCGTGACATTGAAATCACTGCACAATACCAGTTCGACTTCGGTCTGCGTCCATCTTTAGGCTACGTTCAGTCTAAAGGGAAAGATCTTAACGCGAATGGCGATAACCAAGATCTGTTGAAATATGTTTCTGTAGGTTCTTACTACTACTTCAACAAAAACATGTCTACCTATGTTGATTACAAAATCAACTTACTGGACGAAAATGACTTCACTCGTAACAACGGTCTGAACACAGACGACGTTGTAGGTGTTGGCTTGGTTTACCAGTTCTAAGTTAAACTTAACCCGGCAGTTTATCTGCTGACTTAAGTTAAAAAAGACAGAGCCTCGGCTCTGTCTTTTTGTTTTTATCCTTGGCTAAAATAGGGATATTGCGCTGCCGAATACGCTATTTTGCCGATTTTTCACCCCGAATCCCCTCGCCTCACAACATTCATTTCTTTTTATCGCAAACGGTTGGCAAAGGCCGCAACTGGCGCTACCCTGATGGTTCTGTTTGCTTAACGCTAAGCCATGGAAGCCTCTGACATGTTTGAAAAAATCACTGCTGCACCTGCGGACCCTATTCTGGGCCTGACCGATATTTTCCGCGCGGATGACCGCCCTAATAAAATTAACCTGGGGATCGGTGTCTATAAAGACGAAACCGGGAAAACGCCGGTGCTGACCAGCGTCAAAAAAGCTGAGCAGTATTTGCTGGAAAATGAAGTCACCAAAAACTATCTGGGAATTGAAGGGCTGCCCGATTTCGCCCGTTGTACTCAGGAACTGCTGTTCGGTGCCAATAGTGCGATTATTACTGATAAACGTGCGCGCACCGCTCAAACCCCTGGTGGTACAGGTGGCCTGCGTATCGCGGCTGATTTTATCGCCCATCAGACCAGCGCCAAACGTGTCTGGGTCAGTAATCCAAGCTGGCCAAATCATAAAAACATCTTCGCCGCAGCTGGGTTGGAAGTGGTTGAATATGCCTATTATGATGCCGCTAACCATGCACTAGACTTCGATGGGCTATTAAATAGCCTGTCAGAAGCCCAAGCCGGTGATGTCGTGTTGTTCCACGGCTGCTGCCATAACCCAACTGGGATTGACCCAACAGAAGCTCAGTGGAGCCAATTAGCTGAACTGTCAGTGGCTAAAGGTTGGTTGCCACTGTTTGACTTCGCTTATCAAGGTTTTGCCAAAGGTTTGGAAGAAGATGCTCAAGGCCTGCGTATTTTTGCCGCACAGCATCAAGAACTGATTGTTTGCAGCTCTTACTCCAAAAACTTCGGTCTGTACAATGAACGTGTTGGCGCTTGTACCGTTGTTGCTGCAAGCAGTGAAGTAGCTGATATCGCCTTTAGCCAGGTTAAAGCAGTTATCCGTGCTAACTATTCCAACCCACCTGCCCATGGTGCGTCAGTGGTTGCGACCATACTGAGTGACAAAGCGCTGCGGGCAATTTGGGAGCAAGAACTGACTGATATGCGTCAGCGCATTCATCGTATGCGTCAGTTGTTTGTTAACACCTTGCAAGAAAAAGGTGCTAAGCAAGATTTCAGCTTTATCATTAACCAGAATGGCATGTTCTCGTTCAGCGGCCTGACCAAAGAGCAAGTGCTGCGTCTGCGCAATGAGTTCGCGGTTTATGCCGTAAATTCTGGCCGTGTTAACGTGGCCGGTATGACGCCAGATAATATGGCGCCATTGTGTGAAGCTATTGTTGCGGTGCTCTAATTAAGTCACTGTGATTAATCTGTAAAAAGGGTGCCCCAGGCACCCTTCAGATTGCTGACAAACCTCGACGACTCGATCTCAGGTGGTGAGGACAGGTAGAAGAGTAAAGCGTCCGCGCCAGGGATGGCGCGGCTCGAGCCATCAGGGACGATTTACGGCGTCTTTACGATCTGCCTGTTTTTACCACTGCGAGCACTTTGTCAATAAACTCAAAGGGTGCCCAGGCACCCTTTATTTTATCTATCAGGCCAAAATTTTAATGAAATAAATACCTGGCAAATTCGTTCATCGGCATAGGTCGCCCATACATATAACCTTGCAGGTAATCCACATTGTGGGCCTGTAAATAACGCATTTGAGTCTCGTTTTCGACACCCTCGGCAATAGTTTGCAGCCCCAACCGAGTGGCCAGGTCAATCACATTTCCCACGATGTGGCTCGACAAAGCATCTGAACCAATCATGCCAACAAAACTTTGGTCAATCTTGAGAAAATCAACTTTAAACTTCTGCAAATAAGTCAGACTCGAATGACCTGTGCCAAAGTCGTCAATAGCAATAAAAACGCCTAGCGCATGAAGCTCAGCAAATAATTTATCTGTAGTCGCATCGGCAACAATTAATTTCCGTTCAGTTAATTCCAGCGTGATATTTATTTTATTGCCACCGAAGGCCTGGATAAAATTACGACAATCATCTACCAGACTGAGATCACGGCAATGATTGGCACTGATATTAAAACCGAAGTGGAAGCCTTCAGGTAATTGATTTACGTAAGGTGAAAATTTGGCACTAACTTGTTGCATAATAGCACGAGTCATCGGCACGATAAGTTCACTGTCCTCTGCCATCGGAATAAATTGATTCGGTTGAATTAGCCCCTGCCCCGGATGTTGCCAACGCATTAAGACTTCACAACCAATCCAGCATTGTTCTTTGCCACTGACAATAGGTTGTAGGTAAGGAATAAATTCGTTATTTTCTAACGCGTGTTTTAATACCTGGGTAGGTGATGCCGCCCTTCCCGATAACCAGAAGACAAGTGCAGCTGACCCAACACTCATTAAGATAAAGAAAATTAAGCTGCCACGGGCATATTGCCAAGCGTAAGCCAAATATTGTTGATTAGACAGTGTGGTGCTTAATGCATAAGCATACTTTTCTGAAGATAAATATAGCGGCTCCCCTCCATTCGGCGGATTATCAGAATGTACAATTCCAGCCGCATCCATCCATTTATCGCCAACTCTCAGTTGTAACTCTATATCGCTACTCAATAAATTAAGAATGCTACGCAGATAATAGCCATCAACTGCAACCAGAATGCCGTAATTACCTCTCGCCTGGCGGTAAACCATCAAAGCGCGATCAGGTGTCACATCATTACCTTGCATTAATTCTAATTGCCCACCAACAAATACATCTAAATCGAAAGGGGTAGAAAGTGGGCCATATATTGAGGAACAATAAATGTTACTGCCTTTGGTTAAAGAGACAGAGCGAACATCAGGAATCAACACCACCTGATCGCGTAAATTCTGTACTACTTGCAAGCAAGGTTTTCCAAGCCCCGTTTCTACCTGGATAGCCGCATGCTGCAAATTATTAAATATCTGGTCGAAGCGCACCCTGGCCTGTAATAACTTAGCTTCGGCATTCTGATGCATATTGCTTTTTGTTTGCGTATAAATCACTACTGCGCCCAATAACAGAAACAGCAATAACACCATAGAAGAAAAAACTAGCCGGGACAGGAACTTATTCAGTCTGAAACGACGAAATGGCATAGTGGATTCCATTGAAAGACGCTCGTTAATACTACGAACTCAAACGGCAGAAAAATGACTGCCGAGTCAATATCAGTTATATCTTTCAGCCATGCTACGCCTTATGGATATCTCAGAGGTAATGCTTACTTGATGAACACCATAATTATCTTCATAGTTCGCATAAATAGCTGATTATGACTTCACAAAATGCTTTAACAGCTCATTAAATATAATATAAAAAAGGCACCGAATGGCGCCTTTCTTGTTATTCCATGCTGTCACTCTGCTAAGCGTTTATGACACTAAGCAGTTGCTGTTACCAAACAGCAGGTTCTTCGCGTATAAACGGATTAGTCTGCCGTTCATGCCCGAGCGTCGACATTGGGCCATGACCTGGAATAAATGTCATGTCATCCCCCAAAGGTAACAGTTTAGTTCGGATGGAATTAATCAGCTGCTGATGGTCACCACGCGGGAAATCACTGCGCCCAACCCCACCATTAAAAATAACATCCCCAACTAACGCCAAACGATCTTTTTGATCAATAAAGACGATATGCCCCGGCGTATGTCCTGGGCAATGTAAAACTGAGAGCTCGATTGCACCCACAGTAATTTTATCGCCCTCCTCCAGCCAACGCGTTGGCGTAAAGGCCTCACATTCGCTCAACCCGAACATTCTACTTTGAGCGGGTAGTCCTTCTAGCCAGAAGGTATCTTCTTTTTCTGGCCCATAAATCGGCACCTGAAAATGTGCAGCTAATTCAGCGGCAGCACCCACGTGATCCAGATGGCCGTGGGTCAATAAAATCTGGCTAATCTTAATATCGTGACGAGCAACTTCTGCAATGATCTTGGCAGCTTCACCACCTGGGTCAACAAGGGCGGCCTGCCCTGTTTCTTCACACCAGATAAGTGTGCAATTTTGGCTAAAGGCCGTCACTGGAATAATTTGATATTTCATAAAGCTCCAACCCCAGTGCCTTGGGTATAGATTCAAAGCACTGGCATAAAAATACGCGTTACCAGGATCGTGTTGGCCCAGTATCAATATGCACAAAGTTACTGCGAGGATAATATCCTACACCACCAGCGCGCATTTTTAATGCTGCTTTACGGATATTACTCAATTGAATGCCTTCAATATGGAAATCCATCGCCCGGCCTTGTGTGTGGAAGCTGTGTTTGGCTACACCACGACTCCGTTCACGTAGCTCATTATTAGTATCAAGCGAGCGGTAACCTGAAATCAGCTGCACCGGTTTAGTTGTACCAAGAAGGCCTTGCAGACGGTATAGCTGATCGAAGAGACGAGGATCGATGGTTTTTACTTTATTGGCCCGATAATCGCGGAGTAAATGATTCAAACGGGAAAGTTCATCTTTGTTATAGCTTCTACCGTCAAAAAACTCGGCTTTTATGGACTCACCTGTATTCAGGTTATTCAGGGTCAAGATACGTGGGCGAGGAGTAGAAAGGGTAGCAAATGCCTGCCCTGGGAGCAGCGACATCCCGAGTGCTACCCCGCCTAACGCTAGCCATTTACGGCGATAATTATCAATTTTATCCATGATCTCTGTTAATACCTGGCAAGAATGTCAAAAGTAAGCACTGCCCCTTATTACTTGAAGCCGCAACTGTATTGGCTGCAACCCAATTGCTTTGGGTATCTATGTGCCGTCCCGAACCATAACCGCCTACGGAAAACCAGTCAACCCGCATTCAGCACGCATTCACTGTGCGTTTAGTCCAGGTTTATAGGGTGCCCGCAGAGGAGCCCCATAAGACAACCCGATATTGAGACCATTAGTTATTGAGTTTTACTGCATTTATTGCAGCAAAAGTTCGGCTTGATGGGAGATTTGTGAACCTGATCTCACCGTCATATCATAATTGTAAATATCTGTTCTAAACTGCGGTTTACCGTCATCAGCCACCCACGCCGTCAGATAATAGAGTTGTACCGGCACGCGTTGGCGGATGTTGACATAAGTAGTATCGCCTTGTTTCAAGGTCGAGGATACCCGAGCATCATTCCAGCCTGCATCCTGCAACAGCATATTGGCTAAATCAGAGGCTTTATTCACCCGAACACAACCAGAGCTTAGCGCGCGGATATCTTTCTGGAACAAGCCATGGTTCGGCGTGTCATGCAGATAGATTGCATCTGAGCTTGGCATATTGAATTTGAACCGCCCCAAGGAGTTGCTGGCACCTGGTGCCTGGCGCAAGCGGTACGGGAAATTGTTCGGTGAAATCATGCTCCAGTCAATCATCGAAGGATCGACGACTTCGGCATCATTACTCCAACCGGACAAGACGGTATAGCCATGACGCTGGAAATAGCTGGAATCGTAACGTGCTTTCGGCACGATATCCTGACGCACCAGAGAAGTCGGCACGTTCCACGGCGGGTTTACCACTACATTATTCAGCGCACTACTCATTAATGGTGTTTTACGGCTTGGGCGACCCACAATCACACGGGATGAAAGCACCTGTGTGCCATTCTTATAATAATTCAGCGAATAGTTTGGAATGTTAACCATGATGCCGTTATCCACCCGCCCCGGCAAAATACGCAAACGCTGAATATTCAATGCTAACAATGTCGCCCTTGTCTGCGGAGAAACATTCAACCACTCGCGCGTCCGGGCTCCGATAACGCCATCATCACTCAGACCATGCCAGCGTTGAAAACGTTTGACTGCCTCCATTAGCTCTGGCGTATAGACATTGTCGGTCACTGTCGCCGTCACAGGCGCAGAAGATGGAGCAACCACGCCACTGGTCACAGGCGTATCTGCAACAGGTGCTGCTGATGGACTAACCACCAGGCTGTGGGCCTGGGCACGGCTTTTCTCTTCATCAACAGAGAGGTCATCATTCACCACCGCCACCGCCGGATTATCAACCGGAATGACTTCCGGAGTTTGTACCGGTGCTGACACAACCGGATGCAACATGCCGGTTCTGTCGAGAATCTCCCGTAAAGCAGGTATATCGTCGCTTAGCTGACCTGGGCGTAAACTCGATCCATTGGCCATTTGTGGCCACGGGCGGCGGTCGGCTAGCATCTCTTTCAGCGCCTGATGCATTTTTTCATATTGAGGATGCTGCGGTGCCAGGGACGCCAGATATGGAGCAGTAGTACCCTCATGCACCGCCTGCTGCCAACGATTTAAAATCGTTGCAGGTGGCATCGCCATCTTGTACGGCACATTGCTGTACAACCAGACACTGCCATTCGCGCCAACACCTGAGATAAAGTGTAAATAGCCCAGCATCGCGTCGGACAAAATAACGTCGCGCGCCAAACCGGTAATGGTCGGATCACTCAGCCATTTCACCCATTGCATAAATTGTGGTTGGATACCGGAGAGTGCTAATTCCGCTAATTGTTGCTGGAAATGCTGAACAGCGGCCCGGTCTTGCCACATTGGCTGCATATGGTTTGCAGCATAAAGCACAGCCAACTCAGAAGAATAGAACGGCGTAACATTTTTCGGTAATACCGCCAATAATTGGGAACGGCTTTGTGCCACCGACATGCTTTGCGATGCAGGTGAGCGCGCCGACGATGAATCTACAGGCATGATAGGTGCTGTGGCCGATGCGGTAAATGTAGGCATCAGGCTACAAATTAAAGCGCAATATAACGCGAATGCGCGTTGCGGATTTCTTTTCTCTACCGACATTCTATGCCCCCGGTATGCTTATCTAAGTACGTCATAGTTTGTCGTAACCCTTCTTCCTTGAAGTCGCAGCATGTTAGCGGCTCAGCACGATTCTTTCGTTAACTGCAACACCACTTTCGTTGGGTATTAATATTATTATACAAACAGAAATACCACTAAGTAGCCAATAATATAAATTTAACCATTTATGTACGCTAACAGATTTCCCTTGCTTATAAAATATAACCCTCAGATGTGGCAACAAATAAAAATGGCCGCTAGGCGGCCATTTACGAGAATTAATTATTATTACGTTCTTATTGAACAATAATTAACCATTAGGTCATTGCTCAACGGGTATCGATGGCAATGTTGGTATTTCATTTGCAAAACCGCGCAAGCCAACCACGTGTACATGTTCATGGTTTTGGAAGACTTTTCGTACCAGCTTATAGGTAGTCCCTTTTTCTGGGCTGATATTTTCTGGCGCAGCAATAATTAATTGCATTTCTAACCGCTCACACAATTCAAATAATGTCGCGATAGATTTTGCATCCAAGCGCGCTGCTTCATCGAGGAACAGTAAGCGGCACGGCGAAATATCTTTACCGCGTAAACGGCGCGATTCTTCTTCCCAACTCTGTACCACCATCACCAGAATAGACATACCGGTACCGATAGCCTCACCGGTAGACAGTGCGCCACTCTCGGCACGTAGCCAGCCATCAGCACCACGGTTAACTTCAACTTCCAGCTCTAAATAGTTACGGTAATCAAGTAACTCTTCGCCGATGGTTTGCGGTAAGCGCTGGCCCATATCCATTTGTGGGTTCAGGCGCTGATACAGTTTTGCCAGTGCTTCAGAGAAGGTCAGACGGTTACTGTTGAACAAGTCCTGATGTTGCTCTTGTTGTTCAGACAGCACATCCAGCAAGGTCGCATGAGCTTCGCGCACATTCACATTCAGCCGCACACTCTTAACCTGGCCGAATGATACCGCTTGCAAGCCCTGGTTCAGCATGCGAATCCGGTTCTGCTCGCGCTGAATGGTTTTACGAATGATATTCGACACACTTTTCGAGCTGATAGCCAGTTTCTGTTCGCGGGCGGTCAATTCTTCGGTCAAACGGCCCAGTTCAATCTCCATTTGCTCAATGGCTTCGACTGGGTCATCAGTGCGGATAATATCCTGACGGATACGCTCACGCAGATGCTGATACACCGCAATATAGAACTGGATTTTGCGCTCAGGCCGTTTGGGATCTTCAGACATACGCAGCACATCGCGCAAATGCTCATTATCCGCTACCGCCAGACGCAATGCCCCCAGCGCCTTATCCGACATAGAACGCAGCTCATCACCATCCATATAGGCCAGCTCTCGGCGATGTAAACGGCGCTCAACACCATTATCTTTCACCATGCGCATCACCGCACACCAACCCGCTTTCGCATTAACTACCTGCTCGCGAATCTGATGATAATCCCGCTCCAGTTTACGCAGTTTCTTCTGCAAACTGTCCATCTCGGCTTCACAGAAGGTCAGTTGTTTTTCCAACTGATTACGGCGCGAACGGTTAGTACTTAGTGCGGCATGCAGTTCATCACGACGGGTACGGGCGCGGGCTTCAGCATCGGCATCGGCCTGAACGCCAATATCCACCAGCTCCTGACTCAACTCTTTGAGCATGTCACGTTTGGCATCATATGAACTTTTCAATGACGCCAGCACTTGATTGTATTGGGTAAACTGCGCCTGATATTGACGTAATTGCTCACGGGCGCGAGTACGCTCCGCTTCTGCCTGTTCCAGGCGCTGACGCAGTTTATCATTGAGGTCAGAGTTTTCGGTCAACATCCCCGCAGAGTCGGTATAACCAAAGTGCGCACGGCGCTGCACCACTTCAACTAA
This sequence comes from Yersinia sp. 22-579, assembly GCF_030433455.1. Lineage (NCBI taxonomy): Bacteria > Pseudomonadati > Pseudomonadota > Gammaproteobacteria > Enterobacterales > Yersiniaceae > Yersinia > Yersinia sp. 22-579. The sequence goes on along the minus strand of NZ_JAUJTZ010000001.1, from coordinate 439,740 downwards.
AGCAAATGCTTGCTGCTTGGCCTGACGCTGACTGTTCTGTGCCTGCGTATAGTTCTCTTTTAACTGCTCGTGTTGCTGCGGATCGCTTTGCAGCACCGCCAACAGCGGTTCAAGTTTAGTCAGGGACGCGCCGTGTTTCTGAATATGGCGTGCCGCTTCTTGTGCTTCTGTCAGCTCTTCCGTAATTTCTTCAACACGGTCAGCCAGAGTATCGTCAAGCAGCAATGAAACTAGCGGGATCAAACGATTAAGGGCTGAAATGCCCTCTTTGGCTTGTTCGAATTGCTGACGTTGTTGCTGATTTCTTTCTTCATGCGCGTTCAGAGCGCGTTCGATTTCGCCACGGCGGGTATTCAGCAACCGAATCTCTGCTTCCGGATCTGAGTCGAATGCCACCCCCAGATGAGAACCAATAAACCGGCTGAATGCCTGATGCAACCGTTGCGTTTTTTGCACATCAAATGACAGCGTCGCATAGCGCTCTGCCAGGCTATCACGTTCTTGATACAGCGCTTCTAGCCGATTTTCACGAGCCGCACGGCCAAACAATGGCACTTCGGGATAGCGGGAGTAACGCCATTGGCGATCGGCAATTTTCACCACTACCGCTTTTTCAAGCTCTTCGACAGCAAAGACGCTGTCATCAAATGACTGCGGGTCCCCTTCGATGAGATACAAATCTTCCGGGCAATCTTCCAACCCTGCCAATTGGTCGCGCACCAATGACAAATCAGGCACCACAATACCGTGGCGAGACGGGCCATACAGCGCAGAGAAGTATGGCGCATCATCAAGAGTCACATCGTCGTAAATCTCGGATAACAGCACGCCACCAAAACGCTCGGCCAACGCAATCATCCGTGAATCTTCAGCACCACTTGGCTGGCTCAAGCGCTCAATTTGAGCATCAATAGCCCGTTTAGTTGCCGCCACTTCGTCACGCTCGACGGTGGTTTCGCGCTCGCGCTCCAGCAACTGCTGCATATATTCCGTCACTTGACGGCTGTCTTCCAGCGCTTCACCGCTCTGCTCACTCAGTTGGCTCAGGGCATCTTGTGCCGCCAGCCAAACCGGAGCCCGCGCCGTCAATTCCTGAATTTTGAGCTTAATTTGCTCGAGTTCCTGACGCATTTCCATGCGCCGCTCACCGGCATCACTGACATTGAGAGAAAGCTCTTCAACCGTTGATTCCAACTCACGTTGCAGCTCTTCCAGCTCTTCCGGTTGATAGGCTTGCCCCTGACGTTTACAGAACTCTTGCAACAAGCGCTCGGCATCTTGCTGGGCGCGTAAACGCTGCTCCAGCTCGGACAAACGCATACGCAATGGCTGAACGCGTTCGGCCAAATGTTGCTGCGACGGCCAATCACGCAATAATTCGCGGGCAGTTTGCCAGGCCTCGCTGCGGCTAACCTGACCGGCGATGCTCACCACTAACTGATAGGCTTGCTCAAATTGACTGTGTGCGGCGTCAGCGACACTCAGCTTTTGCTCAAGTTGCAATAGCGCCTCGGTGGCTTCCTGCTCTTTGGCCTGGAAAGTTTCCAGCCAATCTTCAGCGTTATCCGCCGTTAATTCAGGTAACTGGCACAGCGCACGGGCACGTTCCAATGCTTGTAATGCCTGTTGATACTGAATGGCACGGGTCTGCTGAACATCCAGCGCTTGCTGATAATCAGCCAACTGGCTTTTCAGTTCATCCACTTCCAACTCAGCGGCTTCGGCACGAGCTTCGTTATCAGCCTGCTGTTCGCTGGCCTCAGCGACAACTTCATTTTGCTCTTCCAACCGGTAAGTCAGCTCTTCCAAATCACTTTGGTAGCGCTCGATTTTTTCTTGCTGGCGCATCGCGGTTTGCACCAGGCTCAAGTGGTCGCTGGCGGCCTGATAATCAGTTTCGAGATCAGACTCAGCCCCACTTTGCTCAGCCAGCTCACGAGACATCTCGACATGGCGATACTGCTCGGTCACCAGTTGTTTGCGGCTGGCCAGCAACTCACGACGCAATACCAAAGCGCCGTCAAGATGAATGCGCCGCTCATTGGCATGGCGCATATAATCAGCGGCAACGTAGGAGGTCGCTTCGGAAATCAGATGCTTAAACAGGTCACGGTCGGACTGGGTAACACGTATAGCCTCAAGGGTCATACGGTTTTCGCGTAACGCCGCTTCCATATCCTGGAAAGCTTTACGTACCCCGCTGTTTTCTGGCAATAAATAATCACGCAGCGAGCGAGTAATCGCGCTGGAAATACCGCCGTACAATGAGGCTTCAATCAAACGATAGAATTTGCTGCGGTCAGCAGAAGAGCGCAGACGTTTGGGAATCACACCCAAATCAAACATCAATGAGTGGTAATCGGTGATGGAGTTAAATTGCTTAAACTGCACCCCTTCCATTGCTTCAACACTTTCTTTCAACTCTTGCAATGACAACACGCGCGCCTGGCGCTCACCGACAACTTCAGTGAGGATCTGTGTTGGTTGAATCGCCGTCGGAAGGCCTTGAATAGTGAACGGCTTGATATCAACTTTGCGGTCACGCCCTGCGACTTGTTGCAGGCGTACCCCGACAATCACCCGCTGATGGCGGGAGTTGACCACATCTAACGTGGAGTAACACACGCCAGCGCGCAATTTACCGTGCAAACCTTTATCACGAGAGCCGCTGGTAGCACCCGCTTCGGTGGTGTTACGAAAGTGCAGCAAGGTCAAGTCTGGGATCAATGCAGTGACGAAAGCCGCCATAGTGGTGGATTTACCCGCACCATTCCCTCCTGATAAGGTGGTGACCAGTTCATCAAGATCGAAGGTTCGGGCGAAGAAACCATTCCAGTTAACCAAGGTCAGTGAGCGAAATTTACCGCGTTCAATCATTCCTGTTCATCCTCTGCACTGTCCGTTGCATTTCTCATGGTGATGTCGCTGTCATCGCTTTCATCATGGAGTGACAGACTGTTCTCTACTGCCATAGCTTCGCCATCGCGGATCATACGCAACTGAGCTTCACGTGGGTCATCGCCACTGCGCACATCAGCACCGAAACGGAATACCGCCTCAGTGATACGGAACTTGCTGCTGTCATTGCCCATAAAGTAAATCATGCCCAAACGGCGCAGTCGGTTGAGCGAGGTGCGTACTTTTTCCTGCAACTTCTGCTTATCTAAATCCGAGCCGGTTGAGCGCTGGTTAACGAACTTCAGCAATTTGCTCTCATCGGCCAGGCTCAGCAGCTCTTCGTACAACTCGTGTTGGGCGAAAATACCTTCATGAGCCAGACGTTCCGGGCTGAGATACAGATAACAAAGAATTTTGCCCACCATCATATCCAGCTCAGATAACACTGAGCGCGGGATAAGAGTGGTAGAACGTGGCCGCAGATAGAAGAAACCTTCCGGTGCGCGAATTAACTCCACGTTATAGCGGGTATAGAACTCTTCCAGTTGCTCCTGAAAATCCATCAGGAAAGCATGATTATCCAGCTCATCAATCCCGATATGACGGCCAGCACGCAACTGGCTATCCAGTGCCGGAAACAATGAGTTGGCCAATGCCTGAGCCAGCTTAACCGGCATTACTACTTCAATATTTGTTGATGACATGTGCCTGCACCTTGGCTCCGTAATCATTGATTGCCAGCCATTCAGCTGGTAACCCTGAGAAATCGGCTTCGGCCACACCAAGGCGAACTGCCTGGTCGACCAGGATACGAGCCACGTCAAAATGACGAGCACGCGGATATTGCGCGAGATAATCGCGCATAACTTCCCCCAGATTGAGCGGCAGTTTTTGCTGTTGATACACCAGCAGTGCCTGTTCAATCATGGCGGCCAACTGCTCACGAATGGCATTAAATTCTTCAAATTCCAGATCCGGTGGCAGTTCCCCAGTGACCTCTTCACTACGCAGCGACAACTCTTCATCGCGCATATCCAGCAAGCGATCTGCATTGGCGTAGGTTAAGGCCCAAGGGCTATCAAAATAATTTTGCACTGACTGGCGCAAGCGCTGAGCGAATACCCGGTTTTTATCCATATCAATCGCAGTACGGATAAACTTATGCACATGACGGTCATAGCCAATCCACAGATCAATCGCCTGCTGGCCCCAACTGATAATACGGTCAAGTTTACTCTGTAAATCAAAGACTAACTTATCAACCAGATCCAAGCCCGCATTACCGATAGTCGCTTCTTGAATACGCAATAAATTCGCCTGAAGCTTATCACCTGCCGCTTCCAGCGTATCTTGCAACTCACGCAGTGTGCCGGAGGTTTCTGACAACAGCATTTCACAGCTGGCGATGGCGGCACGCCAATCTTGATTCAGCAGCGCCGCAATATCTTCTTTGACGCTATGCTGCTGCTCATCCATCAAGCGCTGTGTCATATCGATGCTGTCAAAGATTTCAGCAACTGAATATTTAAGTGGGGCAAAGACGTTACGATGCCAGTGGAATTCGTCACCGCCCTCTTCTGCTGCTTCTGCTGCCCGTTGCAGCTCTTGTGCCACAATCGATAACTGCATCGACAACCGCAGAGTGGAAAACTCACGTTGGCGGATATAGTAATCGGTGATACCAATGCCCAATGGGGTCAGGCGATAAATAGCATTGCCATCAGCCATTTCGCTGGTAAAGCGGTTAAGCAAACGCTGGCGCACCATATCATTGATGGCGTTATTAGCGCGCACTGCCACGGTTTCTGTGGTCTGTTCAAAACCTTTGCTGACGTGACGAAATGCATCAACCAACTCGCCTTCGCTCATTTCACCGTCCAGCCGCTCACCGTTTAAGGTAGCAATAGCCATAAGAAAGGCCAGACGCTCTGTTGGCAGAGTAATCGAAAAATCATTTTTCCGCGCCCAGGCGACCAGTTCGGGTACTGTCTGGGAAAATTCACTCATAATGGGTCCTTCAGATTCGGCTTAAACGCCATGACATGCACGTAGCGCCCCAAACTGATAAAGGGCTCCTGCCGGCAATAGCGCTGTTCCAACGCCAATAATTCAGCAAACTCATCAACTTGTTGCTGTTTATTTTTCATGTAATCGTGAAACACCCGCACTCCCGTCTTACCGCTAATGGATAAACCCATTTGCTCAAGCCAACCATATACCGTCGGGGGATCTAAAGGGTATTGCGGCGACAACGAGCGCTGCCGACGTCTTTTAACGCCCGGTATCGCCAATTGAAAGTTTCCTAATACCGCATTACGCATCACCAACCCATTGGCATTGAAAAACATCAACGATAGCGCGCCACCTGGGTTTAGCGCATCAAAAAGTACTTGCAGAACTTGTTGTTGCTCTGCAACCCATTCTAAAACCGCATGGAACAATATCAGATCAACGGGCTGTGCTAAATGTTGGGTGATGTCCTGAGCCGCACTTTGTACAAATTGCATGTTGTGGCTCACACCTTTTTCTTCAGCCGCAACTTTTGCACGCTGGATCATCTCGGCAGACAGGTCACATAATAGAACCTGATGGCCCAATGCCGCCAATTGGCAAGCCATATGCCCTTCACCACCACCTGCATCTAAAATCCGTAACGGGCGTTGCGGTAACTGCGCTAACAGCCCGGTGATATCCTGCCACACCACCGCCTGACGGATCATTCCCTTCGTCGTACCGTAGATATTGCGCGAGAACTTCTCGGCAATATCATCGAAATTGCGATCCTGCATGGACACTTGCTCCGCTATCACTATTGATTTGCCGCCCTTGCTTGATAGAAACTCGCAAATCAATGGCTACAGCAAAAAGAATGACTACCAACCTGCTATTTTGGCACAGCCTGACTTAGAATAAATCTTCTTGACCCGTAATCATCACCAAATGCCGTTTTTTCAGCCAAAAGGTCCCCATTTTTATGCTTTTTACCCTAAAAAAGTTTGTTGGCGGCTTATTAATGCCATTGCCCTTTCTGCTTATCGTTATGGGGCTGGCGTTAATCCTATTGTGGTTTACCCGCTGGCAAAAAAGCGGCAAAACGCTTTTTACACTAAGTTGGCTGGCATTATTGCTTATTAGCCTGCAACCGGTCGCCGATCGCCTATTATTGCCGCTGGAAAAACAATACGCCACCTATCAGGGAAATGACCAAGTAGATTACATTGTTGTCCTCGGTGGCGGCTACACGTTTAATCCGAATTGGGCGCCAAGTGCTAATTTATTCGCAAATAGTTTGCCGAGGGTAACGGAGGGGATCCGGCTATATCGTGCCCATCCCAACGCCAAAATGGTATTTACTGGTAGCGCCGGGCCGAACAGCCAAAGCAGTGCGAAAACGGCGGCACAGGTAGCGGAAAGTTTAGGGGTTCCAGCGGAAGATATTATTGCCTTGGAGCAGCCCAAAGATACGGTTGAAGAAGCGGCAGCAGTGGCAACCTTGGTGGGTGATAAACCTTTTTTGTTGGTGACGTCGGCCAGCCATTTACCTCGAGCAATTAAATTTTTCACCACCAAGGGGCTGCATCCTATTCCTGCCCCAGCCAATCAGTTAGCCATTACTACCCCATTACATAGCTGGGAGCGCACTATTCCGGCAGCCGCCTATTTAGGCCATTCCGAGCGCGCCTGGTATGAAACATTAGGGCTACTGTGGCAAAAGTTAACCGGCAACAAAAATGATGAATAAAGCTATTCTAACCAAGGTAAAAGTTGCTGAGCGGCATTATTAAATAAAGTGCGGTCCAGATTACCGGTATGAATAAAACGGGAAACCAGTTCCCAAAGAGTATAGAGCCAGCGGCGCGCCACAAAAGATTCAGAAACCGGCGCTTTGCTAAGGTAGCGATAAAATAGCTGGCTTGGCATCCCCTCTTCACTGAGGCGGAATAAATCATACTCACGCGGTGCCCATAGCATTGGGCCAGGATTGAGCATAGCCAACAGTTGGTCACTGCGGGGATCTTTGAGCATACTGCGCAAAGTCAAATTGCCGTGAACCAGTACCGAACTGTCGTCAAAACCGGCGAAAAGTCTATTTAGTGATGCCCGAGCACGATAAAGCACCGCCCGGTCTTCCAAAGTCATTAGCGGTGAATTCATATTAGACAGCGTGGCCCACAGCACTTCAACTCGTTGCTGATACCAACTAAACCAATCATTCTCTTGTGTGCTGTCAACATTGCCGACACAGCCATGGCTATCAATCCGGTGCCAGGCTAATACTCCTTCAACTATCTGATCCATCAGCGCATTCCAGCGCTCCCCTGTTCGAGTGGGCGCCTCTACCGAAACGCCACGTAAGCGTTCCATCAGCAGAATTTCTTTATAAGGGGATTGATGGGTCATGACTAAACCGTACACTGTCGGCAAGCGAATATCACCTTCACGTGAGAGCATTGAAAGTTTATAGGCCTCTTGCTGCGCAATCCCCTGACAGACATAACTCTTTGCCAACAATGGGATAGCCTGCCCCTGCTGATTATACATCGCATACAAGTGGGCATATGGCTGCTCGCTGATGCGTTCAAGGCGGGTAATAGACTCCCCGAGCACGACACTTAACTCAGCTTTCAGTTGTTCCATAAGGCGTTGTCCGATTATCTGACGAAATAGATAATTCATAATGAGATGATGGGCTGAATATTTCCAGAATGCAGATCAAATAACATCCACAATAAAAATCAAACCAGCAGGATCGGAATAGAATGGGATAAAAAGACAGGAATAATAACGCCAGACCCTATAAGCCTGGCGTAGAAATCTGAACAATAATTATTTATTGAGCATAATGGCTCTAACTCTATCCAAATCTTCTTGAGTATCAACGCCAACTGCGGGTACTGCTTTTGCCACAGCAACGTGAATTTTTTCACCGTACCACAACACTCGCAATTGCTCTAACAGCTCGATTTGCTCAAGTTGACTCGGTGCCCAATTAACATAACGGCGCACAAAACCGGCGCGATAAGCATAAATGCCAATATGGCGTAAGAAACAATCACCGATGGTTTCTTTAGACTGCGCAAAGCGCTCTCTTTCCCACGGAATAGCCGCGCGCGAGAAATACAGCGCATAGCCTTGTGCATCCATCACCACTTTCACGGCATTAGGGTTAAAGGCCTCTTCACTGCTTTCAATCGGCACAGCCAATGTTGCCATACCGGCACTGGAGGCTGCCAAATTCTCAGCAACCTGGCGAATGATCGCTGGTGGCACCAGTGGCTCATCCCCTTGCACATTGACGATAATTTGATCATCGGCAAAGCCATAACGCTCAATAACTTCCGCTAAGCGCTCGGTACCGGATTGATGATCGGCCCGGGTTAGGCACACTTCACCACCCGCCGCTTCAACTGCCGTCACCACTTCCGGATGGTCTGTTGCCACAATCACCCGGGAAGCCCCTGACTCCTTCGCTCGCTCCATCACATGTACCACCATCGGTTTACCAGCGATATCCGCCAATGGCTTGCCGGGTAGACGGGTTGAAGCATAACGGGCGGGAATTATAGCAATGAAACTCATGCGTGTTTCTCATCAATTGACAGTGGGCGAGCTTCATTTTCTAACAATACCGGAATGCCATCACGCACCGGGTAAGCCAGATTGTCAGCTTTGCATACCAATTCAAGGTTTTCTTTATTGAAGTACAACTTACCGTTGCAGACAGGACAAGCAACGATTTCGAGTAAACGGTGGTCCATACAACCTCCAAAATGGAGTTTAGCCAGCAGGAAAGTGGTCGAGGATACCATATCCGCCGATGCAGGTTAACTGTGTCGATACCATCACGCACATCAGGTATTGATAACAAAGAGTTATGTTAATCAATCTCAAGATAAGTAAATACAACCCACGGTCGGGATAATAAATGTTGGTTTTGTTATTGATATGTTGAATTGCGAGGAGTAATATTTTGTGACTGACATCACACAATTATGTACATCGAGTAAGAAATGAAAGTATTCCATAAAATCATTGCGCTGTTTGCTAACTTCAGCAACTAAACCGCAAAAACAAATAGAAGCACCTGCAAAAAGGCCCGGCGACAGAAAAAACTGTCGAACAGAGACCAAAAAACTAACGGCTACCCTTGGGTAGCCGTTTCTTTAGAAGCGATTATTTCACCGCTTACTTAGAAAGCAATCACATCTGCTGCTGACGGCCCGTGAATACTACGATAAGTAGAGAATTCAACGTCCTGCCCTTCACTCAGTGATTTGTTTTTGGTGTTGGCAATGGCTGTCTTACTGACATACACATCCAAACTACCGTCGTGTGGTGAAATGAAGCCGTAGCCTTCGGATTGATTGAACCATTTCACGCGACCCATTTTTAACGTCATAATAAATTTCCTTTTACTGGGCATCCTAACAACTCATTTTTATTTATTGTTTAGATGCAGTTGCCCATCCTAAAGTTTTCTGATTAAACCTCTATGAGCTTGATTATATGAAAAAACCCGCATAAACGCGGGCTTTAGAATTTTGCTATCCGGAGAGATGATTAACACATCAGCATCATCAATTTCCTGGATCATTCAAACATTATATTTCTGTATTACAGAGCAACAACGTTTGCAGCAGCCGGCCCGCGCGGGCTGTCTTGGATGGTGTACTCAACACGTTGGCCTTCAGCCAAAGTCTTGAAACCATCAGTTGCGATTGCGGAGAAGTGAACAAACACATCTTTGCCGCCATCATGCTGTTCAATAAAACCAAAACCTTTAGCTTCGTTGAACCACTTAACCTGACCAGTTTTCTTAGACATAATTCTTACCTTTACTATCAAATACAAATACTAATAAATCTGCCATAAGGCACTCGACGCCATTGGAATAGCGGGTCTGCAACAGGAACATTACTTATGGGAGTTACTTATCGGAGATACTAGGAGGTTCGTCTTTGAAGCGGCATCAAAAGATAACGTCTTGGGAGGAACTGCTTTGCTTTACTCTCGTACACTCTTACACATAAATAGGTCTGTAACACAGGCCAGCGGCTATTTACTCACAAAACAAATCACCATGCAACTTATTTTATCTGGGAACATGTTTTTATCTGGGAATAGGTAGCAAACAGTAGCATCAATGAGATGCCACGCATAAAAAACCAATATTATCCGCGAGATCCCCGCAATTTACCGATATCAACCTAAAATAAAAACTGAACATCTACGCCATTATTTGGCAATTTTGTGCCTTAGCTGGCCCAAAGGAGCAACCTGATTATGATCCATCAGCCATTTGTCCCACCTGACGAGATTCGCGCCAAATTCTCCAGTGCAATGTCGGATATGTATCAGGTTGAAGTTCCGTTATACGGGGCTTTATTGCAATTAGTCGCCGAAACGAATCGCCACACTATGGAGCAACAGCCAGAGCTGAGTCGCCATTTACGTCAAACCGGTGAAATTGAACGATTAAATCTGGAGCGGCATGGCGCAATCCGGGTGGGAACCGCCGCCGAACTGGCTACCTTGCGCCGTTTGTTTGCAGTTATGGGTATGTTTCCAGTTGGCTATTATGACCTGGCCCCTGCTGGGGTCCCGGTTCACTCTACGGCATTTCGTGCGGTGCATGAAGCTTCACTACAAGCCAGCCCATTCAGAATTTTTACTTCTTTACTGCGTTTGGAATTGATTGAACAACCGCAATTACGGCAACGGGCTGCGGATATTCTTGCTAAAAGAAACATTTTCACGCCACGTGCTATTGAATTGATTGTTAAGCATGAAACCGCCGGAGGGCTGACCAGCCAGGAGGCAGATGATTTTATTATTCAGTCACTAGAAACATTCCGCTGGCATAATCAGGCAACTGTCAGTGCAGAGGTTTATCAGCAACTACATGATCAACATCGATTAATTGCAGATGTCGTAGCTTTTAAGGGGCCGCACATTAACCACTTAACCCCAAGAACACTGAATATAGACGCCGTGCAAGTTGCCATGCCACAGCACAACATTACCCCTAAAGCAGTAATCGAAGGGCCACCTCCACGCCATTGCCCAATACTGCTGCGACAAACCAGTTTCAAAGCCATGGAGGAAAAAGTCGCTTTTATCTCGCCCGATGGCGAAATTATTCAGGGGCATCATACTGCCCGTTTTGGTGAAATAGAGCAGCGCGGTGCGGCACTGACGGCGAAAGGCCGCCATCTCTATGACCATTTGCTGCAAGCAGCACAAGATCAACTGCAAGTTCCGGCGAATGAGAAAAATGCGGCGCAATATATGGCTATTCTTAGCGAGCAGTTTAGCCAATTTCCGGATGATTACCCGACAATACGCGCTGAGAAACTGGCTTTCTTCCGCTATTTCCCAACAGAGAAAAGCCTTAAAGCCCCAGCAGACCTAATGCAAGGTTTAACCTTAGATGAGTTAATTGATGCCGGATTCATCCAATTCGAGCCTTTGGTTTATGAAGATTTTCTGCCAGTCAGTGCCGCCGGTATTTTCCAATCAAATTTAGGCGATAAAGAGAAAAGTCATTTTACGGGGCACTCTAGCAAGCAGAATTTCCAACACCACTTGGGGGCTGAAGTTATCGATGAACTGCAATTATATGAAGAAACTCAGCAACGTTCGCTCACTGCATGCGCAGCGGCTCTGAAGCTCGCATCCCTGAGTCTCTAACTGAGATTAAGCAGAACGGCGAGATAGTGCCTGGATCTTCAGCAGTAATTGTTCAGCTTGATCAGGAGGTAACTGCGCATCTACCGGCAAATACCACCAGTTGGGCTGAGCAAAAACCCGGCACTTCACGGCATCTTTTTCAGTCATCAGCAAAATTTGTGGCCCGGAAGTCAGCGAACTCAGTTGGGCTAATGAATAATCCTGATGGTCGGCGAAGGCATATTCCTTTTTGGGGGCAATACCAAGCAGATTCAATGTGGCGAAAAAACGTGGGGGATGACCGATACCGGCCATGGCAACAACATGCTGTAGTTGTTGTACAGGACAACGTTCCCCCGTCACCAAATTGACAGCTTCCCGTGCAACCAGTTGCATCGGTATCTCGCCAGTTGCAGCGATACCACCATTGGTTATCACTGCATCGACTGAGCGCAATCGCCCAGCTCGTTCGCGCATCGGGCCAGCCGGTAGCCACCAGCCATTACCAAAGCGGCGTACCCCGTCAATCACCACCAGCTCGAAATCTCGCTGTAACGCATAATGCTGTAAACCATCATCGGTGATAATGAAATCCAGATCATGAGATTTCAGTAATGCTTGGACTGCATCAGAACGCTTTGGCGAGACAGCAACTGGGGCTGTGGTGCGCTGATAAATCAAAACTGGCTCATCGCCAGCTTGAGACGTTGTGGTGCTGTTAGAGAGCAGTAATGGATACACATCTGATTTGCCACCGTAACCACGGGACACAACCCCAACGCGATAACCCCGCTGTTTAAGCTGTTCTACCAACCAAATAACTACCGGCGTTTTGCCATTGCCGCCCGCAGTTAGGTTACCCACAATGATAACCGGCACTGGGGCGCGCCATGCTGAGCGCAGCCCCAGAGTATAACTGATGCGGATAAGCCAAGTGATGGCACCATATAGCCAGGACAGCGGCAGCAGGAGCAAATACAGCCAAGACTTTCCCGACCAGATACGCTCAATCATTGGCCAAACTGCATACGGTTAAGCTGAGCATAAACGCCCTTTTTCGCTAGCAATTCAGCATGCATGCCACGTTCCACAATGCGCCCATCCTCAATCACCAAGATCTCATCGGCTTTTTCAATAGTCGACAAGCGGTGGGCGATGACCAGCGAAGTCCGGTTTTTCTGCAACTCATCCAATGCAGCTTGAATTGCTCGCTCAGATTCAGTATCCAGCGCCGAGGTAGCTTCATCCAAAATCAATATTGGGCAATCACGTAACAGCGCTCGTGCAATTGCAATGCGCTGGCGTTGACCACCGGAGAGCATGACACCATTTTCACCAATAACAGTGTCCAGGCCATTCTCCATTTTATTGATAAAGTCCATCGCATAGGCCATGCGGGCAGCTTCTTCAATTTCAGCACGGCTGTATTGCTCATCACGAGCATAGGCAATGTTATTAGCAACCGTATCATTGAATAGATGAACATTTTGCGACACCAATGCTACCTGGTTGCGTAATGCCCCTAATCGGTAATCACGTAAATCATGACCATCCAACAGTATACTGCCCTCGCTGACATCATAGAAACGGGTCATTAAATTGGCGATGGTTGACTTACCCGAGCCTGAGCGCCCCACCAATGCAACCGTTTTACCGGCTTCAATATGCATATTGATGTCATTCAGTGCTGGAGTATCTTTGCCCGGATAGTAGAACGTCACATGGCGGAATTCTATTTCGCCTTTAGCACGATCAACTTCCAGTTTACCCTCATCTTTTTCCTGCTCCATATCCAGAATGGTGAACAATGTCTGACAAGCGGCCATCCCACGTTGAAATTGAGCATTCACATTGGTCAATGACTTCAGCGGGCGCATCAGCGCAATCATAGCTGAGAACACCACGGTAATTGTACCGGCGGTCAGAGTTTCCATCACACTTGGGAAGCTTGCGGCATACAATACAAATGCCAGAGCAAAAGAGGCAATCAACTGAATGATCGGGTCTGAAATGGAAGACGCCGAAACCAGTTTCATCCCTTGCTGGCGCATACGGTTACTCACCGCTTCAAAGCGCTCGGTTTCAACTTTTTGGCCGCCGAAGATCAAGACTTCTTTATGCCCTTTCAGCATTTGCTCTGCACTGGTGGTGACTTCCCCCATAGTGCTTTGCATATTTTTGCTGATATTACGAAAACGCTTAGAAACCAATCGAATAGAAACCGACACGATCGGTGCAATGACGATTAAAATCAGCGACAACTGCCAGCTGTAATAAAACATCATAATAAACAAGCCGATAATAGAGGCCCCTTCCCGCACCACTGTAACCAGTGCGCCAGAAGAAGATGCAGCTACCTGCTCGGAATCATAAGTAATACGCGATAACAGCGTACCAGTTGATTGCTGGTCAAAAAAGGAAACCGGCATACCCATCATATGGCTGAATAAGCGGCGACGGATATGCATCACCACTTTGCCAGATACCCATGAGATGCAATAGCTGGAAACAAAACCGGTTACGCCACGAACCACCATCAAGCCAATAACAGCCAGAGGCATCCATTTTAATATTGAGCTGTTAGCCTTACCAAAACCATCGTCGAGCAAGGGTTTCAGTAATGACAGCATAAAGGTGTCACTGGCAGCATTAAGAATTAATGCTATCGCCGCAACAACAAGACCGGTCTTATAAGGAGAGATCAATGGCCAGAGGCGACGAAACGTCTGCCAAGTGGATAGATCTTTATCATTCATCATGCAAATACCAGCACCAGAAGAAATAGCGGCCCATTCTACTCATTATGGCCTCCAACGCCAAATTGCTGGTGATACCAGCGAGGCATTAATTGTTCCCTATAACCATTAATTTGCCAACCATCGCTGTAAAAATAAACACTTAGTTGCCCGGACACCGAAGTATCACGCCAGATAATGTTATTTTTTTGATAGCGTTGTGTCACTTTTCTCGCCGGGAGATGCCATTGGTTATAGCGTGCAACAGAAGCAAACGCCAATTCCGGCTTTACAGCCCGCAGAAAAGGGGGAGTTGAGGATGTATTGCTCCCATGATGAGGAACTTGTAGCAATGTTGAGGCTAATTTAGTTCGCGAATCTTTAATCAACGCTTTTTCACCTCGCATCTCAAGGTCACCAGTCAATAATAAACTGTGTTTTCCATCATCAATACGGATAACACACGAATCATCATTCTGAGCATTAATAATCTGCTCACGAGGCCATAAAACTTCAAAATTCAAACCTTGCCATTGCCATACCAAGCCTTGCTTACAAGGCAAAACATTTGGCGCGTATTTTAAGGGAAAAGGAGCACGAACCGTAGCCATGGGAAAAGCGGCCTGAATTTCAGCTACCCCTCCGGTATGATCCTGATGATCATGGCTGAGAATAATTTGCTCAATAGTAATACCCCGCCAGCGTAAATAGGGCAAAATCACTTTGGACGCCATGCTGCCGGTTCCCCAGCGATTACCGGTATCAAAGATAATTGCCTTCCCCTCTCGTTCAATTACCACTGCCAGGCCATGTCCGATATCCAGCATATCAACACGCCATTGATATTCATCACGACGCTGGGTGAATAATACTAAATTCACACAAAGCACCATGACCCCGATGGAATAGTTACGCCACCATGCAAAACGCCAGATAAGCATGGCCAGCCACCCACCGAATCCGATAGCAACTGATGCCGAGCCAGTATAAAACCAACCTGTTCTCATCGGATTCAGCGGCAAAAGCACCGCAGTTAACGATAAATCAGCCAACCACCAGAACACCCCCGCGACCGAGGGAAGTAGAGTAAAAACCAGTGCCAGCAAAACACAAGGAACAGTGATTAGGGAGACAAGAGGTACTGCCCACAGGTTTGCAGGTATCGAAAATAAACTAATGCCATGAAACAAAACTATTTGTAGTGGCATTAACAGCAACATCATACCTAATTGTAAATGCAGCCCGCGAATAACCAGCCCCTGCCAACCCGTTCTAAAACGCGGGGCAAGCGGGACCCAGTAAAACCAACATATCAAGCTAAATACCGCCAGACAGGAGAGCCAGAAACTGTCCGAAAGTATCGCGAGAGGATCACTAAGCAAAATTAGCGCTAATGCCCATAGCCATATTTGCCATGCACTACAGGAGACACAAAACAACCTAAGCAGCAGCCATAGTGTTAATGCCATCGTCGCTCTCACAGCCGGCGGATTCGCTCCCGCTAACCAAGCGTAAATGACAGCAACAAGCCAACTGGTGATGAGCGGAAACAGGGGCCCAATACGGCAGACAGGAAGTAAACACTGAACTCCTCGGGCCAACATGCCACCGAATAACGCCGCCATAGCAATGTGTAAACCTGAAATTGCCATCAAATGGGCCGTACCGGTATCACGCAACAGCATCCAATACTGGGGATCCAGTTGGCTTCTTTCACCAAAAGCCAATGCCAGCAAGATCTGCCGCTGTCTATAGGGTTCAAGTTGTTGTTCAACAATACGGATAGTTTGCTGGCGAGCATTACAGGACGCATCCAGTAATTCAGCCCGAATGATTCGCCCCTGCAATGGGCGGCGGTTTGTTATCGCCCAGCGCTGGCTATCAAAACCACCTTCATTGAGTAAACTATGCACCCCTCGCATTCGCAACCAAAGTTTCCATTGCTGCCCGGCGCAGTAATTTAGGCCCTTTTGCCATGCTACAGTGACCTTTATCGTAGGGAATACCCTCTTCCCATTGACCTGTTGGATATCTAATAAAACCCTATTACCCTCCACCCATGCCAAGTGTGAGGTATTTATTGTGGCGACGACTTGCTGTTCTCTGTGAGTGAGTTGATCAATCTGCATCAACAGGTTATCCCCCTGACAGCATCCCCATACAAAGCTCACCAGAGCCAATGTCAGCCACTGACAATAGACATTGCCGCTAACCCATAGCAGTGCCCCCAATATTAGCAATATGCTAATAATCCTAACGCCAGGCAGTTGAGGGAGCACAATAAGGGGCAAAAGTCCGGCAATAATAGCGAGTGCTGCATGATCAATTGATAAAGTGATAAACAACCGTCCGTTTTATGACTCTCGAATAGCCTCATTGCCATCCGTTCACCCTATGGGTAACAAACTGATTTTCGCAATGGAAGGGTTATAGAGCCAGTGTCAATGACAGGAGTTCCGAGCAGGCTCGCTAACAGTTTTAGCTTGTTACAGCATCAGCAGTAGAAATGCGGGATGTATCTAAAATAAGCGAGAATATGCAGGAGTGTTATTGAGGAGAGACTTGTTTTATGACGAACAAATTAGGAGGGATAAAGAATGAAACGCCAAAATAAAAACGGTGCCCTTAGAGGCACCGTTTCGTATCAGCTTTACATAATAACGCGATTAGTTGTAAACAACTTAACCGTAGATATTCGCGCGATCACGTAACTCTTTACCTGGCTTAAAGTGTGGAACGTACTTACCTTCCAACTCAACTTTAGCGCCGGTCTTTGGATTACGGCCAACACGCGGAGCACGGTAGTGAAGAGAAAAACTGCCAAATCCGCGGATCTCAATGCGCTCACCTTCAGCTAGTGTTCCAGCCATATGTTCAAGCATTTCTTTCACTGCATCCTCAACGACTTTAGTCGGTACATGAGATTGCTGGCCAGCAAGTCTTTCAATAAGTTCAGACTTGGTCATATTACCTCCAAGCTTTGCAGCTAAACTACCGTATAGGGGCGGACAAAACCGCCCCCGTTATTATTACTCGCCTTTTGCAGCTTTGAACGCTTCTGCCATTGCGCTAGAGAAGTTGCCTTCTTCTGGCTTGTTGTTAACTGTAGCAATAGCATCTTTCTCATCAGCTTCGTCTTTAGCACGAACAGACAGGCTGATTACGCGGTTTTTGCGGTCAACGCCAGTATATTTGGCTTCAACTTCATCACCGACGTTCAGAACCAGCGTCGCATCTTCAACGCGGTCGCGAGTTGCTTCGGAAGCACGCAGATAACCTTCTACGCCGCCTGCCAATTCAACTGTAGCACCTTTAGCGTCAACTGCAGTTACTTTACCAGTAACAATAGCACCTTTCTTGTTAACAGACAGGTAGTTATTGAACGGGTCTTCTGCAAGTTGTTTCACGCCCAGGGAGATACGCTCACGTTCTGCGTCAACTTGCAGAACCACAGCTGCGATTTCGTCGCCTTTCTTATATTCACGAACTGCTTCTTCGCCTGCAACGTTCCAGGAGATGTCAGACAGGTGAACCAGGCCGTCGATGCCGCCGTCCAGGCCGATGAAGATACCGAAGTCAGTGATAGACTTGATTTTACCTTCAACGCGGTCGTTTTTGTTGTGGGTTTCTGCAAACAGCTGCCATGGGTTAGATTTGCACTGTTTCAGGCCCAGAGAAATACGACGACGTTCTTCATCGATGTCCAGAACCATAACTTCCACTACGTCGCCAACGTTAACAACTTTAGACGGGTGAATGTTTTTGTTGGTCCAATCCATTTCTGAAACGTGTACCAGACCTTCAACGCCTTCTTCGATTTCTACGAAGCAGCCGTAATCAGTCAGGTTAGTTACACGACCAGTCAGCTTGGTGCTTTCTGGGTAACGTTTAGCGATAGCAACCCATGGATCTTCGCCCAGCTGTTTCAAGCCAAGGGATACACGAGTACGTTCGCGGTCGAATTTCAGAACTTTAACAGTGATTTCGTCGCCCACATTGACGATTTCGCTTGGGTGTTTAACACGTTTCCAAGCCATGTCAGTAATGTGCAGCAAGCCATCAACGCCACCCAGATCAACGAATGCACCGTAGTCAGTCAGGTTCTTAACGATACCCTTAACTTCCATGCCTTCTTGCAGGTTTTCCAGCAATTGATCACGCTCAGCGCTGTTCTCAGATTCGATAACTGCACGACGAGAAACAACGACGTTGTTGCGTTTCTGATCCAGCTTGATGACTTTGAACTCAAGCTCTTTGCCTTCCAGATGCAGAGTATCGCGAACTGGGCGCACATCAACCAGTGAACCAGGCAGGAACGCACGGATGCCGTTCAGTTCGACTGTAAAGCCGCCCTTCACTTTGCCGTTGATCACACCAGTAACGGTTGCAGCTTCTTCGTAAGCCTTTTCCAGCATCAGCCATGCTTCGTGACGCTTAGCTTTCTCACGGGACAGCAGAGTTTCACCGAAGCCGTCTTCAACAGCGTCCAGTGCAACGTCAACTTCGTCGCCGACTTGAATTTCCAGTTCACCTTGCGCGTTCTTGAACTGTTCTGCTGGAATTGCTGACTCAGATTTCAGACCGGCGTCAACCAGTACGATATCTTTATCGATAGAAACAACAACACCACGGACGATAGAGCCCGGACGTGTTTCAATTGTTTTCAGGGATTCTTCAAAGAGTTGAGCAAAAGATTCTGTCATGTTTATAATCTTCAGGATTCTTAAGTTTAACGTCCATCTAGCATCCCGCCGGATGGGGTTGTTTCACATGCCTCGCCACACATCCTTGCAGCAAGGTTAAAGTGCTCATCAAAAATAATTTTATTTAAAAAATAAATCGTTGAGAGCTCAGAACTGACCGCATTGTCGTTATTTTTTTAACGGCAACGCCAGAATTCGTTGGGCATACGCCAGCGCCTGTTCGATCACCTGCTCGATGGACATACTGGTTGAATCCAGTACCAACGCATCTGTAGCAGGGACTAAAGGTGCAATAGCCCGATTACGATCGCGATCATCTCGCTCCTGTATCTCGGACAAAAGACGTTCAAAGTTAACATTAAACCCCTTTTCCTGCAACTGTAGCATACGTCTGTGTGCTCGTTCTTGCGAACTTGCATCAAGAAATATTTTCACCGGCGCGTCTGGAAACACCACGGTTCCCATATCACGGCCATCAGCAATCAGGCCGGGCGGTTCACGGAAAGCCCGCTGGCGGCGCAATAGTGCTTCACGCACCCGAGGAAACGCTGCCGCCTGAGATGCCGTATTCCCCACAGTTTCGGTGCGGATCTCATTACTGACGTCCTCACCTTCTAAAATCACTTTTAACTGCCCATTCTGTGAGACAAAACGAACATCGAGATGTGCGGCAAGTGGAACTAATGCCTCTTCGGTGCTGATATCAACTTGATGATGCAGCGCTGCCAAAGCTAAAACACGGTAAATCGCACCAGAATCCAGCAAACGCCAGTCCAACGATTCAGCCAATGCTTTGCAAAGCGTACCTTTACCTGCACCACTTGGTCCATCAACGGTTATCACCGGGGCTGACGCCGTCATTTCTCTCTCCTTTCGGTAGGCAAAAACCTCTTGTCCACCCAGCAGGGCAAACACAGGAGCCATATTATACGCTGCATCGGAGTGAACTGTTACCCTGCGGTGTTTAGTTGCTGAAAATAAAACCATCGGCGGTAGCAGAAGTGTAGAAGAGATAAGAAAGATAGACAGGAAATATTTATTTTCTAGCCGATATAACCGATAAGAAATGGGTGTCGAGCGACACCCATCTTAAGCTGATAATTAGGCCATCTGGCTCAATCGGGCCAGTTGTTCAAAGTAGTCAGGAAATGTTTTCGCAGTACATTTCGGATCAAGAATAGTGACCGGCGTGTCAGATAAAGCCACCAGCGAGAAACACATCGCCATGCGGTGGTCATTATAAGTCCCTATTTCGGCTGCAATTAGCTGCGCAGGGGGCACCACCCGAATGTAGTCTTGCCCCTCTTCCACTTCCGCGCCCACTTTTCTCAACTCTGTCGCCATCGCGGATAAGCGGTCGGTTTCCTTCACTCGCCAGTTATAGATATTACGAATAACAGTCGGGCCGTCGGCAAACAGTGCGGTGGTAGCAATGGTCATCGCAGCATCAGGAATATGGTTCATATCCATATCGATACCCTGTAATTCACCACGGCTGCACTCGATATAATCATCACCCCAACTGATTTTAGCGCCCATTTTCTCTAGCACATCAGCAAACTTGGTATCACCTTGCACACTTTTTTTACCAATACCGGTTACGCGTACTGTTCCACCTTTGATAGCAGCAGCGGCGAGGAAATAAGAGGCAGAAGACGCATCACCTTCAACCAGATAGGTACCTGGCGAGTGGTAAGTCTGCCCGCCTTTAATATGAAAAATCTGATAATTTTCATGTATGACATCCACACCGAAGGCTTGCATCAGATGCAACGTAATGTCGATATAAGGCTTAGACACCAACTCCCCTTGGATCTGAATTTCAGTATCTTGTTCAGCTAAGGGAGCGGTCATCAAAAGTGCCGTGAGGAATTGACTGGAAACACTGCCGTCTACGGTGAGTTTACCGCCACGAAAGCCCCCGCGTATGCGTAACGGCGGGTAGTTTTCTTGCTCCAGATAATCAATCTGTGCTCCGCCCTGGCGCAATGCATCAACCAAATGACCAATTGGCCGTTCTTTCATGCGTGGTTCGCCGGTCAATACAATGTCATTTTTTCCCAGGCACAGTGCCGCAGCCAATGGGCGCATGGCCGTGCCTGCATTACCCAAAAACAATTCTAATGGCTGTTCAGCAACCAACTTGCCGCCCAATCCATCAACCTCACAGCGGGTACGATCAGCAGATAGGCGATATTTCACCCCCAATGCCTGTAGAGCATTGAGCATATGGCGAATGTCATCACTGTCTAACAAGTTATTCAGCTGAGTTGTCCCCTCGGCCAGCGCTGCCAGAAGAAGTGCACGGTTAGAAACACTTTTAGAACCGGGTAAATTAACGGTGCCATTAATCAGGGCAATGGGGTGTAAAGTCAGGGATTCCAGCATGGGAAAAGCACTCTCCAGTCTTTTATGAGCAACAGCCCCGCACAGGACGGGGCTGTTGTTATTCCAAATAAATACATTTAAATCATTATGATAAATAAAGCTGAACAGATAGATATCTACTCAGAGCAATCAACCGTGGCGACGCTCAAAGTCAGCCATAAAATCGGTTAATGCTTTTACGCCTTCAATTGGCATCGCGTTATAGATAGAGGCACGCATTCCCCCGGCAACACGGTGGCCTTTTAAGGCTTGCAGACCTTGGGCCTCTGCTTCACTCAAGAACAATTTGTCCAGTGAAGGATCAATCATTTGGAACGGTACATTCATCCAGGAACGATTCGCAGTCGCGACCTGATTGCGATAGAAATCAGTGCGATCGATAGCGCCATACAGTAATTCAGCTTTCGCCTGATTACGTTTCCCCATTTCGCCTAAACCGCCCTGTTCTTTCAGCCATTTAAATACCAGGCCGGACAGATACCAGGCGAAAGTCGGCGGCGTGTTGAACATAGAGTCGTTCTCTGCCAAAACCTTATAATCAAGGATAGATGGCAGCTCAGTGCGCGCTTTACCAAGCAAATCTTCGCGCACGATAACCACTGTCAGACCAGCTGGGCCTATATTCTTTTGGGCACCGGCATAAATGACACCATAGCGGCTGACATCAATCGGCCGAGAGAGGATGGATGAGGAGTAATCGGCAACCACAACTTTGTTACCAAAGTCAGGTTCTTCGTTGATAGCCAGCCCGTCAATGGTTTCATTCGGGCAATAATGCATATAGGCGGCATTATCACTCAATTTCCATTGTTTCATCGGAGCAATGCCTGTCACGCCGTTATCATGTGTCGTCACATCAATCACATTCGGCGTGCAATATTTCTGAGCTTCTTTGACCGCACTGTGCGCCCAATAGCCACCGTCAATGTAATCAGCGCTGCGGCTGTCACCCAGTAAATTCAGTGGCACTGCGGCAAACTGCGCACGTGCTCCGCCATGGCAAAATAACACTTTATAATTGGCCGGGATCTGCATCAGATCGCGCAGATCTTTTTCTGCCTCTTCAGCTACCTGCATAAATTCTTTACTGCGATGGCTGATCTCCATGACCGACGTACCCAGACCATGCCAGTTACGTAATTCCTGTTCCGCACGACGTAAAACTTCGACCGGCAGCATTGCAGGCCCTGCGCTAAAATTATAAACCTGTGTCATTTCCCCTCACCGCACTCAACTGAGATTGCCATCGTTATAAATCCTCACTCGGTTTTATCATTCGACTCCGCCTGCTGCAACGGTTATTCGCCAGCGAGGGAGAAACACTTGGCCGCTACAACAGCAGTCTGTGCGCTAAGCTGCCATTAATTTGAAGTTATTCACCAAAAATCGCGCAGCCATGACCTTGTTGCATGATAGATAACTCATTTTTCCCGTTGATGACGCAACGCCTCGACCCAGTGGTGGTGACCACAGCGTTGACAAGTCGCACTGGAATTATTGGATAACGTGATAATCAGGCTACATTGGCTACAGGCGTATTCACCCGGTTTTTCTATATTAACTAATGGCTTAACACAGCATTTAGGGAGTACAGGCAGACCAGGCTTAACTTTATCTTTGCTAAAGAAAAAGACACTGATAGCGCCATTGACCTCCAGAATAGCCAGCCGCACTTGGCCAAGATGCTCGACGTCTTGTTGGCGTAACTCCATAAAAAACTCATCGTGCGTAATATTTTCCTGCTGCATGGTTTCCCAAACAAATATCCCATCACTAATAATGATGAGCGGCTTCCCTTCCATCCACTGCTGGATTTTCTCACTGCGCGACATGAGAAAAGTGGATAAGCGATACAAAAACATAATACTGACAAATACCATGACCACCGGCAGCATCGGCACGTCTTCATAAAAAGTGACATCACCGGCGGCTGAGCCAAGAGTCAGAATGATAACCACTTCAAATAGCGACATCTGCCGCACACCACGGCGACCACTCAGTTTGAGAAATAAAAAGACCAATACAAAGGTGAATAAACACCGGATACCCACCTCAGCTAAAAATTCGATAGGGAATTTATCCAGTGCCATACGGTTGAAATCGAAAGTTTTCATTTATTGTTATCCTGCCATCTAAAAAGAGACAAAGCATTGCCGCACTCCCATTAAAGGTAGCTGGTTGATGGAGTTAGCATTTTTATTTCAGATTACCGGTAATAAATAGATACGGAGGCCGAAGCCTCCGTCAAAGATTGGATCTATCAATACGCGTGGAACAACTTTTGAATTTCTTGTGGTTTTTGCGTTTGGGTTAATGCCAATTGCAACAGCACCCGTGCTTTTTGTGGATTAAGTGAGCCAGAAGCAACAAAGCCATATTTGGTATCATCAACTTCAGCATCTTCAGTAGTAGAGCCTGTGGGGACGCGGGACGAACGCACTACTGCGACGCCATTGTGTGCCGCCGTTGCCAGCGTATCGAATACTGTTTTATACAGGTTACCGTTACCCACACCAGCGCTGACAATCCCTTTATAACCATCTTCAATCAATGCCTTAGCGGGTAAGTCAGAGGCATTGGCATAGTTATAAATAATACCCACTTTCGGTAGCTCATTTAGCTTGCTGATATCAAAGGCTGGCTGGCGTGGTGCAGGCTGATGAAGATAGTTCACTTTACCATCATAGATATAGCCCAGTGGGCCAGTATTAGGTGATTGGAAAGTTTGCACCGAAGTGGTGTTGGTTTTCATAACATCACGGCCGGTTAACACCGTATCATTCATCGCCACCAGCACGCCGCGTTTAGCGGAGTTAGGGTCACTGGCAACCACCACGGCGTTGTAGAGATTCAGCGGCCCGTCTGCCCCCAGAGCTGTGGCCGGGCGCATTGCCCCAACCATCACCACAGGCTTATCACAATTAACAGTTAAATCGAGGAAATAGGCGGTTTCCTCCAATGTATCAGTCCCATGAGTGATGACGAATCCGTCGGTTTTGGCACAATCAGCATTAATTTTTTTCGCTAATTTCAGCCAAACTTCATCATTCATATCCTGAGAACCGATATTGACCACTTGCTCACCCTGAATATTGGCGAGTTTTTTCATTTCTGGCACGGCGTTAACCAGAGCATCGACTCCTAGTTTGCCCGCAGTATAGTTAGATTTAGTGGCTGAATCACCGCCACCGGCGATAGTTCCCCCGGTCGCCAATAAGGTAATATTGGGCAGAGCAAAGGCCGAACCGCTGATCCCTGCTAAGATTCCGGCTAAGACAGTTAGCTTTATATATTTCATATTATGACTCCATTATTTATAAGCTAGTGAATTATCCGGAATATCCATACGAAAACTGTGACATTTACTGTGCTTTAGGAATACATGGAGCTATTAACTAAAAACCCGTATGATTGCGCGTTTTTAGTACCGCCAAAAAGTGAAGACCATGACCCAAACCTTTATTCCCGGCAAAGACGCCGCGCTGGAAGACTCTATCTCCCGCTTTCAGCAAAAACTGAGCGACCTCGGTTTTAATATTGAAGAAGCCTCCTGGCTGAACCCAGTTCCTCACGTTTGGTCGGTACATATCCGCGATCGTGACTGCCCGCTGTGCTTTACCAACGGTAAAGGTGCCAGCAAGAAAGCCGCACTGGCGTCGGCCTTGGGTGAATATTTCGAGCGTTTATCCACTAACTATTTCTTTGCCGACTTCTATCTGGGTAAAGCTATTGCTGAGGGTGATTTCGTTCACTACCCAAATGAGAAATGGTTCCCAATTCCTGAAGATGATTTATTGCCGGAAGGTATTCTGGATGAGCGCTTGCTGGCGTTTTACGATCCAGAAAACGAACTGGTCGCCAGTGACCTGGTGGATTTGCAGTCAGGGAATGCGGCGCGCGGTATTTGTTCTCTGCCATTCACCCGCCAGTCAGATTTAGAAACCGTCTATATTCCAATGAATATTATCGGCAATCTGTATGTTTCAAACGGCATGTCTGCAGGTAATACCGCCAATGAAGCTCGCGTACAGGCATTGTCTGAAGTGTTTGAACGTTCAGTGAAGAATCGCATTATCGCAGAATCTATCAGCTTGCCGGAAATCCCGGCCGAGGTGTTAAACCGCTATCCAGGCGTGGTGGAAGCTATCGCAAAACTGGAAGAGGAAGGTTTCCCGATCCTGTCATACGATGCCTCTTTAGGTGGCAAATACCCAGTAATTTGTGTGGTGTTGTTTAACCCGTCAAACGGAACATGTTTTGCTTCATTCGGCGCACATCCAGACTTCGGTGTGGCCCTTGAGCGTACCGTCACTGAGCTGTTGCAAGGCCGTAGCCTCAAAGACTTAGATGTATTCACCGCGCCAACCTTTGATGAAGAAGAAGTAGCCGAGCATACCAATCTGGAAACACACTTTATCGATTCAAGCGGTCTAATCAGCTGGGATATGTTTAAACAACAGGCTGATTATCCCTTCGTGGATTGGAGCTTTAAAGGTACGACAGAAGAAGAGTTTGCCACCTTAATGACTATCTTCAAGCAAGAAGACGCCGAAGTGTACATCGCCGATTATGAACACTTAGGAGTGTATGCTTGCCGAATTTTGGTGCCGGGGATGTCTGATATTTATCCAGCTGAAGATCTGCTGATGGCGAACAACACCATGGGTGTGCACCTGCGTGATACCTTGCTAGCGCTGCCAGGCAGTGATTGGCAACCAGAGCAGTATCTGGAACTCATTCAAACCCTGGATGATGAAGGGTTGGATGATTTCGCCCGCGTGCGCGAGCTGCTGGGTATTGCCTCTGGTAAAGATAACGGCTGGTACACACTGCGGGTGGGTGAGTTGAAATCTATGCTGGCGCTGGCTGGCGGTGATTTGGAGCAAGCACTGATTTGGGTGGAATGGACACAAGACTTCAACTCTTCGGTCTTTACCGCAAAACAGGCAAACTACTATCGTTGCCTACAAACTCTGTTGCTGTTGACCCAAGAGCCAGATCGCGACCCTGCTCAATATTACAATGCATTCGTGAAAATGTATGGTCAGGAAGCTGTAGAGGCTGCATCCGCAGCCATCGCCGGTGAAGAGCGCTTCAATGGCCTGTTCAGTGTGGATGAAGATCTCAAAGCCCTGCCAGCACACCAAGCGCTGCTGGGTGCTTACGCTAAATTGCAGACGGCGAAACGCCGTTATTGGGCAAAAAGCGAGTAAGCGGCATTTCGCCGCTTCAGACTGCTGATAAAACCCGATAACTCGATCTTGCAAGGTGAAAGCAGGTGCGTCCGCGCCAGGGAGGGCGCGGCTCGAGCCCCCAGGGAAGGCTTGTTTTAACAAAAGAAGTGTGGCGTCTTTACGATCTGCCTGCTTTCACCGTTACGAGCACTTTGTCATTAACCTCAAGCGGCATTTCGCCGCTTTTTATCGCATATTTTCCAGCTATTAATTTCTGCAATTATTCCTAACCAAAATAAATACCAATGACACCAGCTAGCAATTGTTTTTGTCATAAAAAAACGTTATTTTCTGACGCCGCTTAGGGTAAAAACAGCACCTTTAAGCAAACATTATTTACCAATCATGGAAAGCAGACAAATAGGTAAATAAATAGTTAATTTTTAATGACGACGGTGAATTAAAATAGCTACAAATGCTGCTTTTAGTTAACGTTCTCAACGGCTTTAAAACAGTGTAATCAAAATTTTTTGTAAATCTTAAAATATTTTTTTATTTTAAAAATCAAAAACTTAACCTCATTAAGCACACATTTAGTAGTGTTTTAAAGCGAACTAAACTCTCGCAATATGATCCACATCAATTTTCACGCTATACTGCTTTGCTAGTATCTCGTTGTGCTTTATTAACCCTTAAGAGAGAGTTAGTGTGAAAGCTGACAACCCCTTCGATGCATTATTACCTGCGGCAATGGCTAAAGTAGCCGAAGATGCCGGTGTCTATAAAGCCACCAAGCATCCGCTAAAAACTTTTTATTTAGCGATTACTGCTGGTGTGTTTATTTCAATTGCGTTTGTTTTTTATATTACAGCGACTACCGGTACTGCTGGCGTGCCTTTCGGTTTTGCCAAGTTGGTAGGTGGTATTTGTTTCTCCCTGGGGCTAATGTTAGTGGTGGTATGTGGTGGTGATCTTTTCACTTCTACTGTTCTGACTACGGTGGCCAAAGCCAGTGGCCGTATTACCTGGCGTCAACTGGGATGC
The DNA here is from genome assembly GCF_030433455.1 of Yersinia sp. 22-579. Classification (NCBI taxonomy): domain Bacteria; kingdom Pseudomonadati; phylum Pseudomonadota; class Gammaproteobacteria; order Enterobacterales; family Yersiniaceae; genus Yersinia; species Yersinia sp. 22-579. The sequence goes on along the minus strand of NZ_JAUJTZ010000001.1, from coordinate 412,128 downwards.
AACTGGGTTAATGTCTATATTGGGAACCTGTGCGGTGCGCTATTCTTCGTGTGCCTTATTTGGTTCGCGGGCCAATATACTGTGGCAAATGGTCAATGGGGCTTGAATGTTTTACAAACAGCCGACCACAAATTGCACCATACTTTTGTTGAAGCAGTATGTTTGGGTATTTTGGCCAACTTAATGGTCTGCCTGGCGGTTTGGATGAGTTACTCCGGCCGTACCATAATGGACAAAATGTTTGCGATGATTTTACCGGTGGGCATGTTTGTTGCCAGCGGCTTTGAGCATAGCATCGCAAATATGTTTATGATTCCTATGGGTATTGTGATTAAAAACTTTGCTTCGCCTGAGTTCTGGCAATCCATAGGAGCAGCACCTGAGCAATTTGCTAACTTAACCGTAAGTAACTTTATTATTGATAACCTGATCCCAGTCACTATCGGCAACATCATTGGTGGCGGATTATTGGTAGGTTTGACTTACTGGGTAATTTATCTGCGCGGTGACCAGCAACACTAAGTGTGGCCGCACACGGTTTTCGAAGAAATTCACATTAAAAGGTAGATGCATTATGACCGAACTTAATGAAAAATTGGCCAAAGCATGGCAAGGTTTTACCCAAGGTGACTGGCAAAAAGAAGTCAATGTTCGTGACTTCATCCAGAAAAACTACACCCCTTATGAAGGCGATGAGTCCTTCCTTGCCGGCTCTACCGAAGCGACCGACAAGTTGTGGGCGCAAGTTATGGAAGGTATCAAACTGGAAAACCGCACTCATGCGCCAGTTGATTTCGATACCGACGTAGCAGCGACCATCATTTCACACGATGCTGGCTACATTAATAAAGATCTGGAAACCATCGTTGGTTTGCAGACTGAAAAACCATTGAAACGTGCCCTGATCCCATTCGGCGGCATCAAAATGGTAGAAGGCTCTTGCAAAGTTTACGGTCGCGAACTTGACCCGCAACTGAAAAAAGTCTTCACCGAATACCGTAAAACACATAACCAAGGTGTGTTTGACGTTTATACCAAAGACATCCTGAACTGCCGTAAATCTGGTGTACTGACTGGTTTGCCAGATGCTTATGGCCGTGGCCGTATCATCGGTGACTATCGTCGTGTAGCCGTTTACGGTATCGACTTCCTGATGAAAGACAAACTGGCTCAGTTCAACTCTTTGCAGGATGACCTGGAAAACGGTAAAGACCTGGAAATGACCATTCAGCTGCGCGAAGAAATTGCTGAACAGCATCGCGCTCTGGGTCAAATCAAAGAAATGGCAGCCAAATATGGTTGTGATATTTCTGGTCCAGCAACTAACGCTAAAGAAGCAGTACAGTGGACTTACTTCGGCTACCTGGCTGCGGTTAAATCTCAGAACGGCGCTGCAATGTCCTTCGGCCGTGTTTCTACCTTCCTCGACGTTTATATCGAACGTGATATGAAAGAAGGTAAACTGACTGAAATCGAAGCGCAGGAACTGATTGACCATTTGGTAATGAAACTGCGTATGGTTCGCTTCCTGCGTACCCCTGAGTATGATGAGCTGTTCTCTGGTGACCCAATCTGGGCAACTGAGTCTCTGGCTGGTATGGGCGTTGATGGCCGTACTCTGGTGACTAAAACCAGCTTCCGCTTCTTGAACACCCTGTACACCATGGGGCCGTCTCCAGAACCGAACATGACCATCCTGTGGTCTGAAAAGCTGCCACTGAACTTCAAAAAATATGCAGCTAAAGTGTCTATCGATACTTCATCTGTACAGTATGAAAATGATGACCTGATGCGTCCTGACTTCAACAACGATGACTACGCCATCGCATGTTGTGTTAGCCCGATGATTGTCGGTAAACAAATGCAGTTCTTCGGCGCGCGTGCCAACCTGGCGAAAACCATGTTGTATGCAATTAACGGCGGCGTCGATGAAAAAATGAAGATCCAGGTTGGCCCGAAAGAAGCGCCAATGATGGATGAAGTGCTGGACTATGACAAAGTCATGGAACGCATGGATCACTTTATGGATTGGCTGGCTAAACAATACGTTACTGCGCTGAATATCATCCATTACATGCATGACAAGTACAGCTACGAAGCTGCACTGATGGCCCTGCATGACCGTGATGTTTACCGTACTATGGCGTGTGGTATCGCAGGTCTGTCTGTTGCTGCTGACTCCCTGTCTGCTATCAAATATGCCAAAGTAAGCACCATTCGTGATGCTGATGGTCTGGCTATCGACTTCAATATCGAAGGCGAATATCCACAGTTTGGTAACAACGACTCACGCGTTGATGACATCGCTTGTGACCTGGTTGAGCGCTTCATGAAGAAAATTCAGAAGCTGCGTACTTACCGTGGTGCAGTCGCAACTCAGTCTGTGCTGACCATCACCTCTAACGTGGTTTATGGTAAGAAAACAGGTAACACCCCAGATGGCCGCCGCGCTGGCGCTCCATTCGGTCCAGGTGCTAACCCAATGCACGGTCGTGACCAGAAAGGTGCTGTTGCCTCTCTGACTTCTGTTGCTAAACTGCCGTTTGCTTACGCGAAAGATGGTATTTCTTACACCTTCTCTATCGTGCCAAACGCACTGGGTAAAGACGACGAAGTTCGTAAAGCTAACCTGGCAGGTCTGATGGATGGTTACTTCCATCACGAGGCGTCCATCGAAGGTGGTCAACACCTGAACGTGAACGTAATGAATCGCGAAATGCTGTTAGATGCGATGGAAAATCCGGAAAAATATCCGCAATTGACCATCCGTGTATCAGGCTACGCTGTTCGTTTCAACTCGCTGACTAAAGAACAGCAGCAGGATGTGATTACACGTACATTCACACAGTCAATATAAGTTCTAACTAAAATAGATTAGACTAAAAGGCTCCACCTTCGTGGGGCCTTTATTTATCCAGTATTGGAGTAACCTGCAATGTCCGTACTTGGCCGCATTCACTCATTTGAATCCTGTGGCACCGTTGACGGCCCTGGTATTCGATTTATCGTATTCTTCCAGGGTTGCCTCATGCGCTGCCTGTATTGCCATAACCGTGATACCTGGGACACCCATGGCGGTAAGGAAGTTACCGTTGAAGAATTGGTCAAAGAAGCCGTTACCTATCGCCATTTTATGAATGCTTCTGGTGGCGGTGTTACTGCCTCCGGTGGCGAAGCCATCTTACAGGCTGAGTTTGTCCGTGATTGGTTCCGCGCCTGTCACGAAGAAGGTATTCACACTTGTCTGGATACCAATGGTTTTGTGCGCCGTTATGATCCGGTGATTGATGAATTACTGGATGCCACCGATTTAGTGATGCTGGATTTAAAACAGATGGATGACAGCGTGCATCAGAATCTGGTCGGCGTATCCAATCACCGAACCTTGGAATTTGCTCGTTACCTGGCAAAACGCAATCAAAAAACCTGGATCCGTTATGTGGTTGTGCCAGGTTGGTCAGATGATGACAAATCCGCTCATATGCTGGGTGAATTCACTCAGAACATGACCAATATCGAGAAAATCGAATTGTTGCCTTACCATGAGCTCGGTAAGCACAAATGGATTGCCATGGGCGAAGAATACAAACTGGATGGGGTGAAGCCCCCTACCGCGGAGATTATGGACCGCGTGAAAGGTATTCTTGAAAGCTATGGTCACAAAGTGATCTACTAATAATCATCAGAACATTAGCTGACTTTCAATCAATACCGCCATGCAAGATCTCCTCGCTGGCGGTATTTTTTTGGCGGTTACACCGCAGCGAATGGTGTTTTTTGTTGATCGGGTTTGCGCAGCAACATCATTAAATACACCAAAGCCACACCCGCAATCATGATAAACAATAGATTGTCTGAATAGCGCTGCATCAATAATGAAGTCATGGTCGGGCCGGTCAGGCTACCGATGGTATAACTCATCAATAGCGCCTGATTCATTGCGACCAATTCATCGGCACTCGCCTTTTCACATGCCCACGCCATGGCGACAGGATAAAGGGTAAAACCGGCGCACCCCAAAATAAACAGTGCCGGCGCCAGCGCATAGTTACCCAGAATCGCTATACTACCGAGAATCACTACAAACACCTGAATCCGCAGCACCAGCAAACGACCATAGCGGTCGGCCATTTTGCCTATTGGCCACTGACCAATAATCCCTGAACTGACCAGCAATGCCATCCACCATCCAACACTGGCGTCACTCATTCCTTGATGCGATAAATACAACGGCAGCAGACCATAGAGCGAACCTAACAACACACCGGAGATAATGCAGCCATTAATCCCCAAACGCGCACTACGACGCTTCAGCATCGGCCAAACGGCGATATGGGGTACATCACTGCTATCTTGATGAGAAAAATGTGCAAATAACAGCGGTAACATCGCGGTAATGACCAAAGCACTGACCCACGGAATAACACTCAGTAGTTGAGTCGAAACCACGCCCAAGAGTAATTGCCCAGTGACCGTGCCCAGATAGTAAACCATCATATAGGCCGCCAGCAGTTGCCCTCGGTTGGTTACTGTACCACTGCGCAATAATGCGCTTTCGACAATAACCCAAATTAACGCGCAGGCCACACCAGCGAAAAAGCGCCACCCTAACCAGCTCCAAAAATCAACCGACAGCATTAACCCGCACGTCGCTAGCGCGAATAAAATACAGGAATAATGGTAGCTGCGATTAAAACCGAGTTGTTGGATAATCCGCCCGGCAATCAATGTCCCAACCAGATTCCCGCTAAAATACGATGAACTTACCATCCCAACTTGCCAGGTCGGCAATTGTTGATGAGAAAGCCATAAGGGAACCAATGTATTTAAAACCGCGATAGAAATCGTAAACAGCAAAAGCCCACAGAGCAAAAGCAGCACCGGGCGAGAATATGCGGACATAATAAGATTGAAGCCGTCGGAACAAGAAAAGTGAGCGCATCATGCCACTGGTGATAAAAAAGTCAATTACATCACGAGAGTCGATAGCACAATATGTTGTTGGATAAATCTCTGCGCGTTGAATTCTGTGTATTCGCCATAACCCAAAAAAGAAAAAGCGCCCGAGGGCGCTTTATAACTATTTGATAATCAAGCGAGGCATATTGACTCGTGACTAACCAATAAATTCCAAACCACCCATATAAGGGCGCAAAACTTCTGGTACCTGGATACGGCCATCAGCCTGCTGGTAATTTTCCAGCACTGCAACCAAAGTACGCCCAACCGCCAGACCAGAACCATTCAGGGTATGAACCAAACGGGTTTTTCTGTCAGTTTTGTTACGGCAACGTGCTTGCATACGGCGAGCCTGGAAATCCCACATGTTTGAACATGAAGAAATTTCTCGATAAGTATTCTGCGCTGGCAGCCACACTTCCAAGTCGTAAGTTTTGCTCGAACCAAAGCCCATATCACCAGTACACAGCAGCATTTTGCGATATGGCAATTCCAGCAATTGCAGCACTTTCTCTGCGTGGCCGGTCAGCTCTTCCAGTGCCGCCATAGAATCTTCTGGGCGGGTTATCTGCACCATCTCAACTTTGTCGAATTGATGCATACGGATCAAGCCACGGGTATCACGGCCATAGGAACCCGCTTCAGAACGGAAGCAAGGTGTATGTGCCGTCATTTTCAATGGCAGAGACTCTTCTTCCAGAATCTCATCACGCACCAGATTGGTCACCGGCACTTCTGCCGTTGGAATCAATGCATAGTTGCTGCTGTCAGATTCTTCTTCCAGTGGTTTGGTATGGAAAAGATCACCACCAAATTTAGGCAACTGGCCGGTACCGTACAGAGTCGCATGGTTAACTAAATAAGGAACATAAGTTTCCAGATAACCGTGTTTTTCAGTATGAAGATCCAGCATGAACTGTGCCAATGCGCGGTGCATACGAGCAATTTGCCCTTTCATCACCACAAAACGCGCACCAGTCAGTTTCACCGCAGCGGCAAAATCAAGCCCACCAGCCATTTCACCCAAAGAAACGTGATCTCTCACCTCAAAGTCATACTGCCGTGGTTCGCCCCAACGGCTGACTTCAAGATTATCGTTTTCATCTTTACCCACTGGAACCGAATCATCCGGCAGATTAGGAATCGACAATGCCAGATCGCGGATTTCGTTTTGCAACTTGTCCAGCTCTGCCTTGGCTGCATCCAGCTTTTCACCCAACTCGTTGACTTCAAGACGTAATGGTTCGATATCTTCGCCACGCGCCTTAGCCGCACCAATCAGTTTCGATCGGGAGTTACGTTCTGCTTGCAGACTTTCTGTTTCAACCTGTAAAACTTTGCGGCGCTCTTCTTGTTGGCGCAACATCTCAACATCAAGTTTAAAACCTCTGCGAGCCAGTTTTTCGGCAACTGCGTCTAGCTCATTGCGCAGCATATTGGGATCGAGCATGCTAGTCCTGTGCTTGTAGTTATGGTTACACCCTTGAACTGGAATTGCCGTGTTGTTAGCAACGCCATGATTTGGGGTATAAAGGGTTATTGAAAAGAATTTAACCGCGTAAGCAGCATAAACAGCCGCTTAGCAGTTCTATATAGCGCTAACCTTACCGCAACAGCAAGGCTAGCGGTAGCGTTTTATCGGGCTATTTTGATCCTGCTCAGCCAGCCATGCCAGCTTTTCACCAATTTTGCCTTCCAGACCTCGGGATGACGGTAAATAGTAGCGGGTCGAGGCCATTTCTGGTGGAAAATAGTTCTCACCGGCAGCATAAGCATGTTGTTCATCATGGGCATAACGGTATTCAGCCCCCAAACCCATTTCTTTCATGAGTTTAGTTGGTGCATTACGCAGATGTTCCGGCACATCAAAGTCTGGTTTATCACGCGCATCTTGCATTGCTGCTTTAAACGCCGAGTAAACCGCATTACTTTTCGGCGCACAGGCTAGATAAACAATAGCCTGAGCAATCGCTCGCTCACCTTCAGCTGGGCCAACACGGGTAAAACAATCCCACGCTGATATCGCCACTTGCATCGCGCGAGGATCGGCATTGCCAATATCTTCTGACGCAATAGCCAGTAAACGTCGGGCAACATAAAGTGGATCACCGCCCGCCGTAATAATTCGCGCATACCAATACAAGGCAGCATCTGGCGCAGAACCACGAATGGATTTATGGACTGCCGAGATGAGGTCATAATAGCGATCACCTTTATTATCAAAGCGCGCGCTACGCTCACCTGACACTTCTTTCAGCAAATCTGGGGTTAACACTCGAACCCCGTTGGCATCTATTTCTGCCATATCGGCCATCATTTCAAGGCTATTCAAAGCACGGCGCGCATCGCCCCCCACCAATTCAGACATCATGCGGCGGGTTTCATCTGGCAGTTTTATATTCTGCCCACCATAGCCCCGACTGCTATCTGACATTGCTTGATCGATAACTTTTTCAATGTCTGCGGCAGTGAGAGCTTTGAGCAAATAAACCCGAGCCCTAGAGAGCAAAGCCGAATTCAGCTCAAATGAAGGGTTTTCAGTGGTGGCACCAATAAATGTGATCGTGCCATCTTCAATATGGGGTAGGAATGCATCTTGCTGGCTTTTATTGAAGCGATGAACTTCATCAACAAATAAAATGGTTCGCCGCCCCGCGTCGCGGTTTTGGCGGGCACGTTCAATCGCTTCACGAATTTCTTTAATGCCGGAGGTCACCGCAGAAATACGTTCAACATCAGCTTGACCATAACGGCCAATAATTTCTGCCAACGTGGTTTTTCCGGTTCCCGGAGGCCCCCAAAGGATCATTGAGTGTAATTGCCCGGCAACGATTGCCCGCGGTAACGGTTTACCCGGAGCCAGCAAATGCTGCTGACCAATATATTGCTCCAACGTCAAAGGCCGCATACGCGCGGCCAATGGCTGAAACTCATTCTGGGAAAAATCGAGGGACATATTACTCACACAGACCTCACTGCCGCTGGTCGTCCAGCGTCACGCCTTTTGGTAGGGTAAACTTAAATTTGCTGGCATCTGCTGAGCTATTTTGCTGACCTTTCAGCGTATAAGCGCTGCGCTGCCCATCTTGCTCAACCGCAGTAAAGCTTTTAATGGTGCCCGTTGGCGTCACTGTGATAGCAAATTGCTTCAGATTACCGCTGGCACTTTTCGGTGTCAGTTCAAAATCATCACCTTTCTGCTTCACATTATATTGTTTCCAATCATCTGGATTATTACGGGTGATAAGCATAAATGGCGTATTGCCTGTGGCATTTTTCAGCCAGGTCGCCGTTGCCTGTTCAACAAATGGGTTATAGAACCACAATGTTTCACCATCAGAAATCAAAACGCTCTCGTCAGGGGAAGTCATGTGCCAATTAAATAAATTAGGCCGCTTCACCCATAACTCACCCTCGCCTTCTTGTACCGCAGTACCCTCTGAGCTGGTCACTTTTTGCGAGAAGTTAGCATGGAAACTGTTCACCTTGCTCAGGCGAGCTTGTAAGTCGGAACTGGCATCGGCCAGCGCGTGAGCCGAAATTAACCCCGATAACAGACAGCAAGCAACAAGCAGTTTTTTCATTATTCTAAATACCTTATAAAATTCTCTGATAAATATGGGGTTTATGCTTCTTTGCATAAGGGCCGCAAAGCGGCCCTGTCTATATTAATTGCCTCAGAGCAAAATATGACTACTCATGTGGCGGCGGGGCCAATACTTCACGATTACCGTTATGCCCCGGTGTACTGACAATCTGCTGAGCTTCCATTTGTTCAATGATACGTGCGGCGCGGTTATAGCCAATACGGAATTGGCGCTGCACACCGGAGATAGACGCACGGCGTTTCTCCAAAACAAAATTCACCGCCTGATCAAACAGTGGGTCCAACTCTTCGTCGCTATCCAGACCAAGGCTACCGCCTTCACCCTCATCGCTACCACTGAGAATGCTCTCAATATATTGAGGCCGGCCTCGCGCTTTCCAATCATTAACGACTGCATGCACTTCCTGATCTCGGACAAAAGCACCGTGAACACGTACCGGAATTGAGGAGTTAGGTGCCATATACAGCATGTCCCCCATACCCAGTAGTGATTCCGCTCCCCCCTGATCAAGGATAGTTCGTGAGTCAATCTTGCTGGAAACCGTAAATGCGATACGGGTTGGGATATTGGCTTTAATCAAGCCAGTAATCACATCCACAGATGGTCGCTGAGTTGCCAGAACCAAATGAATGCCGGCTGCTCGGGCTTTTTGCGCCAAACGAGCAATCAACTCTTCAACTTTCTTACCCACTGTCATCATCAGGTCAGCAAACTCATCCACCATGACGACGATATAAGGCAATTTCACCAGCATTGGTGGTGAGATATCCATACTGTCGGAGGGTTTCCAGAATGGATCTGGAATTGGCCGCCCCATAGCTTCAGCTTGTGCAACTCGCTCATTATACCCAGCGAGGTTACGTACACCTAAAGCCGACATCAGCTTATAACGCCGTTCCATTTCGCCAACACACCAGCGCAATGCATTCGCCGCATCCTTCATATCCGTAACCACTTCGGTTAACAGATGAGGAATGCCTTCATACACCGACAGTTCCAGCATTTTTGGGTCAATCATGATAAAGCGCACATCATCTGGCGTGGCTTTATACAAGATGCTGAGGATCATGGCGTTAACACCAACCGATTTACCGGAACCGGTTGTACCCGCCACCAGCAAGTGCGGCATTTTTGCAAGATCAGCCACTACCGGTTGCCCGGCAATATCTTTACCCAATACGATAGCTAACGGTGATGGGTTATCTCGGAATTTGGCGCAATCAAGCACTTCGCGCAAATAAACGGTCTGACGATGTTTATTGGGCAGTTCCAACCCGACATAAGGCTTGCCAGGAATGACCTCAACCACACGGACAGCAATGGCCGATAGCGAGCGAGCCAAGTCACGAGAAAGATTGGAGATACGTGAAGCTTTGACGCCCGGGGCTAAATCAAGTTCAAAGCGGGTAATCACTGGCCCTGGTGAAATACCGACCACTTCCGCTTTCACCCGATAATCCCCTAGCCGCGCTTCGACCAAGCGAGCTGTTTGCTCCAAAGCAAACATATCAACCGGCTCTTCTTCCGCTGGCGGCGAAGAAAGGAGATCCAACGTAGGCAATGGGGTTGTCGGTTTGACCAAAGGTTGGTCATTACGCATCAGGAACGGATGAATCAAACTGTCCATCGCAGGGGTTGGTTGCACCGGTGATACTGGCTGTGCTGCTGCCGTAGGTTGCACTGGTGTTGATTGACCTGAATATGCTTGATGAGTTTGATTTGCCGCTGATGGTTGATAGGCCGAAACCTGTTCAGTGTGCTCTGGTGCTGAAGAACTTTGCACGGGTGTAGGCTGTGCGGCTTCGTCAACATACGGAGACAGTGTGAACAGAGGCTCACGCGGGCTTTCATCAACCAGATCGGCAACAGGCGAGAACGTGAAAGCGCTGCGAGTATCTACAGGCTGCATCTCTTCAATAACAACATGTTCATATTGACTATTGTCACTGTTTTCACCCTGCATTGCGCCATAGCGATGTTGTTGCTGCGCGGCAAAAGCTTGTCGTAATGCCGCCTCTTGCAAGGCTTGCTCATCTTCCGGCTCTACCGCTGAGAAAGTATTCACTCCCGTATCGGCTGATTGCCCATAACGTTCGGATTGCTGATCAGCGAAGGCTTTACGCAAGATTGCCTGTTCTAATGCATCATCATCTTCAGATGTGGCACCTGCGGTAAACGGTGTTTCGGGCGTTTGAGGCGTTTGCACTTCTTGCTGACGTTGCTCCTGCTCCTGCTCCGCCATACGTTGAGACGGGAGTTTGATGCCGTAGGATGCCAGCTCGCGCCTAGTAGGGATGCGGACAGGATTAGGCCGTGGTAACTCCGGTCCTATACCTTGTTTAACCTGCGAACTGCTATCACTGGTAGCAGTAAATGCTGGCATAAACGTAGCTGCGGTTGCACTTGCTGCGACAATCCCAGCAGCAGAAACGGATCCAGGGTGACTGACTGACCCCATCGCGGCCAGGCTATCTGTATCTATGCCTAATACTGGATTCATATATGGTGTATTTTCCACCTGATCGCTATGGCGTTGTGCCGCAGAAAAATCAAATGGCGAATGGCTGGTTGGGGTTGCGGGTTTATCCCATGAACCCAGTTGAGGCTCAGGCCGTTCAACCGGTGGCGCAATCCGTGTTGGCGCAGGAGACGTCGCTTCTTGTGGGATCTCAAAAGAATAGAGCGGCGGCGTTGCGGCGACATTATCAACCATCGGCACTGCGCTGTGGTTGATTATGGGTTCAGACGGATTCCCAGCAGAAGTTAATCCGGGCTGTTCGCCATTATCTGTCGCACGCAATGTACTCAATAATGGATCATAATTATTTAATGACTCATCGCTTTCAGCCACAATTTCATCTGTCGGAATTGCCCCATCCAATATTGGGCTAACAGGCGTGTCAGTTACAGATGGTGCCGAGAACAAAACATCGTCGTCATCCGCATGAGCTGAATTGGCCACCAGCGCGCTAGCCGCAGCGACACCTGCTAGCGCTTTATTATTTACACCGACACCCTTATCTTGCTCGACGGTATTCGCTTCTTCAGTTTGGTAATCGTCATCTTCATTATCATAACGTTCTTCGCGACGTGAACGATTAGTCATAAATGTTAATGAACCTAAGACGACTCCACCAATCTTCTCCGCAATGACTAACCATGACCAACCAGTGAAAAGCGTTAGACCAACAGCCCAGATACAAAGCAACGTCAGGGTAGCACCAACGCCATTGAACCACGGCAACATGGCATTACTGAATAGACTACCGATTACCCCACCTGAGGCGAAGTAATACAGATCGTCAATATTTAAGGCAGCCAGCCCGCATGACGTTAAAATCAGCGCTAATGTGCCAATCAGCCGCAGCGAGAGGGCAAAGTAATCGATATGCTCACTGGCATCACGCTGGCGGAATGCGGCCCAACACAACATCACCATAATGGCGGGAATTGCATACGCCAATACACCAAAAGTGAAGAACAATGTATCAGCCATCCAGGCACCTACGCTCCCGCCAAGATTATGGATAGGCTCGTGCCATGAGGTTTGTGACCAACTCGGGTCTGAAGGATTGAAACTAAGCAGCGCGGCCATTAGGAAGGCTGCCAGAATGGTTACTACAATCAAAACAGCCTCAAGCAAACGACGCCCACTGCTGAGTTTTTTCAAAGTAACTTCTTTATCTTCTGTATATTCCTGGCTCAAGAAAGGCTCTCCAGGTTCCTGTTAACTAGTATGAATAACAACGCCGAGAACCTTCCCGGCGCTGAAACTGTATGAATAAACAGGAGTGTAACCAAATTACTCAGGTTTTGCACCTGCCTGTTTATCGCGTTTTAATCACCAGATGGCTAGTCTGCTTCACTTCTTCCATCACCACATAGGTCCGAGTGTCATTGACACCCGGTAGGCGAAGCAAGGTCTCACCGAGTAATTTACGGTAAGCAGACATATCGGGCACGCGGGTTTTCAATAAATAGTCAAAATCACCGGAAACCAAGTGACACTCTTGAATTTCATCGAGTTTTTGTACTGCGGTGTTAAATTGCTCAAACACATCCGGAGCACCACGATTCAGAGTAATCTCAACGAAAACCAGCAATGATGCATCCAAATATTGTGGATTAAGCAGTGCAGTATAGCCATTAATGAAGCCCTGACGCTCTAAGCGGCGAACCCGTTCCAGACATGGTGTTGGTGACAACCCTACTCGTTTTGAAAGCTCAACGTTGGAGATACGCCCATCCTTTTGTAATTCATTTAGGATGTTACGATCTATACGATCAAGCTCTTTCCCCGGACGTTTTTTATTATCTGTCATCTTATAGTCTCTCTTAATTTCCTTAAGTCTGCGACATACTCTCATCATCAATAAATTTAGAATATGTGGCAAACAACGACCCGCAGCCTGTTTTATGCAAATATATCAATACGTTGTTATCTCACACCCTGTCTGTCCAATCGCATGCGAGGCACTCGATGATTATTAGCGTTGAGGAAGAGATAGCGCATCACGAACAACAGCAGAAACATCCCCCCTACGGTTGTTCGAGAACATACTCCACATGCCATCCAGTATTAATCGAAAACATTCCAGGGCTTTCGATTGGTATCACTGATACCAAATCTGAAATTATGGCGCGCAGATAATTTCTTCTTCCTATGATGTTTTCGCAAATGCACAGCCGATTGTCAAAGTAAAAGAAGTTAAATCAGTAGAACGTGCCAGAATTAAAATCTTAGCCCCCTTCTATAACCTATTTTTTCACCGTTTTTTAGCGATGAAATGGCGCTAAAAGGCACCAGTACATTGCGGGTATTTTTTGAGCTACCGGCTTGCAAGCCACATTATTTATAGGGTCAAAGGTTTTTCAGACTATTTGGTCCATAACGTAAAAATGAATTTTGGTCTAATTGGCGTATTGCTCAATTTTATTTAACAGCTAACTGTCGATTCTTAATACACTTAGTTCATTAAATAGGCATTACCTATCAAACAAATCGCTAACAACATTTTTGTCTGCTTTTTTTAATGCTCGAATTTCCCTACAATCGTTAACATTGTCCGCCATTGTGGGAAAGAGGTATTCATGAGTACGGCTAAACATAGCAAATTGATTATTTTAGGTTCTGGCCCTGCGGGTTATACTGCGGCAGTTTATGCGGCACGCGCCAACCTGAATCCCGTATTGATTACCGGAATGGAAAAAGGCGGTCAATTGACCACCACCACCGATGTCGAAAACTGGCCCGGTGACCCGGAAGGTCTTACCGGCCCGGCGCTGATGGAACGGATGCATGCACATGCAGAAAAGTTCCAGACAGAAATCCTGTTCGACCATATCCATAAAGTCGATTTACAAAACCGCCCGTTCCGCCTGTTTGGCGATAGTGCTGAGTACACCTGCGATGCACTGATCATCGCGACAGGTGCATCTGCACGCTATCTTGGAATGGAATCAGAAGAGGCATTCAAAGGTAAAGGGGTTTCTGCCTGCGCCACTTGTGATGGCTTCTTCTATCGTAACCAAAAAGTTGCCGTCGTCGGCGGTGGCAATACCGCCGTTGAAGAAGCACTGTATCTGGCCAATATCGCCGCTGAAGTTCATCTAATTCACCGCCGTGATAGCTTCCGTTCAGAAAAAATCCTGATCGACCGTCTGATGGAAAAAGTGAAAAACGGCAATATCGTGCTGCACACTGACCGTACGTTAGACGAAGTACTGGGCGACGATATGGGCGTGACTGGCGTACGGCTGAAGTCGACTAAAAACAATGAAACCGAAGAGTTAGCGGTAGCTGGGGTATTCATTGCTATCGGTCATAGTCCTAACACCGCTATCTTTGGCGACCAGTTAGCACTGGAAAATGGTTACATTAAGGTGCAATCAGGTATCCAGGGCAATGCAACACAAACTTCAATTCCGGGTGTATTTGCTGCGGGGGATGTTATGGACCACATCTATCGTCAGGCAATTACCTCTGCGGGTACCGGCTGCATGGCAGCATTAGATGCAGAGCGCTATCTGGATGGGTTAGTTAACGATAAATAATCTCTGACATAACTGATTCAACCAATACCAACGGGCAGCTAACAAATATGTGAGCTGCCCGTTTTTAATTTCTATTGGTACTTTATTTTGCATATCGGCATGTCAATGAAAAACAGCAAATTATAGATATCGACTAATGCGGCAACTATCACAAGCATTATGGTTTCACCTCATGGCATGACGAGGTAATATTGCCCCTCGCTGGTTTGTCATCTCGAAAGATGATAACCATTTTTTTGAAATTTCCCCGTACCTTGCGCAGACAAATTGCCCGATGAATAAAACACGACAGTATGAGTTGATTCGTTGGCTGAAAAAACAAAGCGCCCCGGCGCAACGTTGGCTCCGCCTGTCCATGTTACTTGGCCTCCTCAGCGGGTTATTGATTATTGCTCAAGCATGGCTGTTGGCCACCTTGCTGCAATCTTTGATTATCGACAAAGTCCCCCGTACAGAATTAATCACTGATTTTGGTTTATTGGCTGGAACCTTCGCCATACGTGCCGTGATTAGTTGGTTACGTGAGCGAGTAGGGTTTGTTTGCGGCATGAAAGTGCGTCAACAAATCCGCAAAACAGTATTAGACCGATTAGAACAACTCGGCCCAGCCTGGGTAAAAGGCAAACCAGCCGGAAGTTGGGCAACGATTATTTTGGAACAAATTGAAGATATGCAGGATTACTATTCTCGCTATCTTCCACAAATGTATTTGGCCGTTCTTATTCCGGTGCTGATTCTCATTGCTGTCTTCCCGATCAACTGGGCGGCAGGTTTAATTCTATTCGTCACCGCACCGCTCATCCCTTTGTTTATGGCACTGGTGGGAATGGGGGCAGCTGATGCTAACCGGCGTAATTTTGTGGCGTTGGCCCGTCTGAGTGGTAACTTCCTCGACCGTTTACGCGGTTTGGACACCTTACGGCTATTTAATCGCGCCAAAGCGGAAACAGACCAAATTCGCGAATCCTCAGAAGATTTTCGCCGCCGCACTATGGAGGTGCTGCGAATGGCCTTCCTCTCCTCTGCCGTATTGGAGTTTTTCGCCGCAATCTCCATCGCAGTCGTTGCTGTTTACTTCGGTTTTTCCTATTTGGGGGAATTGAATTTCGGCAGTTACGGCCTTGGTGTAACACTGTTTGCAGGTTTTCTGGTTTTGATTTTGGCACCTGAATTCTTCCAGCCATTGCGGGATTTAGGCACGTTTTATCACGCCAAAGCACAAGCTGTTGGTGCTGCTGAATCACTGGTTACCTTTTTGAGTACTGACGGTGAAACTATTGGCCGGGGTGATAAAGTTCTTGATGGCACCGATTCTATCGCTCTCGAAGCTAATGAACTGGAAATATTATCTCCTACAGGCACCCGTTTGGCCGGGCCACTAACATTCTCCCTATCAGCGGGAAAACGAGTGGCGATCGTTGGCCTGAGTGGTGCTGGAAAAAGCTCATTGCTTAACTTGCTATTGGGCTTTTTACCCTATCGCGGCTCATTAAAAGTCAACAACATAGAATTGCGTGAACTGGATCCGCAAACCTGGCGTCACCAGCTAAGTTGGGTCGGGCAAAATCCGCATTTACCAGAGCAGACGCTGGTTGCCAATATTTTGTTGGGCCAACCTGATGCTAACAATGACCAACTACAACTGGCGATTGAACGCGCGTATATCAATGAGTTCCTCAATGACTTGCCGCAAGGGTTAGATACGGAGGTCGGTGACCATTCGGCGCGCCTTTCTGTTGGTCAAGCCCAGCGCATAGCTGTTGCCAGAGCATTGCTGAACCCATGCCGGCTCTTGTTATTAGACGAACCTACGGCCAGTTTGGATGCACATAGTGAGCAATTGGTCATGAAAGCGCTTGAAGAAGCCTCTCGTAAGC
Source organism: Yersinia sp. 22-579 (assembly GCF_030433455.1). Classification (NCBI taxonomy): domain Bacteria; kingdom Pseudomonadati; phylum Pseudomonadota; class Gammaproteobacteria; order Enterobacterales; family Yersiniaceae; genus Yersinia; species Yersinia sp. 22-579. The sequence goes on along the minus strand of NZ_JAUJTZ010000001.1, from coordinate 395,630 downwards.
AGACGACACTGCTGGTCACTCATCAGTTGGAAGATACGTTGGGATATGATCAAATCTGGGTGATGGATAATGGTCTTTTAATTCAACAAGGTGATTACTCCAGCTTAAGTCAAGCTGACGGTTCATTTGCCAATCTGCTGTCCCACCGCAGTGAGGAGCTTTAATCATGCGAGTACTTCTCCCCTTTCTGGCGTTGTATCGTCGCCATTGGTTCCTAATTTGCCTCGGTATTGTGTTGGCAATCATCACCCTACTCGCCAGTATCGGATTGCTCACTTTATCCGGTTGGTTCTTAGCAGGAACCGCCATTGCTGGCCCCGCAGGATTGTATACTTTTAACTATCTGCTCCCTGCAGCAGGCGTGCGAGGTGCTGCAATTACCCGAACAGCGGGCCGCTATGCCGAACGCGTCGTCAGCCATGACGCGACATTTAGAGTGCTGGCACATCTGCGGGTATTTGCATTCCAGAAAATCTTGCCACTTTCCCCAGCAGGTATTGCTCGTTTTCGCCAAAGTGAGTTACTGAACCGCCTGGTCGCCGATGTCGATACACTTGATCATCTCTATCTGCGGGTTATATCCCCACTGGTTGCCGCCGTTGTTATCATCGCAGCCGTTACCTTTGGCCTGAGTTACATCGATGTCAATTTAGCTCTGGCACTCGGTGCCATTCTGCTCGGGTTGTTATTGTTAGTACCGTTGATTTTCTATCGTGCCGGTAAGCCTATTGGCCATGATTTAACTGACCTACGCGGTCTTTATCGTTCACAACTGACCTCGTGGTTACAAGGTCAAGCCGAACTGTTGGTTTTCGGCGCATTACATCGTTTTCGTACTTCATTGGAAGAAATTGAACAGCGGTGGATGATTCGCCAAAAGCAACAAGCATCCTTGGCAGGCTTAGCCCAAGCGTTAATGATTCTTGCTTCAGGTTTGACTGTGACATTAATTTTATGGTTAGCCGCTGCCGGAATAGGGGGTGACAGCCAGCCAGGTGCATTGTTGGCTCTGTTCGTTTTCACATCGTTGGCAGCATTTGAAGCTCTGTTGCCCGTTGCAGGAGCTTTCCAACACTTAGGGCAAGTTATTGCATCAGCGACTCGAGTTGGTCAGCTAATGGAACAAAAACCCGAAGTGACCTTCCCGGATAGTGGCCCCGCCGCAGCCCCACAGGTGGCGCTAGAAGTGACAGGGTTGAGTTTTACTTACCCACAGCAGCCCTTACCTGTTTTACAAAATATATCGCTGTCACTGGCTTCTGGTGAGCATATTGCGCTATTGGGCCGAACCGGCTGTGGCAAATCCACACTATTGCAGTTATTAACCCGAGCATGGGATGCCAATGAAGGAGTCATCACGCTAAACGGGAAACCTTTAGCCCGCTTTGATGAAACGACACTGCGCCAAATGATGACAGTGGTCAGCCAGCGAGTACATATTTTCAGCAGTACATTGCGAGAAAACCTATTACTGGCCTGCCCTACTGCAACAGATGAACAACTAAAAATTGTTTTGGCACAAGTTGGTTTGGCTAATTTGCTAGATAACGATGAAGGGCTGAATGCCTGGATGGGTGATGGTGGGCGGCCATTATCTGGGGGGGAGCAACGCCGTTTAGGTATTGCTCGTGCGCTACTGCATCCAGCACCACTACTGCTTCTCGACGAACCTACCGAAGGATTAGACGCAGAAACCGAGCAACAAATTCTGACGTTATTACGCCAACACTGCCAGCATAAGAGCCTGATTATTGTCACGCATCGCTTGTATGGGTTGGAATATATGGATCGAATCTGTGTTATGGATGGAGGAAAGATAGTTGAGCAAGGCAGCCACCAAAACTTGTTACAAAACAAGGGACGTTACTACCAGTTCCATCAGCGGCATTAATACGAAGATGATGTGTAAATAAAGCTCCTATACCCTAAATAATTCGAGTTGCAGGAAGGCGGCAACTGAGTAAATCCCCAAGAGCTTACATAAGTAAGTGACTGGGGTGAACGAAGGCAGCCAACGCACATGCAGCTTGAAGTATGACGGATATAAACATAGGCAGATAATCAGCAAACTTATAGCTAATATTAAGTAAAGCTGCTGAAACCAAAGCAGTATTATTGTAATTGATGATTATATCCAAAGTCATTAGAGCCACAGCCAAAAGGTGCGATGAATACATCATCAATAACGCTGTGGCTCCAAATACTATGGGGATGCCCAAATGGGCCTGTAAGTGTCACTAAGGGGATTTATGCGCATCACGCAGCTCTCTTCTCAATCTTTTGCGTTCCCCTCGCCTGAGCTGGCTCTGCGCGAACCAAACGGATTGCTGGCCCTTGGGGGAGATCTATCTCCTCCTCGTTTGTTGGCCGCCTATGAACGGGGGATTTTCCCCTGGTTCAGTCCTGGAGAAATGATTTTATGGTGGTCACCTGACCCTCGAGCCGTATTGTATCCAGAAGATTTACATATCAGTCGGAGCATGCGGCGCTTTTTGCGCAACTGCCCTTATCGATTTACGCTCAATCACGCTTTTGAAGATGTTGTTCGTGCCTGTGCCACTCTGCGTGATGAGGGAACCTGGATTGGCGATGATGTACAGCAAGCATATTGCCACTTACATACACTGGGTCATGCCCATTCCGTAGAGGTTTGGTTGGAAAATGAACTGGTTGGCGGTTTGTATGGTATTTCAGTGGGCTCACTCTTTTGTGGTGAATCCATGTTTAGCAGGGCTAATAATGCCTCAAAAAGCGCTTTAATGGTTTTTTGTCATCATTTTACCCGTCATGGTGGAGAACTGATTGACTGTCAGGTCCTCAACGCTCACACTGCGTCGCTGGGTGCGATTGAGATCCCACGCAACTTTTTTTTGCAACAGTTGAGTCAACTCCAGTTTAGTCCACTACCGGCTGAATGCTGGTTACCGCAATCGTTGAATTTTTCATCCGCGATGCAGTAAAGCTCAACCGTTGAAAAGAACCCCACATTAGGCTTTATCCCCTCTTGCCGGCAGACTAATTTTGCTGAAATGGTGCGATGACCGCCAACACTTCTTTACATAATGTGGGTTTTTCGGCATTATCTTGCCGGTTAAAAACTAAGGTAGTTACACCTAGAGGATTCGATGGCCAAAGAAGACAATATTGAAATGCAGGGCACCGTTCTTGATACGCTGCCGAACACCATGTTCCGTGTTGAATTGGAAAACGGGCACGTGGTAACCGCTCATATCTCCGGTAAAATGCGTAAAAACTATATCCGCATCCTGACGGGTGACAAAGTCACTGTAGAGCTGACCCCGTACGACCTGAGCAAAGGCCGCATTGTCTTCCGTAGCCGTTAATCGGCTAATCTGTCGCCAGTTTAAGACTGGCGAGCTCTGAGGATGTAGTCCCCCTCCGGCGCCCTTCCCGTTTATGGTTAGGGCGTTTTGCGTTTTCTTTTATTTGTCGATTTAGTGCATTTATTCACCACACAAATAAAAGTAAAATGTGCAAAGAAATAAAAAGGGCGATAGCTAAATTAGCTTATCGCCCTTTATTTCGTTCTCAATATGAAGCTATGACGGATGTTAACAACACACTGACTTAATGAACTGCACCTTCAGTTTTGCGTTTTTGCGCACTTTGGAACTCATAAGCCAACTGTTGCTTTTCTTTATCCAACCCAACAGTGACCGAGCCACCATCGACCAGAGAACCGAATAATAACTCGTTCGCTAGTGGTTTTTTCAGGTTTTCCTGAATCACCCGAGCCATTGGCCGCGCGCCCATCGCCTTGTCGTAACCTTTATCAGATAACCAATCACGTGCTTCTTCACTGACTTCCAGTGATACACCTTTAGCGTCTAATTGCGCCTGCAATTCAACGATAAATTTATCGACCACTTGCTGGATAACTGCAGGTGACAAGTGGTTAAACCAAATGATGTTATCCAACCGGTTACGGAATTCCGGAGTAAACACTTTTTTGATCTCTTCCAGCGCATCAGTGCTGTTGTCCTGCTGTTTAAAACCAATGGAAGTGCGCTGAGTCTCGCGTACGCCAGCATTGGTGGTCATCACCAGAATAACGTTACGAAAATCGGCTTTACGGCCATTGTTATCTGTCAGCGTCCCGTTATCCATCACCTGCAAGAGCAAGTTAAACACATCCGGATGCGCCTTCTCAATTTCATCCAACAACAGAACCGCATGAGGATGCTTGATAACCGCATCAGTCAACAGGCCACCTTGGTCGTAACCCACATAGCCCGGAGGCGCACCAATCAAGCGGCTAACCGTATGGCGCTCCATATATTCAGACATATCAAAGCGCAGCAGTTCGATATCCAGCGCTTTGGCCAATTGCACCGTCACTTCTGTCTTACCAACCCCAGTTGGGCCAGCAAACAGGAATGAACCGACAGGTTTATGCTCATGCCCCAAGCCCGCGCGGCTCATCTTGATGGCCTCAGACAACGCTTCAATGGCTTTATCCTGACCAAAGACCAGCATGTTCAGGCGATCGCTCAGATTTTTAAGCACATCGCGATCACTCGCTGACACTGTTTTCTCCGGAATACGAGCGATACGAGCAACCACAGACTCAATATCCGATACATTAACTGTTTTCTTGCGTTTGTTCACCGGCATCAGACGACTACGTGCACCAGCTTCATCAATCACATCAATGGCTTTATCTGGTAGATGACGGTCATTAATATATTTGACCGACAACTCCACAGCCGCACGGATCGCTTTTGCGGTATAACGCACATCATGATGAGCTTCGTATTTCGGTTTCAGGCCGTTGATAATCTGAACAGTTTCTTCCGGCGTCGGCTCAGTAATATCAATTTTTTGGAAACGACGAGCCAGCGCACGATCTTTTTCAAAAATATTGCTGAATTCCTGATACGTGGTGGAGCCAATGACTCGAATTTTACCACTGGAAAGTAGTGGTTTGATCAAGTTAGCGGCATCTACTTGCCCACCAGAGGCCGCGCCTGCACCGATAATAGTATGAATTTCATCGATAAACAGGATGCTATCTTTGTCATTTTCTAACTGCTTCAGTAGCGCCTTGAAGCGTTTTTCAAAATCACCACGATATTTAGTTCCGGCCAGAAGTGACCCGATATCCAAGGAATATAATGTGCATTCGGACATGACTTCAGGAACATCGCCCTGCACGATACGCCAAGCTAAACCTTCGGCGATAGCCGTTTTACCGACGCCAGATTCCCCCACTAACAGTGGGTTATTTTTACGCCGACGACACAATACCTGAATGGTGCGCTCCAACTCTTTATCGCGGCCGATAAGTGGATCAATGCCGCCAACGCGGGCCAGTTGATTCAGATTGGTGGTGAAGTTCTCCATACGGTCTTCCCCTCCTGCCTGTTCTTCATTCACCGGATTTTCTGCATTCGGTGCCTGACCCGGTTCGTCCTTACGGGCGCCGTGGGATATAAAGTTCACTACATCCAAACGGCTGACATCATGCTTACGCAGTAAGTAGGCCGCCTGAGACTCTTGTTCACTGAAGATAGCAACCAACACGTTGGCACCAGAAACTTCATTGCGCCCTGATGATTGCACGTGGAACACCGCACGTTGTAACACGCGTTGGAAACTGAGCGTCGGCTGAGTGTCACGTTCTTCTTCACTGACCGGTAAGGTCGGTGTGGTTTGTTCAATAAATGCTTCCAGTTCCTGGCGTAACGCCACCAAATCAACTGAACACGCCTCCAGCGCTTCCCGCGCAGCTGGATTGCTCAGCAATGCCAGCAACAGGTGCTCCACGGTCATAAACTCGTGTCTGTGCTCACGCGCTCTGGCGAAAGCCATATTGAGACTGAGTTCAAGTTCTTGATTGAGCATAGGCACCTCCCAATAATTGCCTTAATCAGGCTTTTTCCAGCGTACAAAGCAACGGATGCTCGTTCTCCCTGGCGTATTGATTTACATGTGCGACTTTTGTCTCTGCCACTTCGGCAGTAAAAACACCACAAATCGCCTTTCCTTGATAATGCACATTGAGCATCAGCTGTGTTGCACGTTCAATATCATAAGAAAAGAACTTTTGCAGAACGTCAATCACAAATTCCATCGGTGTGTAATCGTCGTTGTTAAGTATCACTTTATACATAGATGGCGGTTTGAGCGCCTCGATTTGTTTATCTTTGACTAAATGTTCAAAATTCAGCCAATCGTTGTTCTTACCCATTGCCTGCCCATCGTTTCACTGAACCATACAGGAGCAATACCTCACTCCGGTTATAAGACCATTTCATGCAGATATCTATTATTATTTTAACATCACTTATGCCATAACGCCGCTAGAGAAAGAAGTCAGCATTTTCACCTTAATAACAGTTAAATTGTATCCAAATAAAGACAATAGCGTTAGCTACATCAAACTTTGAAGAACTGCTCCGCTCTGACAAAAGCCGCCCCCTTGACGTTAAGGCCATTTCCACTAGAGTGTATTTTTGTGAGCTGTTGGAGTTTTAACCAATTTGCGCTCACTTTAACCAGTGATTACCTCATCTCGAACTAGAATAGCCTTGCGAGGAACGTAGAAGTATGGAGACGGGTACTGTTAAATGGTTCAACAATGCCAAAGGTTTTGGCTTTATTTGCCCTGAGGGCGGCGGCGAAGATATATTCGCTCACTATTCAACTATCCAGATGGATGGCTACCGAACGCTAAAAGCCGGTCAGATGGTTAACTTTGATGTCCATCAAGGGCCAAAAGGGAACCATGCCAGCCTGATTGTCCCACTCGAATTCGATGTGGTACTGCAAGAAGCCATACCGCAGGAACACGCTGCATTGGCCTAACACCGCACACTTATCCGCCATGTCTCTCGGGCATACCATCAGTTCAACACTCTGATGCTAAAAGTATTTCCAAAGCGGTTTGTTGCAGTGCAACATTTATAACGATTCAAAATGCCAGCCAATAATGGCTGGCATTTTTATTTCCGATACTTCTAATATGCGGCCAAATAAACCAAGATCAATCCTCTGGCCTATCTATTCACGAGCTAGTGCATCAATAGGGTTTAACCGTGCTGCGCTGCGCGCCGGTAGATAACCGAATACGACTCCAATGACGGTTGAACATAAAAACGCACTGAATAATGCCACTGGAGGGAAAGCAATTTGCCAGTTAGGTAAAAACATCTCTACTATCAAGCCAATAGCGAAAGACAGTGAAATACCGAGAGCGCCCCCTACCAGGCAGACCAGAATAGCTTCAATTAAGAATTGCTGCATAACATCACTGGACCGCGCGCCCACGGCCATACGAATACCAATTTCACGGGTACGCTCAGTTACTGATACCAACATAATATTCATCACGCCAATCCCACCAACGACTAGCGAGATAACTGCCACCAATGTCAGGAACAACTGCATGGTACGAGTCGTTTTCTCTGCGGTTTGCAGCAAACTATTCATGTTATAGGTGAATATGTCTTTCTTACCATGGCGCATAGTCAGCAACCTGACCAGCTGTTGTTCAGCTTCCTTACTGCTATAGCCCTCTTTAATCCGGATAGTAATCGAATCAAAGTAAGAACGCCCCATCAAACGACTAGCCATAGTGCTATAAGGCACCCACACCCGCAGCGCTTTACTGCTACCAAACATGGATTGTTTTTCTTCCACCACGCCCACAACAGTGGCAGGCATATTGCCAATCAATATTACTTGTCCCGCGACATCTTTGATGTGGGGGAACAGGCGGCGCTGTGTATTGCGGTCGATAACAACCACTTGAGATTGACGCTCAACCTGTTCGCGGGTGATAGCTGTACCTTGTTCAAGCTTCATGCCATATACCCGGAAATATTGATCGCTAACACCCGAGACACTAGCCGCTACATCAATATTGCCATAACGTAACCGCATACTGCCGGCGATAGTCGGGGATACAGCGCTGACGTATGACTGTGCTTTTAGTGCAGCCATATCATCATAAACTAGCGCCTGTCGGGTACTGGGGTCGTCGTCACCAAAGTCTTTACCAGGGTAAACATCGATAGTGTTAGTGCCGATAGCTCTGATATCCGCCAGCACCAACTGTTTAGCCGCGTCCCCAACCACTAATATGGAAACAACCGAAGCAATACCAATAATGATACCTAACATCGTCAGGGCGGTACGCATTTTATTGGCCGACATAGCACGCCAGGCCATTAATAATGCCTCACGAAAGCGCCCCGCTAATTGCTGCCAGGAAGGTGCGGGTGGCGTCAGGCTAATCGCATCAGAAGAGACAACGTCTTGCGTTATTTTCGAACCAGAGTCGGCCATGATACGGCCATCTTTAATTTCAATAACCCGCTCAGCCTGAGCCGCAACAGTGGGGTCATGAGTCACAATAATGACCGTATGCCCCTGTTGTTGAAGCTGTTTCAAAATAGCCATCACCTCAACGCTGGAATGACTATCCAGTGCGCCTGTCGGCTCATCAGCAAGAATAACCTGGCCACCATTCATCAAGGCACGGGCAATACTGACACGCTGTTGTTGCCCGCCAGATAGTTGGTTGGGCTGATAGCTCACTCGCTCCCCCAACCCCAGTCGGGTTAATAGCATGTTCGCTCGTTCACGGCGTTCATTTTTACCCAAACCAGCATAAACCGCAGGAACTTCGACATTATGGGCCGCACTAAGGTGAGGTAGCAGGTGATAGCGTTGGAAAATAAAACCGAAATGTTCGCGGCGCAATGCAGCCAATGCGTCGTTATCTAGTGCCGCAACATCTTGACCGGCCACCCGATAAACACCCGCGCTGGGCTTATCCAGGCAACCGAGAATATTCATCAATGTCGATTTACCTGAACCAGAGGCACCAATAATCGCCACCAACTCACCGGCATTAATGGTTAATGAGACATCCTGCAATACATCAACGGTTTCTTCGCCGGATTGATAGCTACGACGGATGCCTTTTAATTCAAGCAATGCCGCCATTACGCCTCCTCTGTGCCACCGCGGCTAACGATGACCTCTTCACCCACATTCAAGCCCGCAATAACCTGCGCATCGACGTTATTTCGGATACCAATAGTCACTTCGCGTTTTTCTTCCTTGCCGTCTTTAAGTACCGCGACTTGATAGCGATTGGTCCCTAACTCATCACCTAATGCCGATAATGGGATAACCATCGCCTGTGGGACATTTGCCAACTGAATTGATACCTGCGCGGTCATTTGCAGTCGCAATAACCGATCGGGGTTCGGCACTTCGAAACGCGCTGAGTAGAAAATCGCATCATTCACTTTTTCTGGTGTTGGCTGAATATCTTTTAATACGCCATCAAAGCGCTTTCCCGGGTCCCCCAATACAGTAAACGAAGCTTTCATGCCGGGTTTTAAATGAATCACATCTGCTTCTGAAACCTGCGCATTCACCAGCATAGTACTCATGTCTGCCAGTGTAAGAATGTTCGGTGCTTGCTGCGCAGCAATCACAGTTTGCCCTTGTAAAGTCGTGATTTGCACGACATCACCGTCCATCGGAGCCGATATTTTGGTGTAATCCAAGTTGATATTGGCAGTATCCAAACTGGCCTTGGTTTTATTAATTTGCGCATTAATGGTTTCAACTTGCGCTTTTTTCACTGCCAGTGCAGTGCTCGCCTGATCCAAATCCTGGCGTGACACAGCCTGTAATTTTGCCAAGTCTTGCTGGCGACGTAGGGTGACCGCAGCCAATTGAAGTTCAGCTTTCGCCTGCCCTAACTGTGCATTTAAGTCCTGTAATGTCGCTTCCACTTCTTTAATTTGGTTCTGCGCCTGTTGTGGGTCAATCATAGCCAGCAATTGCCCTTGCTTAACTTGATCGCCAATTTCCACATAGAGTTTCTCCAACTGGCCACTGACCTGAGCACCGACATCAACTTTGCGCACAGCATCAAGTTTACCGGTTGCCAATACATTTTGTTGCAGATCACGGTTGGCGACTTTTACCGTTTGAAATTGAACCGGTGTCGGCGCCATAAGGTGCCTGATAATGAAAAAACCGCTAATAATTAAAACGGCAATTGCGATAAGCCATCGGCGCTGACTGCTACTGAACTGCATCAAATCAATTACCTTCCTTAAAAATTATAAATGCTCCACCGTCTGAAAATAGCATCGGTAATGTTCATTTAACTAAACAACATATCAACACTCACCAGACTACCGCCGGAATCTAAGATGCATTGAGACTCCGTTTAGATCCCATTTGTTCCAATTAGCTCCGGAAATACATTGATATAACGGACTTAATCATGCACATCAACAACAACCCCGTATTAATCCCTAACAATATTAACCGTTGGGGGCTAATTACATTGCTGTTCAAAGGCCATCAGGCGCTGGGCGGTTCATGGCAAAAATCGCAGTTTCGGCTTAAATTTATCGCCCGAACCTTAATCAGCCCAAAATTGACCTTTAACTTACTGGGTGTACTGGTAAAGCAACCGTTTCTCAATAGCATGCTACGCGCTCAACCGGACTTACCTTGTAAATTACACCGCCCTTATTTGGCTAACACACTTAATAATCGGCAAAAACTGGAAGTCCTACAGGCTCATTTCCAGTTGGAAAACCAGTGTATTCCAGAATTATTACGCCGTAACTATTTGCACCATTCGCCTTATAAACTCACCGAGTTAACTGGCAAGAATGAGGAAAAGTATTCTATTTATTTAGGCGTTATTCCAAAACTCAATAAGGAGGGTGAAATTACGCTGATGCTTGCCAATGAGCAACAACAAACCCTGGCATTGCTCACATTTAGCCTCACTTATTACCAAAACCAAAAAACGCTGTTTATCGGTGGGTTACAAGGTGCAGATAACGAAACCCCACACAGCGAAATTCATGCTTGCACCAAGGCCTGTCATGGATTATTCCCGAAACGATTAGTATTGGAAGCCACCTGTTGCCTGGCTGAACTGATGGGAATAACACAGATAATAGCCGTCGGTAATGCCACCCATGTTTATCAGAACTGGCGCTATCGGGCGAAAAAGAGAGATAAGTTACATGCAGATTACGATAACTTCTGGATATCACTGGGCGGAGAACAATGCTCGGAAGGTCATTTCAATTTGCCCGCCAGAATCGCACGTAAGCCGATAGAAGACATTGCAAGTAAAAAACGCGCAGAATATCGCCGCCGTTATCAATTACTTGAGCAACTTGAAAATGGCCTGGCCGCGCACTTTTCGCCCGACCAGGGGTGCTCAGGCGGAGCAATGCCGCGTTAATCAGCCCGGCCGCGCGCTAGCCAAACTACGCGGGAGAACATTTTTTTCAACAAGGGAGGGATGAATTCAATGCCCCGTTCTCTGGCGTAGCTAGTCACTTCAATCGCTAAGTCTGGCTTTGAGGTACGATGAATGGCTTTTTCAATCACCCTGCGTGGCTGCATTTTGGCATTGCTAGGAATACCGGATATCCGGTGATATACCTCATCAAAACCCGAGCGATATAAAAAGTGCTCCATATCTGGAGCTGGCAAAATGGTCAAACGATCTCGCTCGTGATCTCGCTCATTGTCCGCCATATTACGTACTGTCGCGGCATACTTTTTCCCTGCGTCATCGCCATCAGTCAGAACATGCCACTGGATCCCCATTCTATTGGCAAATTTGAGTAACGGGCGTAGGCCACTTTGAGCAAACTCAATCACTTTTACGCCTTCCGCTTCAAAGTGATAGCCGCACTGACGAGCCAGTTCATTCAACAACCAAATTTCGGTTTCCCCCTCTACCAACAGCCAGCAACGGGCAAACAACGCTGAGGGGCGATTGAAACGAATATGAAAAGCGATACGACGGCTATCTTCAGAACTCATACCTCGAGGACCGATGCGGTAAGTGGCAACCCTGGAAGATTCACGCACTAATCGACAAATGCTTTCAACGGGTACTAATGAAATGAGTTCCCCAGAGTTTGTAGTTGTAATGCGCTGAAGCGGCAGTTGGCTCAGTAGGCCCCAGGCAACAGATAACATGATCGGGTGCAAACGAGTTTCCGGGTCTTCCACCAGCAGCAATGGGCGTGCATGGGGGTCAAGACTCAGTGATCCTTTCGCTTGCAATAGCGTTGAAAACATACCCAACAGTATCAATCGCATACTGCGGCTGTTAGGTTCGGCCACCATGCGGTTGATGCTATCGAGGGCGAGCCAGGCTTCACGTTCAGGTTGTGGCCGGTGACGGTGGTTACGCAGGTTAGCAGACTGTGACCCTTGCTCGGCGAAATAGTGTTCTAGCAGTTGACGCATCGCCTCTAAGCCCTGCCGCAGCTGGGTATTAGTCAGTTTTTGTGGATTCCGTACCAATTCGCGGCTTAACTGATCCAACTGCTGATTCAACGCCACTTTATCTGGCTGGTTACTGTTTTCAGTCGTGGTGCTACGCAGTCGGCGGATGAAACGCGCATCTCGCAGGCGCAATACCGGATGAATGCGAATCACCCCACGCGCCAGTTTTTCAATATCGTGCAATTCCAGTGGGCACCCTTCTAAATCGAGGAACGTGCGCCAGGTACATACAGTGCCATCATCAGCCTGCTCACCTTCAATTCGATAATAAATACGATGTAAACCATCGTCATTATTTATCCATAGCGGCGCCAACTGGCGATAACGAGGGGCGCGCCAATGACCAATATCTTTTTCGCAAAAGGTGAAAATAATTTGTAAGTGGCGCTCTTTAGCACTTTCATCACCTGCTGGGTAATAAAAATCCTGCGAGGTAAAATGATAAAGTTGAGGTTCGGGGGATAAAAGTAACGTGAGAGCATCTAATAGACTGGATTTACCCCAGGCATTCTCACCGATCAGCACCGTATTATCGTCAAGGTTCAATGAAATACGATTAATACCACGAAAACCGACAATATCTACGCGTTCAAGATACATGCTACGCCTCCGATGCGAATTTATTCATACTGATACTATCAGATTACAGAGTTAACCTATTACCTGATTATCTCAGGCAAAAAAACCTTATAGGTCAAGTCGCCTGGCAACTAGAGCTGCTTTACTCTTCCTTTGATTTTAGATAGTTTATTGCGCCACAGCCCATTATTCATCTGCATATGATACCCAAAGTCATTGACGTTACAGCACGGCAAGTCACGACAATGAGGAAGGGTATAGGACGGTATAACTCGTGTATTCAGGATTGCTGATCATTCTTTTGCCGTTAATTATTGGTTATCTCATCCCACTTAGCCGCAAAACATTAATTCAATTGATCAACCGCTTATTGAGCTGGATGGTCTACGTTATTTTATTCTTTATGGGTATCAGCCTGGCATTTCTCGAAAATCTCAGTGCGAACCTGCTGCTTATTTTCCAATACACCGGTGTCTTCTTCCTGTGTATTTTTTGTGCCAATTTACTGGCGTTATTTTTGCTCGAACGCAAAACGCCGTGGAAAAATACCCATCGCCAGGAAGCATTACCGTCTCGTCTGCATATGGCATTGGAATCATTAAAGTTATGCGGCGTAGTCATTGTCGGTTTCTTACTGGGATTGAGCCAATGGGAGTGGTTGCAGTTTGCCGCTAAAGGTAGCGAACTGGCACTGATTTTCCTACTTTTCTTAGTTGGGATTCAATTACGTAATAGCGGGATGACACTGCGCCAGATTGTATTGAACCGCCGTGGCACCATTGTGGCCTTTGTGGTGGCGATCAGCGCATTGGCGGGCGGAATGCTCGCCGCAGCATTGATGGGCTTACCTATTAAGACTGGGCTAGCGATGGCCTCTGGCTTTGGCTGGTATTCATTATCTGGCATTTTATTGACTGATTCATTCGGCCCCGTAATTGGGAGTGCGGCATTCTTCAATGACCTGGCGCGTGAATTAGTGGCCATTATGCTGATTCCAACACTGGTGCGCAGCAGCCGTTCCACCGCGCTAGGTTTGTGTGGCGCGACCTCCATGGACTTCACGCTGCCGGTATTACAACGCAGTGGCGGGTTAGAAATGGTGCCCGCCGCTATTGTGCACGGATTTTTACTGAGCTTGCTCGCACCAATCTTGATTGCTTTCTTCTCTTCATAATTCTTCATTCGCGCAGTGAGCCACCCGGTTCACTGCGTAATTTCACTCCAATAGTGAATGAATTCTCATTCGCAGCAAAAGTTGCGCCAAATCAAAACAAGTTAAAGTTGCATTAAAAAAGCCTTTTTAAACCTCTTGTGCACATCTATGCTTTTAAACACGCATTACAAATGCAACTTTAAAAGGAAAAATAATTATGTTCTGTGTGCAATGTGAACAAACTATCCGGACGCCTGTGGGTAATGGCTGCTCTTACGCGCAGGGAATGTGCGGAAAAACCGCCGAAACCTCTGATTTACAAGATTTATTAGTAGCCGTATTACAAGGGCTGTCCGCTTGGGCATTAACCGCCCGCGAGCTAGGCATTGTTGACCATGAGATTGACAGCTTTGCACCCAGAGCCTTTTTCTCCACACTGACCAACGTTAACTTTGACTCAGATCGCATCGTCGGTTATGCCAAAGAAGCCATTTTGTTACGCCAATCATTGGCTATTCGTTGCCGCCTGATTGACAGCACGATTACAGTCGATCACCCACTGGCCGAGCTACAACTACACTCCGACGACATCCCAACTCTGCAACAACAAGCCCAGCAATTTGCACTCAATAACGACAAAGCTGAGGTCGGTGATGATATTCATGGTCTGCGAATGTTGTGCCTGTATGGCCTAAAAGGGGCTGCTGCTTATATGGAACATGCCTATGTGCTGGGGCAGTTCGATGAGCAAATTTATGCACAATATCATGCCTATATGGCTTGGTTGGGCACTCAACCGCGTGATGTTGATACCTTACTGAATAACGCCATGGGCATTGGCAAAATGAACTTCAATGTCATGGCTATTTTGGATCGCGGCGAAACACAAGCTTACGGCGACCCGCAGCCAACATCAGTGAACGTGCGCCCGGTAGCTGGTAAAGCCATTTTGATTTCAGGTCATGATCTCAAAGACTTACAAATGCTGTTGGAGCAAACTCAGGGAACCGGAGTCAATATTTATACTCACGGCGAAATGTTGCCCGCCCACGGCTACCCTGAGTTAAAACGCTATTCACATTTGGTCGGTAACTATGGTAGTGGCTGGCAGAATCAGCAGACAGAATTTGCTAAATTCCCCGGCCCTATTTTGATGACATCCAACTGTATTATTGACCCAAATGTAGGAAATTACGGCGACCGTATTTGGACGCGCAGTATTGTTGGCTGGCCGGGTGTCAATCATCTGGCAGGTGAAGATTTTGCACCGGTTATTGAACAAGCACTGGGGATGGCAGGGTTCCCGTACAATGAGTTGGAACATTTAATTACTGTCGGTTTTGGTCGTCAAACCTTGCTAAATGCTGCGGATACCGTGATTGATCTGGTTGCCACTAAAAAACTGCGTCATGTCTTTTTGGTCGGTGGATGTGATGGTAGCCGCACAGAACGTAGCTATTTCACCGATTTTGCCCGCAGTGTGCCGCAAGATTGCATCATTATGACCTTGGCTTGCGGTAAATATCGCTTCAACAAACTCGATTTCGGCACTCTGGAAGGGTTACCGCGTCTGCTGGACGTTGGTCAATGCAATGATGCGTATTCTGCGATTATGCTGGCGGTTAAGTTGTCAGAAAAACTCGGTTGCACCGTCAATGACTTACCGCTCAGCCTGGTGTTGTCATGGTTCGAACAAAAAGCCATTGTTATTCTGCTGACCTTACTGTCCTTGGGTGTAAAAAATATCTATACCGGCCCGACCGCTCCGGGGTTCCTGACCGATAATTTGATGGCAATTCTGTATGAGAAATTTGGGATGCGGCCAATTACGACCGTAGAACAAGATATGAGTGCAATCTTAGGTCATTAAGTCACCGCCTTATGCCCGGCCAATGCGCTTTGCTGTCGCTGGCTGGGCATAAATCATATTTTGCCCCAAATGACCTGATTTGTTGTGAGGTTCCCATGACTGATTTTATCCCCACTGATTGCCCTACTGCTATCACGCCCAACCGTATGCAAGTTCACTCCATCGTGCAAGAAACCCCCGACGTCTGGAGCCTGCGGCTGATTAATCATGACTTTTACCCTTATTTGCCGGGGCAATATGCTTTGGTGAGTATTCGTAACAGTGATGAAACCCTACGCGCTTATACCCTCTCTTCCACACCCGGTTTAAGCCCATTTATCCAGCTTACCGTGCGTTGTTTAGCTGATGGTGAAGGCTCACAATGGCTGACTCAACAGGTCAAAGCAGGTGATTATCTGTGGCTGTCCGATGCTCAGGGGGAGTTTACCTGTGCTCATTTTGATGATGACCACTATTTAATGTGTGCCGCCGGTTGCGGTGTTACACCGGTGATGTCGATGTGCCGTTATTTACTCGCGCAACGGCCAAAAGCCGATATCCGGGTCATTTTTAATGTCCGCACTCCAGCAGATGTCATTTTTGCCGATGCCTGGCAAGCACTATTGCAGCAGTATCCCCAGCAGTTGCAGCTCACATTGATGGCCGAGTCAAATGCAACGGATGGATTTATTACCGGGCGAATTAATGCTCAAGTGATGCAACAGGTCGCACCGGATATCACTCATCGCCGCGTCATGACTTGCGGGCCTGCACCTTATATGGATTGGGTTGAGCAATATTGTCGTGAGCAAGCAGTCCCGAGTGACCATTTCCAGAAAGAGCAATTTCGAACATCCGATGAAGCTATCGACAGTGGCAATGAACTGACGATGACCATCAGTCACCCGCTACGCAGTGTGAAAGTCCCGGTTGGCACCTCGCTGTTATTTGCTTTGGAGCAACACAAAGTACCGGTGATGGCCGCTTGTCGCGCAGGTGTTTGTGGCTCTTGTAAAACCCGCATTCTGCACGGCGACTACACCACCACCAGCACCATGACACTGACACCGGAAGAAATCGCTCAGGGTTATGTTCTGGCATGCAGTTGCCAGTTGCAGGGGGATGTTCAACTGGCTTGATAGAATTATTCTTGCTCCATTAATGCGGTTAATACGGCAATAATCGTCAAACGCGCCATACTTTGGCCTCATATACCCTAAATAATTCGAGCTACAGGAAGGCGGCAATTGAGTCAATCCCCGGGAGCTTACATCAGTAAGTGACCGGGGTGCGCGAAAGCAGCCAACGCACCAGCAGCTTGGAGTATGACAGGTATAGGATAATGACTCGCCATTAATCCTTGAGGGAACAACTATGAAGCAAACCGTGGCAACACTGGTCGCAAAAACGTTGGAACAAGCTGGCGTTAAACGAATCTGGGGCGTAACCGGGGACTCACTCAATGGTCTGAGTGATAGCCTGCACCGCATGGGAACTATCGAGTGGTTGGGAACACGCCATGAAGAAGTTGCCGCTTTCGCTGCTGGCGCGGAGGCACAACTCACCGGACAACTCGCTGTCTGTGCGGGTTCTTGTGGCCCGGGTAACCTACATCTGATTAATGGCTTATTTGATTGCCATCGCAACCATGTTCCCGTGCTGGCAATCGCCGCTCATATCCCATCCAGTGAGATTGGCAGCGGATATTTCCAAGAAACTCACCCACAAGAACTGTTTCGCGAATGCAGCCACTACTGTGAATTGGTGTCAAATCCAGAGCAATTGCCTCGCGTGCTAGAAATTGCCATGCGCAAAGCCATCCTTAACCGTGGTGTTTCAGTGATTGTGCTACCGGGTGATATCGCACTACAACCGGCTCCGGAAGATGCCGCCGTAGTGTGGCAAACACCTAAACTGCCTTTAGTTCAGCCACAGATGAGTGAGTTGAATATCTTGGCCGAGACATTAAACCAAGCCAAAAACATCACACTAATGTGCGGCAGTGGCTGCGCGGATGCCCATGATGAAGTGGTGAAACTGGCTGAAATGCTACAAGCACCGGTAGTACATGCGCTGCGTGGTAAAGAACATATTGAGTGGGACAATCCCTACAGTGTAGGCATGACCGGGCTGATTGGTTTTGCCTCCGGCTATCATGCCATGATGAATGCCGATACGTTGGTATTACTGGGGACACAGTTCCCCTACCGCGCGTTTTATCCCACCCATGCAAATATCATTCAGATTGATATCAATCCCGGCAGCATCGGCGCTCACTGCCCGGTCAATATGGCGCTGGTCGGTGATATCAAAACCACGCTGAGTGCGCTGTTACCTCAACTAGAAGCCAAAAGTGATAATACATTTTTGACCAAGGCACTGGAGCACTATCGCACCACGCGCAAAGATCTGGATGGGCTGGCAACCGCCAATGATAACCAACCCATTCACCCGCAATATCTGGCGCAACAAATCAGCCGCCATGCCACAGATGATGCCGTTTTCACTTGTGATGTTGGCACACCCACTGTGTGGGCTGCCCGTTATCTGGAAATGAACGGAAAGCGCCGTTTACTGGGTTCGTTTAACCACGGATCTATGGCTAATGCCATGCCACAAGCCATTGGTGCGCAAGCCACCGACCCGAATCGACAAGTTGTGGCCTTATGTGGTGATGGCGGTTT
The DNA here is from genome assembly GCF_030433455.1 of Yersinia sp. 22-579. Lineage (NCBI taxonomy): Bacteria > Pseudomonadati > Pseudomonadota > Gammaproteobacteria > Enterobacterales > Yersiniaceae > Yersinia > Yersinia sp. 22-579. Next base: position 377,044 of record NZ_JAUJTZ010000001.1, on the reverse strand, counting down.
CACTATGCTAATGGGGGATTTTCTCACCTTGGCACAGCTAAAATTGCCGGTGAAAATTGTGGTATTTAATAACAGTGTATTGGGCTTTGTCGCCATGGAGATGAAAGCCGGTGGCTATCTAACCGATGGCACTGATTTACATAATCCTGATTTTGCCGCTATCGCTAACGCGGCGGGCATTAAAGGTATTCGGGTAGAAAAAGCCTCTGAGTTAGATGCGGCACTGGAAAGCGCTTTTGCCCATCCGGGGCCAGTCTTGGTGGATGTGGTCACCGCCAAACAAGAACTGTCGATGCCGCCACAAATCAAGTTTGAGCAAGCCAAAGGATTCAGCTTGTACATGCTTAGAGCTATCATTAATGGCCGTGGTGATGAAGTGGTCGAACTGGCCAAAACCAACTGGTTACGGTGATAAAATACCGTTCATTTCATAAAAATTCTCTCCATTTTTCCTGCCACAGAGGCCGATTTTATACTGGCTTCTGTGGTAAACAATTGTTGTGATTTTCCCATCCAGTTAACAGTTTTCACATCCTATCCAGATAAAAATTAAGCAGGCGCATGAGGCTGCTTTATTTAAATCCTCATTCATAATGTACGGCGTAAATCTTAATTAAGTCGAATTCGTATTGGGGATAAATAAAATGGCAAAAAGCACCATGTCAGATTTCTCACCTTCGGCGGAGTTAATCTGCATACTCAGAGCAAAGTCTTACAGTGAGAAAAGAGAGGGATACAAAACAGATGATTATATCTCGCTATTAATTTCGCACTCTCTAACCTCTTTCTTTTCCATGACACAAAAATCTTTTTTGATGTCCGGCAATATTCTTTCTCCGCAGATCCCCGCAGGTAGCTATGAGTTTTTAATTAGCCGGATAAAATACATCGACGAGTTCTTCCAATTACGTGCCAGCGAGTTTGCCAATATTTTCATTCTGGGTGCAGGTTTTGATTCCAGAGCGATTCGATTCCAAAATCAACTACAGCAAAATCGAGTTTACGAACTCGACCACCCAGTATCTCAAAAGAACAAAATAGCTAAGCTACAAGAACTTAGCATCCCGATCCCGGAAAATTTACGCTATATCCCGATTGATTTTAATCAGCAGGATTTAACCACTACCTTACAAGAGATTCCGCAAAAAAAAGGAGAGAAAAGCCTATTTATATTGGAGGGGCTAATTATGTATCTTCCTCCCGACACGGTGAACCGTATTTTTTCAGCCATCGACACTTGTGCTCCTGATGGCAGTGAAATCATTTTCGATTATGTTTATTCCGACGTCATCGCCGGTGAAAGCACCTCATATGGTTCGGTCGAAGTTTTAGAAGGATTAAAAAACATTGGTGAGCACTGGATTTTTGGCATCGAAAAAGGACATCTGACGGCATTTCTTAATAAGTATCATCTGAAATTGTATTGTGATGCCGACGCCAGCACTTTAGAAAAGCGTTTTTTTACCAATAAACAAGGGACAGTTCTGGGCAAACTGAATAAAGCGCTAGCAATTGCTCATGGAATTAAATAAAAACCAGAATAAAATCAGCGAACAGACCTTACTTGCGAGATGAATAACCGATTTAAAGTAAATAATATTTTGTCGGGCTTCTTTGTTTTAATATTCTCGCTATGATGAAGCCACTCTTTCCCTGTTCGCGAGAAAATTATGCTGATCGATTTACGCAGTGACACCGTTACACAACCTGATGCCGCCATGCGCCAAGCCATGGCTAATGCCGAAGTCGGCGATGATGTGTATGGCGATGACCCGACGGTGAATGCTTTGGAAGCCCAAGCCGCCAGGTTATCAGGTAAAGAGGCCGCATTATTCCTGCCGACCGGTACACAAGCAAATTTGGTGGCACTGTTGACTCACTGTCAGCGTGGTGAAGAGTATATTGTCGGCCAAAAAGCGCATAACTATCTCTATGAAGCCGGTGGAGCCGCAGTGCTTGGCAGTATTCAACCACAGCCTATTGATGCAAATGATGACGGCACTTTGCCACTGGATAAAGTTTTGGCCGCTATCAAGCCTGATGATATTCATTTTGCCCAAACCCGGCTGTTAAGTTTGGAAAATACCCACAGCGGAAAAGTATTGCCACTGAGTTACTTGCAGCAGGCATGGGCATTGACTCGTGAACAGAAACTGGCGCTACATATTGATGGTGCTCGTATTTTTAATGCCGCCGTGGCATTGAATGTCCCGCTGAGCGAAATCACGCAATATTGCGATACCCTGACAATCTGCCTCTCCAAAGGGTTGGGCGCACCTGTTGGCTCATTACTGTGTGGCAGCGCTGAATACATTAAACGCGCGCGTCGTTGGCGCAAAATGACCGGCGGCGGCATGCGTCAGGCGGGTATTCTGGCAGCAGCAGGGCTGTATGCACTAGAGCATAATGTGGCGCGACTAAAAGATGATCATGACAATGCCCTCTGGCTGGAACAACAACTGCGTGCGCTAGGGGTAGAGATAGTGGCTCCGGGAGCGCAAACCAATGTGCTGTATAGTAAACAATCCGCTGAATTAGCCGCCAAGCTAGGCCCGTGGATGCGCGAACGTGGGGTATTAATCAGCGCTGGCCCAATCACCCGAATGATTACTCACATCAATATCAGCCGTAAGGATTTGGAAAAAGTCGTCGCGCTATGGCGTGAGTTTTTGAGCGAGCAGCGCTCATGACACCGCAGCGGATATTGGTGCTGGGCGCCAGTGGCTATATTGGTCAGCATCTGGTGCCGAGACTCAGCCAGCAAGGGCATAGGGTCACTGCGGCTGCCCGCCGTATCGAGTGGTTAAAAGAGCAACCCTGGCCGGGGGTCGATTGCCGTTTTGTCGATCTTTACCAGCCCTCAACCCTTATTACCGCGCTACAAGATATTGATGTCGTCTATTATCTGGTACATGGCATGGGTGACGGGCAGGATTTGATTGAGCAGGAACGCCTGGCCGCCACCAATATGAAAGCAGCGCTGCAACAAAGTCCGTCAGTAAAGCAGATCATTTATCTCAGTGCATTACAGCCGGATGATAACAGTTCCCCTCATCTGATTGCCCGCAAACTAACCGGCGATCTGCTTTGTCAAAGTGGTATTCCGGTGACGGAGCTGCGCGCCAGTATTATCGTCGGCCCGGGTTCTGCCGCTTTTGAAATTATGCGCGATATGGTTTATAACCTGCCAATTCTGACACCACCGCGCTGGGTGCGCTCAAAGTCATCACCGGTTGCGCTGGAAAACTTGTTAGTTTACTTAACGGAATTGCTCAATTATCCGGCCGCAGAAAACCGCATTTTTGATGTCGCCGGGCCGGAATACATTAGCTATCAAACCATGTTCGAGCGCTTTATTGCCATCAGTGGTAAACGGCGCTGGCTGGTCCCCATTCCGCTCCCTACCCGCTTTATCTCGGTTTATTTCATCAATATGGTGACGTCAGTGCCCACGTCCATTGCCAGCGCATTGATTGAAGGACTGAATCACGATCTACCTGCGGATGGTCAAGCTTTACAGGCACTTATCCCCCAACAACTGATCAGTTTTGACGATGCTGTCAAAGAGACATTACGCCGTGAAGACGAAGTGGTGGATTCACCCGACTGGGGTTATGACCCCGAGGCTCGCGCCCGCTGGCGACCGGGTTATGGCTTTTATCCTAAACAAGCCGGCTGCCAACTCTATACCTCAGCATCCAGCGAAGCACTGTGGCATGTGGTACAGCAAATTGGCGGCAAAGAAGGTTATTTCTATGGTAATCCATTATGGAAAACCCGTGCCTGGATGGATGATCTTGCTGGTGGCGGGGTCGTTTATGGCCGTCCAGATAGGGAAACGCTGGAATTAGGTGACTTGATTGATGGCTGGAAAGTTATCACGCTCAAACCGCTGCGTCAGTTGGCAATGATGTTTGGCATGAAAGCACCGGGTCTCGGGCGGTTAACCTTTACCATCAAGGACTTGGGTGGACGCCGCAGTTTTGATGTTCGGGCATGGTGGCATCCGGCGGGCTTTAATGGATTACTGTATTGGTTTGTGATGATGCCAGCTCATCTGTTTATTTTTCGCGGAATGGCAAAACGCATCACCACTTTAGCGGTGCAATATGACCGCGAACGCAACCACAAGAGCGACGAATAACGCTGCAAATTCAAGTATGCAGGGGATTCTGATTGCATAGCGCTGCATTTCACGAAAGAATGGCATCTTATTTGCTGGATGAATAAATAAAAGCTCTAGCATTCTGATTTTTGGTGGGAACCGAATTCGCTATGAAGGTATTGGTCACCGGTGCAACCTGTGGGTTAGGCCGAAATGCCGTTGAATATCTCCGTCGTCAGGGTATCAAAGTTATCGCCACCGGCAATAATCCGGCGATGGGTGCATTATTGACAAAAATGGGCGCTGAATTTATTCATGCGGATCTGACGAATCTGGTTTCCTCGCAGGCGAAAGCCATGCTGGCTGATGTCGATACGCTGTGGCATTGCTCCAGTTTTACCTCGCCGTGGGGCACGGAGCAGGCTTTCGAGCTGGCCAATGTCCGCGCCACACGCCGCCTGGGCGAATGGGCCGCTGCTTATGGTGTGGAAAATTTTATTCATATCTCCTCACCGGCCATTTATTTCGATTATCACCACCATCGTAATATTCAGGAAGACTTCCGCCCAGCACGTTTCGCCAATGAATTCGCGCGAAGCAAGGCAGCGGGAGAGGAAGTTATACAGCAATTAGCGCTGTCCAACCCGCAAACTCATTTCACTATTTTGCGTCCGCAAGGTCTCTTCGGCCCGCACGATACCGTGATGCTGCCGCGTCTGCTGCAAATGATTAAGTATTATGGCACGCTGCTGCTACCCCGTGGCGGTGATGCACTGGTGGACATGACCTACCAGGAAAATGCCGTACATGCGATGTGGTTAGCAACCCAAAGCCAGAATACACAGTCTGGTAGAGTTTATAATATTACTAATCAGCAACCCCGCCCGCTGCGCACCATCGTGCAACATCTACTGGAAGAGTTGGATATGCCCTGCCGTATTCGCTCAGTGCCCTACCCGATGTTGGATATCATGGCCCGAGCCATGGAAAAACTGGGGAATAAAGCCGAAAAGGAACCAGTATTGACCCATTATGGTGTAGCTAAACTTAATTTTGATCTGACGCTGGATATCCACCGTGCTGAATTAGAATTAGGGTATCGCCCGCAGGTGTCATTGGATGAAGGTATTATCCGCACGGCCCGTTGGTTAAAAGAGCACGGCAAGCTCAACACGCGTTAACTCCGCAGATTCTTTGGGTCTATACTACAATCACTTTCATAACAGATTCTTTCACTTAAGGTCATCATATGAAAAAGAAAAATATTGCCCTGATTCTTCCACTTGCCATTCTGCTTAGCGCTTGTAGTAATACCGTTGATCCAGCATACAAAGACATCAGCAGTCGCACGGCGCCTTGTATTGACGGTGGGCCGGACACGGTAGCGCAAAAATTCTATGACCTGCGGGTTCAGCAAATCGGCAATCAGAGTGGCTTGCCCGATGATAATCTGTCAGCTCAATTTCGCCCTTATCTGAGCCAGGCACTTTATGAGCAGATTCAAACCGCCAGAAAGCAAGCAGGCAATCGCACCTCTTCTGGGGTAAATAGCACACAAACCATTAATGGCGATATCTTCACCAGCTTACGTGAAGGTAGCACCAGCGCGGATGTTGCCAGTGCTTCAACCATTCCCAATACCGATGCGCGGAATATTCCATTACGCGTCAATTTGACGCACCAGTCGGCGGGTGGGCAGTCAGTAATGTGGCAAGACGAAGTGTTGATGATCCGCGAAGGAACCTGCTGGGTGGTCGATGATATCCGCTTTATGGGCGTCTCTGCCCCGGCCAGTAGCCTGCGCCAACTTTTGGGTGATCACTAACTCCGGCGATTTGAAAGATGACAGGTATGTACCGGTTTTGTTCCAGTAAACCGGTACTCCTTGATTTGCAAACACATTATTGTTTTGGTTGTTTTTTAACCTATCACTGCGGTTACTCTGTCAGATTTATTCATCGCATGACAAATTCCCTGCGATAGCATTCAAATCCAAATGTTATGCTGTTTTCTGCCCCTGATGTTGGTTATTAATAAATTTTAACGCACAAAGATTGCATAAGTATGCCGCGGAAGTTACCATTCACGGCATCATTGGCTATTCAGATTTGGCGCATGAGTATTCAACTTAACGGAATTAACTGTTACTACGGCGTACACCAGGCGCTGTTCGACATTACCTTAGACTGTCCTGCGGGCGAAACCTTAGTGTTACTGGGGCCAAGTGGTGCCGGTAAAAGCTCATTATTGCGTGTGCTTAACCTGCTGGAAATGCCACGTTCAGGAACCTTGCAGATAGCAGGTAATCACTTTGACTTTTCCCAGGCTCCAGGCGCAAAAGCTATTCGCGAATTACGCCAGAATGTGGGGATGGTCTTCCAACAATACAATCTTTGGCCACACCTCTCTGTGATACAGAATCTGATTGAAGCCCCTTGCCGCGTGCTGGGTCTGTCAAAAGATGAGGCTATGGCGCGGGCAGAAAAGTTACTGACCCGTCTGCGTTTGACTGATTTTGCCGATCGCTTTCCGTTGCACCTCTCAGGTGGCCAGCAACAGCGTGTGGCTATTGCCCGCGCATTGATGATGGAACCGCAGGTTTTGTTGTTTGACGAACCAACTGCGGCGCTTGATCCAGAAATCACAGCACAAATTGTTAGTATTATCCGTGAATTGGCAGGAACCGGTATCACTCAGGTGATTGTCACCCATGAGGTTGAAGTGGCCCGCAAAACGGCCAGCCGTGTGGTTTACATGGAAAACGGCCACGTAGTGGAACAAGGTGATTCCAGCCACTTTACACAACCAACAACTGAAGCTTTTGCCAGCTATCTGTCACATTGATATCTATTTGGGAATTTGCGATGAAAAAATTAATAATTGCTGCCGTCCTTGCCAGTATCAGTTTGTCCGCCTCTGCCGCTGAAACTATTCGTTTCGCTGCTGAAGCCACTTACCCGCCATTCGAATTTATTGATGCCAATAATAAGATGCAAGGCTTTGATATCGATCTGGCTAATGCACTGTGTAAAGAGATGCAAGCCGAGTGTACCTTTACCAATCAGGCCTTCGACAGCTTGATCCCGAGCTTAAAATTTAAGCGTTTTGACGCGGTTATCTCTGGGATGGACATCACCCCTGAGCGCCAAAAACAAGTGGCCTTCACCCAGCCTTACTATGAAAATTCTGCACTGTTTATTGCTGAAAAAGGCAAAGTGGCTGATTTAGCGGCTCTGAAAGGCAAGCGTGTAGGGATGCAAAATGGTTCTACTCATCAAAAATACCTGATGGAGAAACACCCTGAAATTACCGCCGTGCCTTATGACAGCTATCAGAATGCCATTCTTGACCTGAAAAATGGCCGTCTGGACGCGGTATTTGGTGATACTGCGGTAGTCAATGAGTGGTTGAAGCAAAATAACCAATTGGCGGCTGTGGGTGACAAAGTGACTGACGCTGACTATTTCGGTACCGGTTTAGGGATTGCCGTTCGTCAGAACAACACTGAGTTACAGGGTAAGTTAGATGCTGCACTGGCGAAAGTTAAAGCAGATGGCACCTATCAGACAATTTATAAAAAATGGTTCCAGCAGTAATTTAAGCACCCATGAATGAATTTCAACCTTTAGCAAGCGCCGCCGGTATGACCGTCGGCCTTGCCGTTTGTGCACTGGCCCTCGGTCTGGTTCTGGCGATGTTATTTGCCGTCTGTGAATCGTCACGATGGAAGGTCGTCAGCTACCTGACAACCGGCTGGGTCACCATTCTGCGCGGGCTACCAGAGATTCTGGTGGTTCTGTTTATCTATTTCGGTTCATCTCAGCTGTTGATGATGCTATCAGACGGCTTCACTTTGAATCTTTATCTGTTTGAGCTGCCGATTAAGCTCAATATTGATGATTTTGAAGTCAGCCCATTCCTGTGTGGTGTTATCGCACTGGCCCTGCTCTATTCCGCTTATGCGTCACAAACTTTACGCGGCGCATTGAAAGCGGTGCCTGTTGGTCAATGGGAATCGGGCCAAGCATTGGGCTTGAGTCAGGCAGCTATTTTCTTCCGCTTGATTATGCCGCAGATGTGGCGTCATGCCTTACCCGGCTTAGGCAACCAGTGGTTGGTACTGCTAAAAGACACCGCGTTAGTGTCACTCATCAGTGTTAATGACTTGATGCTGCAAACCAAAAGCATCGCCACCCGGACTCAGGAACCTTTCACCTGGTATGTTATTGCCGCAGCTATTTATTTGGTGGTGACCCTATTGAGTCAATATGTACTCAAGTGGATTGAACTCCGTACCACCCGTTTTGAACGGAGCCCATCCTGATGCTGGAATACTTACCCGAGATCCTAAAAGGGCTGCACACCAGCCTGACATTGACCATTGCCTCCTTGCTGGTCGCTTTAGTGTTGTCATTGCTGTTTACCATTGTGTTGACGCTGAAAACACCCATCGCCACGCCACTGGTCAAGATCTATATCACGCTGTTCACCGGTACCCCGCTGTTAGTCCAGATCTTTTTGATCTACTACGGCCCCGGCCAATTCCCAGCGATTCGTGAATACCCGTGGTTATGGAACCTGCTGTCGCAACCTTGGCTATGTGCCATGATTGCCCTGGCATTGAACAGCGCGGCCTATACTACTCAACTGTTCTATGGTGCGGTGCGCGCGATCCCTGCCGGCCAGTGGCAATCTTGCGAAGCTCTGGGGATGTCTAAGGCCCAGTCATTACGCATCTTGCTACCATTTGCATTTAAACGCGCACTCTCATCCTATTCCAACGAAGTGGTGCTGGTGTTCAAAAGTACTTCACTGGCTTACACCATTACATTGATGGAAGTAATGGGTTACAGCCAACTGATGTACGGCCGTACCTATGATGTGATGGTATTTGGTGCCGCAGGACTCGTTTATCTGGTTGTGAATGGGTTGCTGACACTGTTTATGCGGGTAGTGGAGCGCAGAGCATTGGCGTTTGAGCGGCGTAATTAAGGTTAGTTTTATCACTTGCGATTTAGTTAACAGGATTTAGTGATCCGGTTCGGTTGTTAGGGCTTCACAGCTCACCTAACCTCCGATGAACCAACCGGCAAAGGGGCCATAAGCGTGGCCCCTTATGCAATCCCGCGCTTGCGCGAAATATTACTGCTATTCGCAGTCTCCTCCGGCAGCCGTTGGCCTTATCGAGCCAGCGCGAGTCGCTTCCTGCTCCAGCGCGCTTTTCGCCGCCGTCCATGGCGGCTCACTCGGGCCATCGTCTTTGTCGGTAATATTCCTGATTGCGCTCAACGTCAAAAGCCAATTCAAAACCATACTTTTGGAGTTTTGATTTTCTCTTTTGACTTTAAAAGCACATTTGAGCCGCCGAGTGAAGAATGAAGGTAGAACGCGAGGCAGGGATGCCGAGCGAGGGCCGCTTGAGCATGGATGCGAATCGGCCCGGTCCGTCAGCGGAATGATGAGTGAGGGAATCCACGAAGTGGGCAAGCGATACGTGCGCAAGCGCAGGGGATCCAAGGGGGTTACGCGCTTGTAACCCCTTTGGCGGTTGAGGTACCCAATGGCAAGGTGATCACCGCACTCATGTCAACCGAACATGATCACAAAACGAATATCAACCGAAATCCAATCCAATCCAATCCAATCCAATCCAATCCAATTTAATTTAATTTAATTTAATTTAATGCCAGTCAAACCTTAAACCAAATACCCTCCCCTCCCTTTATCTCTTAAAAATAAAAACTAAATTTTTAATCACATTACTTGCATATAAATTCATAAAATGGCAATGTAATCCACATCATTCATCCAAATAAATTGCGATGAAGCATCATCAGTCATAATAAAATCAATAACTAATAACGCATTCAAATAAAAAAAATTCAGACAGGAGTTTAAGCATGAAAAAGTTACTATTGGCAACAATCTTAAGTGGTATGGTTTTTAGCGCCACCGCCACCGAAACCATCCGTTTCGCTGCTTCAGCAACCTACCCGCCTTTTGAATCTATCGGTGCCAATAACGAAATTGTTGGTTTTGATATGGATTTAGCAAAAGCATTATGTAAGCAGATGGAAGCCAACTGCACATTCACCAATCAGGCCTTTGATAGCTTGATCCCGGCGCTTAAATTCAAACGTTATGATGCTGTTATTTCCGGTATGGACATCACGCCTGAACGTAGCAAACAAGTCGCATTTAGCCAGCCTTACTATGCTAACTCGGCCATTGTTATTGCTCCGAAAGGTAAATTCAGTTCTTTCGCCGATCTGAAAGGCAAGAAGATCGGGATGGAAAATGGCACAACGCATCAGAAGTATTTACAGGATAAACACCCGGAAATTCAAACTGTGGCTTATGACAGTTATCAGAATGCCATTATCGATCTGAAGAATGGTCGTATTGATGGGGTGTTTGGTGACACCGCGGTAGTGAATGAGTGGCTGAAAACTAATCCGAATCTGGCAGCTGTTGGCGAGCATGTCACTGATCCACAATACTTCGGCACCGGTCTGGGTATTGCGGTGCGCCCGGATAACACCGCGTTGCTGGAAAAACTGAATAAAGCCATCGACGCGGTTAAAGCTGATGGCACCTATAAGGCCATCAATGATAAGTGGTTCCCACAGTAATACCTTTTGTACTTTCGCCCTACGACGTCAAGAACGTAGGGTTAGCAGTGTAAGGACTTCGTAGTGAGCGGTATGCGGAAACATATCAAACAACTGCACCCGCTCAATACGATAGTCCGCTAACAAACTGATATCTTTTGCCATTGTCTCGGCATTACAGCTTGAATAGAGAATGAATTGCGGTGCCATTTGGCTGAGGTATTCACACAATTTAGCACCAATGCCACGCCGTGGTGGGTTAACCAAGACCAATTGCGGCACTTGTGTTTCTGCGGTGGCGAATTGGGTTGAATCCAGAGCGGCAAAAGTGACATTTTTCAGTCCCAATTGATCTGCCGACTGGCGTGCGCAGGCGATAGCTTCGGCACTGATTTCAATTCCGGTCAACCGAGTTTCAATATCCGCACAATGCAGGCCAAATCCCCCCACCCCACAAAACAGATCCCACATGCTATCAATCTTCAGCTCACGCACCCATTGGCGTGCTGTGGCATAAAGTGATGCCGCAACCTGTGGATTTGTCTGGAAAAAACTTTGTGGGCGGATAAACAACGGCACCTGATTAAAGATTTCTGGTAGCGCCTGCTGTTCAGTTAATGGAATCTCCTGCTCCCCTTCCAAAATCGCCATATGTACTGGCTGAATATTCACCGAGATAACCGCCAGTTGGGGTAATTGTTGCTGTAACCAGGGTAAAGCCGCTTGTAGCTGCGCCAGCTTGGTTTGTGAGCGCAGTACAAAGCGCAACATTAGCTCGCCGCTATAAGTGCTTTCTGTCAATAACAGGAATTTCAGTTCACCGCGCTTGCGGGCAACGTTATAAGGCGTTAGCCCTGCACGGGCAATAAACGTTTTTAGTACCGCAAATACCGGCGCAAAGCTGGCTGGATAAAGTGGGCATTCGCATAAATCAACCGGGGTGCCATCACGGTGCAACATCCCTAATAATGGGCGCTCAACGCTACCACTGACCACCATTTTGGCTTTATTACGAAAAGCACTTTCCTGCCCGAAGACCGGCGACAGCCACTGAGTGACGCGGTGATCAGATAGCAGATTTTCTAAATGATTTTGTTTATCAGCAAGTTGCTGCGGATAAGATTTATCCAGCCACTGACAGGAACGGCAGCGGCCCGCCGTATATTGTGCGCATTGCATTAATAATTAACCGTTATAATCTGAGACACTAAGATACAGCCGAGGCTATTGATAGGGGCGGATTGTAGCACTGTGTAACACTAAACACTCATTTTGGCGACCGAAAATAGCGATGCCAGGGGAAAAACAACAAACCGAGAATAACCACATCGGGGATCTTTTGTAGCAGCAAACTATGCAAAATTTCAGCACCGGTATCGCCTTCGATTCGGAAAACATCGACATCCAGTACCAACCAATCCAGTGATGCCATTAGCAAATAGACAACAACCAACAATTGACAGGCCACATAGCACCAGCGCGCCCAGTTTTGTCGCAGGCATACCGCCACGCCACACACCATTTCCAGCAGCAAAATCAAAATACTGGCAATAAAAATCAGGCCGGAATCCCAGCTTTGCAAGCTTTCATAGATAAAACTGCCGGTTCCCCCCCAACCCAACGTCGCCACCAATAGGATTACGCCGACGAAGCGGGTCGCAATAATGGCGATTCCGGCAATTAAAACCGGGACAGGTGTGGTGGCAGCAGATGAAAACGCTGCGGGTGAAAATAACAGTCTCATATTGCCCAGCCTGTCTCCTTGTTCGGTTTTTGCAACCTGATGTTATCCCAGACAATAACGCCGCTCGGAAGCGGCGTTATAAGTTAATGAAAGACTATCAGTTTTAAGGCTAGTCAGCTATTTATTATCAATCAAGCATTTATTATCAATCAACCACGGGCAGCTTTGCGTAATTCACGCAACCGCTGTTTTTCCGAACGGGACATAAACCACCACGCAATTAAGCCAATGATCCCGACCACCAGCAAAATAAGCGTCGCCAGTGCATTGATCTCTGGATTGACCCCCATACGCACACTGGAGAACACCAGCATCGGCAACGTTGTCGCGCCCGGCCCGGCCACAAAGCTGGCTATCACCAAATCGTCCAGCGATAAAGTAAAGGCCAGCAACCAGCCAGAAATTAATGCTGGGGCAATCATTGGCACGGTAATCACGAAGAAGACTTTCAATGGGGTCGCTCCTAAATCCATCGCGGCTTCTTCGATTGATCGGTCTAATTCGCGCAAGCGGGAACTGATAACCACTGTGACATAGGCGGTACAGAAGGTCACATGTGCCAGCCAGATGGTGAACATACCGCGCTCTGCTGGCCAGCCAATAGCATGCCCCATAGCAACAAACAGCAACAGTAACGACAAACCAGTAATGACGTCGGGCATCACCAGCGGTGCGGTCAACATAAAAGCAAAACCGGTCGAGCCACGAAAACGGCCAAACCGTACCATGACTACCGCGGCTATCGTCCCCAACACCACCGCCATGGTGGCCGAGGCGGCGGCAATAGTGAGACTCAGGCCAACTGCGGATATCATCGCCGAATCATTGAACAGCTCAATATACCAGCGGATAGACCACCCTGCCCATACCGTCACCAGTTTAGAGCTGTTAAACGAATAGATAACCAGCATCAACATTGGTGCATACAAGAAGGTATAGCCGACAATCAAAATAACCCGACGCCAGACCGAACGCACTTCCGGTAAGTTATTCATACCGCGCCTCCTGGCTCTTTATTCTGGTGTTTGTGGAACCAGATAATCGGCACTATCAGTAGCACTAACATCACCGTTGCAACGGCGGAGGCTACTGGCCAGTCACGGTTATTGAAGAATTCTTGCCATAAAATACGGCCAATCATGATGCTATCCGGCCCCCCGAGCAGCTCAGGAATAACAAATTCGCCTACCGCCGGAATAAATACCAACATAGAACCGGCCACGATCCCCCCTTTGGTCAAAGGCACAATCACACTGACAAAGGTTTTAAATGGCTTCGCCCCCAGATCCAGTGCCGCTTCCACCAATGAATAATCTAGTCGGGTCAGTGCGGTATAGATAGGCAGCACCATGAAAGGCAGATAGGAATAGACCACGCCGATATAGACCGCCAGATTGGTGTGCAGAATAATCAACGGTTGATCGATAATTCCGGCCCAGATCAGGAAGTTATTCAGAATGCCATTATTTTTCAGAATGCCCATCCAGGCATAAACCCGAATCAGGAATGAGGTCCATGACGGCAGGATCACCAACAGCAATAAGATATTGCGCGTGGATGACTTGCTGTGAGCTATCGCCCATGCCAATGGATAACCGATAATCAGGCAACACAAGGTCGATACCGCAGCCACTTGCAGAGATTGCAGGTAAGCATCGATATACAGTGGATCATCAAGCAGTTGCAGATAGTTGCCAAGATTGAGCGAGATATCCAGCTTGCTGTCCAGCCAGGTCACCAAGTCGGTATAAGGCGGAACTGCCCGCGCCATCTCTGCCAGACTGATTTTGAAGACAATCAGAAACGGCAACATAAACAGCAGGAATAACCATAAATAAGGGATGCCGATAACCAATTTGCGGCCATGCGACATTTGGAAACGTTGAATCAGCGCTTTAACCGGCCCCACCGCGCGGGTCGGTGGTTCTGCTGCTCCATGAGTGGATTCTGGTATCACAATATTTTGCTCCCCTAATGATCAGCTACAGGCCGATCAGTTACCCAACACGACACAGCTGTCAGCATCCCAACAGAGTTGTACTTCATCACCCCAGGTTGGCATCCCTTTGCGGTAACGATGGCCGTTCTGTAACTGTGCAGTGAGCATCTGTCCACTGTGTAATTTCACGTGATAAATGGACAAGTCGCCTAGATAAGCAATGTGTACCACTTCACCAACAGCAAAGTTGCAACCATCCTCCGGCACCTGTTCACACAGCATCACTTTTTCTGGCCGCAGCGCGACAAAGACGGGAACACCATCCACCACAGACGCGTCTGAATCCACCTTCAATGGATGGCGCAATCCGGGGCTGTCAATCACCAGCGCATCATCTAAACGCTCTTTTAATACGCCTTCAAACACATTCACCGAGCCGATAAACTCAGCACTGAATCTGCTGTTCGGATGCTCGTAAATCTCTTCCGGCTCACCAATTTGCACGAACTTACCACGGTTCATAATGGCGATGCGCCCAGCCATGGTCATGGCCTCTTCCTGGTCGTGGGTAACCATTACGCAAGTTGCTCCGACTCGCTCCAGAATATCCACCACTTCGAGTTGCATGCGGTCGCGTAGTTTTTTATCCAACGCACCCATCGGCTCATCCAGCAATAGCAGTTTTGGCCGTTTGGCCAGGCTGCGAGCCAAAGCGACCCGTTGGCGTTGGCCGCCGGACAGCTGATGTGGCTTACGTTTGGCAAACTCTTGCATATGTACCAGAGTTAGCATCTCTGCCACCCGGCTTTTAATTTCATTAGCAGGCAATTTGTCTTGTTTCAAACCAAACGCGATATTTTGCTCAACAGTCATATGTGGGAACAATGCATATGACTGGAACATCATATTAATTGGGCGCTGATAAGGCGGTACATGCGACAAATCCTGCCCATCGAGGACAATTTGCCCCTGTGTCGGCTGTTCAAAGCCAGCCAGCATTCGCAACAAGGTGGATTTTCCACACCCTGAAGCCCCTAACAGCGCAAAAATCTCACCTTTGTAGATGGTTAAATTGACATCATCTACCGCGGCCTGACCATCAAATGATTTGGTTAAATTGCGAATCTCCAGCAAGGGTGTAAACACCTTCTGGGATTTTGGCTGTGGGCGGGGAATTACATCATTCACTCAGCGTGCTCTCCGTAAAAGCAGAACAGGCCGCATTCGAGGTGCGGCGCAATAAAAAACAGGAACAGGAAGATAACCCCCTGTTCCTACCATGATCTATTTTACTTATCCATCAATCTGTTATCAGTGACAGGCTCACCACCAGCCGCTGATTACCATCAATGGTTTATTTACCGCTTTTCACTTTGGTCCAAGCCCGGGTGATCACACGATCAATTTTCGGATCTTGTACTTTTAATGTGAACATCTTGGCTCGCACATCTGCCGGCGGATAAATACCTGGATTATCACGGACTTCTGCGTTCACCAGCGGGGTCGCAGCTTTGTTGGCATTGGCGTAGAATACGTGGTTGCTGATATTGGCAATCACATCAGGGCGCATCAGGTAATTCAGGAACTGATAGGCTTCATCCTGATTTTTAGCATCCGCAGGCATGGCAAACACGTCAAAGAAGGCTAATGCGCCCTCTTTCGGAATGCTATAAGCCACATTCACACCATTTTTGGCTTCTTTGGCACGATTAGAAGCCTGCATGATGTCGCCAGCCCAACCCACAGCCACACAGATGTCACCGTTTGCCAGATCATTAATGTATTGCGATGAGTGGAAATAACGGATATTTGGTCGCAGTTTCAATAACAACTCGGTGGCAGGGCCTGTGTAATCAGTGGCCTGAATACTGTTAGGATCTTTACCTAAATAATTAAGAACGGTGGCAAAAATCTCACTTGGCGCATCCAGGAAGGAAACACCGCAGCTTTTCAACTTCTCAAGATTTTCCGGTTTCAGCACCAGATCCCAGCTGTTTACTGGAGCATCTTTCCCGAGTGCCGCTTTCACTTTCTCGACGTTATAGCCAATACCGGTCGTCGCCCACAGATACGGAATGGCATATTTGTTATCGGGATCGTGCTTGCCAACCAGCGTCAGCAATTCAGGATCAAGATTTTTGTCATTCGGTAATTTACTTTTATCCAGCGGCTTAAATACGCCCGCAGACAATTGGCGCTCCAGGAAACTGGCTGACGGCACCACCAAATCAAACCCGGTGCTCCCCGCCATCAATTTACCTTCCAACACCTCGTTGGAGTCAAACACATCATAGACAACTTTAATGCCGGTTTCTTTTTGGAAATTAGCCAGCGTATCTGGCGCGATATAATCAGACCAGTTGTAAATGTGCAGTGTTTTTTCTTCAGCAGATGCTGAGACGGACGCGGCCATTAACAGGCCGGCAGCAACACCCGATAACCACTTTTTACGTTGGGTGAACATCCGTTAACTCCTCCAGAATAGGGGGTAAATTCGTGCGATAAATTTGTATCCAGTGGGATACAACATGGTTGTCCTGCGAGTGCTATTGCCACAAACACCAGATGCATGACTATGCACGGTGAGTGATTATTAACCTAACAAGGATAATCACTGATTTTGCGGAGGAATATTATGCCCTTTGCAGAAACAGCAGCATAACCGCAGTTCGGAATCCACGCCAGACTCTAGGGTAAAAAACGCCTTTTATCGATTTTTTATGCACATTCTATCTATGTAATGCGTCACTAATGGCATAAACGGCGACAAATATCTGGCAAAGGAGGGTAAAAAGCAGAATATCTTATGGTTTAGCGGGGGAATCTTATGGCTTACCGAGAGAATAAATAGTGTGCCACTGGTTATCAGCAGCACCCTGATTTTGATGTACGGGAGTCAATTAATGAATTTAGTGTATAACAGGGTAAGCGGTGGCGGTTTGTGGCAACTCATCATCGTCGTCGCTGTTACCAATAAATAATAAATCATTGGCGCGTGCTTCCAGAATAATCATCGAAATCTGCTCTTCGCACTGCTGCATAAAGTAGCCAAACTGGGCGAATGTGACCCCGACCTCAACCGTCAGGGACTGACAGACAATCAATTTTGGCAGATTATCATCCTGAATATCGATAAACGCTTTAACTGTCAGCGAGCTGGCATTGATTTGACTGAGATCCGCGACCAACGGGATCAATGCTGTTGGGCGCACCTCGGCCAGCGCTGAAAATAGGATAACGTTATCCACCAAATCAATTTTGGCATCAAACACACCCTCAAAATTTTGCATATGCGGCAGATGCAGTGCCTGGCAGGAATCGCACTCAAAAAATGAGATACCGAGTTGATCCAGCCAACGCCGTAATAAGGCTAAATCCGGGACGATGAGTGAATCCATAACTACCTACCTCACGATTCTCATAATACGAAAAGTGCCATAGCTTACGGAATATTGGCCGACAGCGCTACTTCAATCCCGACTAATTTAATGCCGCAGGAAAGGCTCAGTCATGACCTTACTTAGATTTGTTCTCCTTTTCGGCACGCGCTTTATCTAAGTCTTTCTTAGATTGGGGTCTGGAAATTCTATCTGCACTCCCTAAGAGCGGGCCAAAACCACTGGCGACGCGCCAAACAATGCAGGCCGCAGCTGGGATCATCAAACCAATACCAACAAAAATCATAATAATCGCAACTGTCGGTGTACCTATTGCTCCTGGTAATGACAAATAGTCATTTATACTAAGATAGGCAACAACCAGTAATATCATCCCCAATGCTTCCAAAATAATCACAATACGGGGCATATCTCCTAACGAGCGCATCTTTACCTCCGATAGGCTCTGTACCCTTCACACTTAATGTCACCAGGCAGTTAAACCCTTGCCTGCAACTCCGCGTTCATTGGCTATATATCAGCTTTTACTTAGTGTATTGAATCCCCAAGATTTGTAACAGTACCCATAAGCAAATAGGTAGGATTAATCGGACTAACAGGTAAATCCTGCTTTTTTTTCACCGCATCAGAAGGCATAGTAGTCAGCAGTCGAATGAGTAATACGCTATAAGTCATTTAGCAACTGAATACATCAGTAACTGTTGGCGAAGTGATTATCTCAAATTAATCAAGGAGTTTTACATGTTTGCTGTGATTTTTGGGCGTCCTGGATGTCCTTACTGTGTACGTGCCAAAGAATTGGCGGAAAAACTGGAAACTGAGCGTGACGATTTTAAATTCCGTTACATCGATATTCACGCAGAAGGTATCACCAAAGCTGATCTGGAAAAAACGGTCGGCAAACCAGTAGAAACCGTGCCACAAATCTTTATCGATGAGAAACACATCGGTGGCTGCACTGATTTCGAAGCCTATGCTAAAGAAAATCTGAGCCTGTTCCAATAATCGGCTGATAAACCTCTCTTATTGGCTAACGGTTAACAACAGTGCGCCAACCTTGATGAGTTTTATCCGAAAAAGGGTGCTTAGCGCCCTTTTTTCTTGCCTGTCATTTAGACTCACCCAGCAAAAACCAGGCGTCAAAGCGATATAACTCCGCCAAACACCAGCAGATAACCCCGCACTTTATCAGTAAACAAGCATATCCCCCTGGCTAAGGCAAACTTCCTGCTTACTACTGGCTGTCTCGCAACAGACCGATTAGAATAAGCACCGCTATCGCTTACATTTATATTTCAGCTAGCGATGTTTTTTTGAATTAAAAGGTTTTGAATTTAAAGATATGTGTCGCTCTGGCTTTACATTAAGGGTGTATGCATCGTGGATCATCCTGACTAAATAGAAAGTCATACTCGTGAATATAAACGTCGCAAACTTGTTAAACGGCAACTACATCTTGCTGTTATTCGTGGTGTTAGCGCTGGGGTTATGCCTGGGCAAACTGCGATTGGGGCCTATTCAATTAGGTAACGCTATTGGTGTGTTGGTGGTATCTCTGTTGCTTGGGCAACAGCATTTTACGATTAATACCGAAGCCCTGAATCTGGGCTTTATGTTGTTTATTTTTTGTGTCGGCGTCGAAGCTGGCCCAAACTTTTTCTCTATTTTCTTTCGTGACGGCAAAAACTACCTGATGCTGGCGTTGGTCATGGTGGGCAGCGCAATGGTTCTGGCGCTGGGGCTGGGTAAACTCTTTGGCTGGGATATTGGCCTGACCGCCGGGATGCTGGCCGGTTCCATGACATCCACTCCGGTTTTGGTGGGCGCTGGCGATACTCTACGCCATACCATCGCGAATAATCCGGCGTTGCAACATGCCCAAGATAACCTGAGCTTAGGTTACGCCCTGACCTACCTTATCGGGCTGGTTAGCCTGATTTTAGGGGCGCGATATTTACCCAAGCTTCAGCACCAAGACTTACCGACCAGCGCGCAGCAAATTGCTCGTGAGCGCGGCCTCGATACCGACAGTCAGCGCAAAGTCTATCTGCCCGTTATCCGTGCCTATCGCGTTGGCCCGGAATTGGTGGCTTGGGCTGATGGCAAAAATCTACGTGAATTAGGAATTTATCGTCAAACCGGCTGCTACATTGAGCGTATTCGTCGAAATGGTATTTTGGCGAACCCAGATGGTGATGCGGTACTACAAGTCGGTGACGAGATCTCATTGGTCGGTTATCCGGATGCTCATTCCCGTCTTGACCCCAGTTTCCGTAATGGCAAAGAAGTGTTCGACCGCGACTTGCTGGATATGCGCATTGTTACCGAAGAGATTGTGGTCAAAAACAGCAATGCCGTCGGTAAGCGCCTGAGCCATTTAAAACTGACCGACCACGGTTGCTTCCTAAACCGCGTGATCCGCAGCCAGATAGAAATGCCGATTGATGACAATGTGGTACTGAATAAAGGCGACGTATTGCAAGTCAGCGGTGATGCACGACGCGTTAAAAGTGTGGCAGAGAAGATTGGTTTTATCTCTATCCACAGTCAGGTCACTGACCTGCTGGCGTTCTGTGCCTTCTTTATTTTAGGGTTGATGATCGGCCTGATCACCTTCCAATTCAGTAACTTTAGTTTTGGTATTGGTAATGCCGCTGGCCTACTAATGGCTGGGATCATGCTGGGCTTTTTACGTGCCAACCACCCGACTTTCGGCTATATCCCGCAAGGGGCGCTAAATATGGTGAAAGAGTTCGGTTTGATGGTCTTTATGGCAGGGGTCGGCTTGAGCGCCGGTGGCGGTATTAATAGCAGCCTGGGGGCCGTCGGTGGGCAAATGCTGATTTCCGGCTTAATCGTGAGTTTAGTGCCCGTGGTTATCTGCTTTATCTTTGGCGCTTATGTATTGCGCATGAACCGTGCTCTACTTTTCGGCGCGATCATGGGAGCGCGTACCTGTGCTCCGGCCATGGATATCATCAGTGATACTGCTCGCAGTAATATCCCTGCGCTTGGTTACGCAGGTACTTATGCCATTGCGAACGTATTACTGACCTTGGCTGGCTCGCTAATCGTTATTGTCTGGCCGGGAATATTAGGTTAGTGCGTAAAAAAGGAGACTCAAGGCAAAGCTAAACATTTTTTTAAGCTTTTTTCATTTGCCCAGAACTTTCTTACTGGACTGGGGTCTGATTTAATGCCACTGCTTTTCTTTGATGTCCCCATATTGAGGAGCCCGATAGTCCCGCCTTCTTAGGTTCAAGACTAGTCGGGTTTTTTCTTGCCTGAAATTCAAGCCCTTACCTATCAATAACTTACAACCTCTTCGCATAACCATTGGCGATGAAATGGCGATGCTATCATTATGGATAAAGGCTCAATTAATAGAATAGAACACCATCCCTCCAGCTAAATCACCACCGCTCGTTATTAAATTGCCCAAATCGTTCACCGTGGGCGTAACAAAAACCGTCAATATCTGGAAAAAGGGTGATATGCCGGATATCAAAAGTTCCAGCTAAAAGCTCCAATGCCATTTTTTTTAAGCTAGGGGATATAGCTATAGCTAAGAATGCATGTGGGTCACTCTCAAAAGCCAAACTTCCCATTTTATGTTCACAAACAGAGCTATATAAGAAATGTGCGCTTTGAGCAGCTATTCTCTTTGTCACTACAGGAGGTTGCCATGTTTGGGGATGACTATCATCGTTGTATTGCCCCTGTAGGAATATTTCGTTATAGGGACGATTTTCAGGTTTAGTCTCTACACCGCCTAATCCATCCGAATGTAAACCAAACAGAAGCCCTGTTTTATTCGGTTCTGATCTACAGGCAAACCATAAAGCTACTAAAATGTTTCTTGAGCAATCAATCAATCTTGTAGCAGCGCCATGATGTTGAAGTTTTGCTAGCAATTCGAAGTCTGAAAGTCTTCGTCCATTTTCATAGCCATAGCCTTGATGCCTAGCCTGACGCAGAAGCCAGTTCTCATACATCCTCATACCGTGCTCTGTTACTGAACTTGAATCTAAATTCAAACGCCTATATGCAGAACTGTGAATTGGCCATTCGAAGTTACCCTGCCCTCTCCACATATATACATTATTACGCCGAGCATTATGGGTCTGTACTAATTCCAGTATCTGACTAAAATTTTTAGGTGACGCCATTGAACCAAATACTTCTGATTCTTTAACTTTCATTTCCGATCCTATTTTTATTTGAGTGTAAAAAATCACTTCAAGCTTAGTTAAATATATTGCCTCACTATTTTCAGTTTGCGAATTTTAATTATCACTCTTACAACCTGCACTAGCTCTAGCCTGACTGCATTTTTCATAAAACATATAAAACCACGTAAAGAGATATAACCAACTACGCAATTCACACAATCCCCTTTAAATTCAATGCACTAACATTTTTCCGCGATCCACCCCGAGATCCAAAAACTGAAAAACACTGAAATTCTTTTCAATCTTTTCAGTTGGCAAAATGCTGCAAAGCCCCAGCCACGGCGCAGGCTGGCGAGGTGTTTTGTAGGGATTTAAAACTGAAAAAACTTTATAACGCAAAGTGTGCAGGCGGGTGCGGTGTAGTGCCGTTTCCGTCATGATTACGTTTCTTTCGTGGCATGTTCTGCTACGTGTGCGGGATGTGGCTGGCGTGATCCATTTCGGGTGTTGCGGTGTGATGGTGGGTTTATTGCGTGGCGTGTTGGGCTGCTGGCGGTGCTTTTGGATAGGCGTAAAAAAGCCCGCGCGCGGCGGGCTGATTGGGCGAGATCGATTAGCCGATCACAGGGGAGTATTTACTGCGTAATCCGTCAGACTTGGCCCCGGTGGCGGTGATGCTCCCGGCGTTCAATGGGCCACCGGTATTATCATGGGTATGTGCTGCGGTCAGTGCTGCCAGCTCTTTTACCACATCCAATGTATCCAGCATGAGGGCCATGACGTTAATCTGCTGGCTACCAATCCACACCACCGGCGCTATCACATCCTGCCGGGCGGCGGCGATGCTGCTGCGGATATTACCAATCTTCTCTATCAAATCCTGCCCCACATCAGTGGTTAAGGTTTTGCCCACTTTGGCCATGTAATTGGCTTGGGTGGCCAGACTGTAATCCCCCTCGCTAATCTGCTGGATAGCACCGGCCAGTAAGGTGGCCGTCCCCAGTACCGTGATTTTATCGGTGGCCTGAACGGTGGTTTCGCGGGCCACCAGTGTGCGGGTTTCATCATCGGCGGTAATCACCCGGCTCATGGATTCCTCACGAATCACCTGATCGGTTTTGCGCTCCCAGTCCCCTGCCACCGTCACCCGCTGCGATACCCCATCACGCTGTTGCTGTAGCTGTTCACCCGGCTGCACGGTGGGCAGATTGTTACCTTGTGATAGCGTCTGACGCACAAACGGCTTATCTGGCCTGCCGCCGGTAAAGCCCACTTCCACCAAAGTACCTGCCGGAGGGAACTGGAACATGCCCGACTCGGCACCGGCCATCGGCAAAGGTAGCGGCACCGCAGGGTAAACCGGCGTATCTGCCGCCGCCTTGCCATCATCATCCAGCAATTGCAGATTTACGGCATAGCGGGGCCGGAACGGGTCGGCCATATCACCGCTGGTTACCGCTTCGCTCGGCCCCTCAACACGGGCCATTTTCGGCAGATGCAACCCGGCTGATAGCTCCGGGTAAGCATTATCAATCTGGCGCTGGATGGGGGTTTTCTGCAACGGCTTGCCGGTGGTTTTATTGCGCGGTGTCCATGTCAGTACCAAATCATCATTATTCAGCCGAACGGTGGTTAAGCGCTGGCCATTCAATTCCACACCGGGGCGCACCGATTGGATCATAGGCACGGTCATGGTATTGCCTGCCGCTGCTGCGGTACTGAACTCTGACGGAATATCTATCGGTTTACCGGCAAACAATGAATGTTGCCAACTGCCCATATAGACCGCGCCGTCTGGCAACTGATACCAGACATAATCCGCGATACCAAAGGCGTGGCCGATATTGGCCAACAACTGATAACCGCTGCCGCTATGGGTAAAATGCGGTATGGGCTTGTCGTTATAATCAGCACTGGCGGCAAGCTGGAACGTTAACCCGCTGTTGTCAGTCAGCCAGTCGGCCAACTGGCGCAGGGTCGGGTGTTGCATCGATACCGGCCACATCCGTTCAAAAACACCGGTTAACTCCCGCACAAATAGCCGCTGTGCGCCGTTCTCTGCCGGTTGCGAACGTTCCACATAACCGGTAAACCAGCGCAATACCAACTCAGGGTAACCGGCATCCAACCGTACCAGTTTGCCGGTGTAATCGGTGCTGGTTGCAGCGGTAATAAAACCGCGCCCGCAGGCGTTAAGCTCCAGCACCAAATTGGTATCAACCAGCGGCACCGCATCGCCGGACAGCATCAACCTGCGGATCGGTTTCATGAGGTTGGCCCCAGTGCATCATTGACCGGTTTCAACACCTTGCGCTCAAACCAGCTTAATTTCTCTGCATCCTCGCCCGCTTCACTGCCACCGGTACCACCTGTGGTCTGCTTCTTGGCGGCAGTTTTGCCCCCGGCGCGGGCCTCGCGTTTTTCTGACACACTCAAAAACTCTTTGAGGGTAAAGGTCACCAGCCACGCCATTTTCCCATCCTGTTTCGGGGCATCAATCGCGCCGGTAAAGGTGGCCAGCCGGAAATTAATCGCCTGCGCCACCTGATTGGCCACCCGGTATTTTTTCAGTGCGCCGCCTGCGTCTTTGGTTTCAGCCAGTGCAAAAATGCGGGTTAATACCTCCGGGGTGCTGAATGGTACCAAACCGGATACGCGCAACTCTTTGGCCTTGATGCCCTGCTCTGCCGTGGCGGTGCTGGATGTCTGGCCGGATTGGTCTTTTTCCTGAAATTGCATGGTGGGGGTCACGGTCAGCCCCTTTAACGGGATGGCTTCACCGTCCAGTGCCAGCATGACTATCTGTGTCATTAATCATCGCCTCCAGCGTGGTTAAATCCTCTCCGGCAAACAAGGTGGCCAGAGTAAAAACAGCATCCTGCTGCGGTACATTCTTTTTCATTTCGCTAGCAAGGGTGGCCGCGCTGCCGCTGGCGGTAAATACCCACGCCTGTGCACTTCCTGCCAGTAAGCCATTTAACGCACTTTCCACACTGGCCAGTGCCACCGCCTTAGCGCTGGCAAAACCGGACAATGCCGACGCCAGCCCCGCCAGATTAGCCCCCGCCCCGGCGGCATCTTTGGCCTGTGCAATACGTTGGGCATTGATGGCCATACGGCTGGTTGCGGTAGATAACGACTGCGGCAGCGGTAAACCGTTTCCGGTACTGCCCGGTAACTGCATTTTAGTGGTGGCCAGTGTGGCCGCAGTGCTGGCCATGCGGGCCACTTGCGAGAACACCGGCAATGGCAGTACCGCAGAAAATTGTGTGAGCGCCTGCATAAAAGCGGGATGGTCAGCGGCACACACCATAAACACCACCACCGACTGCTGGCCACCGCTGCCCGCCAGTTTGCCCGCCAGATGATCCACCGCGTTCTGCGGACTCAGATAACTGCCCGATTCCTCACTACGGCCCACACCATAAACCCATGGATGCACCGGCAACATAGCGCAATTGACTGCGGCCATATTGCCGGGAATGGATAAGGTTGCTTTACGCCACATCAGGCAGCTCCGGCCACGGCTGAGTAATATCAAGGCGCATTAAGGCAATGCGATACTGTTTCAATGCTGCCAGGCGGTTAAGTTCCTGCGCTGTGCCGGTACCACTGGCGGCGATATCTTCCAATGTATCCAACTCAACCGAGATAGCGCTCATCAGTTGTTTGCGCCGCTCATCTGCGGCGGCGGCAATTTCTGCATCCGTTGGGATACGAGGCACGACCTCGCCGTTTAAATACTCATAAGCGCCATATTCCAGCACAAAGTTTTCCGGCAGTGATTCCACTTCCACAATAGACAGTCCGGTGGGGGCGATGGCATAAACATGCTCTGATACCGTACAAACCACCCCTTGCGCGTTATAGCCGACTTTTATTGTGTCCTCGCTAAAGGTTTTTTGCAGTTCGTACCAGTCGCGCCCCTCTTCATCAACATGAAAAATAACGGTTCCTGATAATTCAGGGTCATATATTTGGGCTGATATCGTGAGATTTTTATAGTGCTGTAGTATTTTCATTAGCCAATATCCCCGCCCATTTGTGCCCATCCGCCAGTAGGTCGCTGCATAAATAATCCTCGATAATAAACAACTTGTGTTTGCCCATTACCATTTACGGTGACGCCCGTCAGAAATGTTCCTGCGGGCGACATCATATTGTATAGAGATGAACCCATTGCCACTTGCGCGCCTCGCCCCAACGCTGCAACACCATAGACGTTTATATGATTAGCAATATAAGCGGAAAGCGGGCCACCCCATGCAGTGCCATGGACATTACCATCTACCGCTAATGCTGCGTGGCCCTCGGCGCGGCCCTCACCAGCGATAAGGTCACCTTTTGACAGTAATCGGCCAGCACGTATATCACTGCCAGCGGTTAATGCGCCGGGTAACTGAACATGGGGGTTTTTGCTGCTGATGGCTTCCACTATCCGGCTATCATCACCCGCCGCCACCGTCCCGGCAGTGGTGCCGACCTCTAATGAGGCAGCACCTTTTACCCCGATGTTTTGCCGGAATAGCGCCACGTTAGGAATATCCGCGCCGTTGCGCTCTTTGGCTAACCGGGCATTGGCATTATCCATCGCTATTTTGGCCGCTTTTGATGTTGCGGCCAGCATTTCGCTGTCGCTATCAACTGCGCTGCTTAACTGGGTAAAGCCTTTGTCATTGAGCGTCGCATCCGGGTGATTGCGCGATTTCTCATGCTCTTTGAGGGCGGCGTTAATATCGGCAATGGCTTTATCAAACGGATTGGCTTCGCGTTTATCTTCTTCCCCGCTGGCGGTGATTAAGGCCAGTGAGGCAATGTAATGGGTAAAGCCGTTGGCATCGGTGTAGTCGCCAAAATCCCCGGCGCTATGCTTCACGCCAAGCTGAATAATCGGCGCAAATTCACTTAACACGCTGCCCTGATAACTGACATCGGCATAAACCACATTACCGGCGGCGGCTTCCAGTAACACATCATCAGCCAGCAAAGCACGAATACCGCCGACATAGGCCAGTCCTGCTTTCACCCGGTATTTATCGCCGTCTTTGCTCACTGAAAAACCGTCAGCGAAAAAGGCGGCGTGACCGTAATAATCCAGATTGGCCAGACGGCTCACCTCATCAATGCCTCGCAGCCGGGCGCTAAAATCAATCTGCCACGTTTGCGCCGATACGGTGATTTGGCTGGCCTCTGCGGCCCCGGCAAACTCCATCAAAAAGGTGCGGGTGATGTTATTACCCTGCACCCCATTGGCAGTGGCAATTTTCTGCTGTGCCGGGGTATGCACAATCATGCACAGGGTATTACTGGCAGCATCCACCAAGCCAATCCAGTTAAAAGTAAAATCGCCCACACGGGTATCCAGCACCACCGAATAGGCCACCGCTGAATCATTAATCAGGCCGTACTGCGCCACCACATCCCGATGCACAATCTGGCCATCAGCCGGGATCCCCTCATCGGGGTTAATGTCGGCGGTATGATCAAGCCCCGGAACATGGGCAAAAATGATGGTATCCGGGCGAGCCGGTAAGTTATTTAACACCTGTCCCGCTTGCCAGTGTTCAAATGCGCGGGTAATGACCGTTGCCATAGCAAATATCCTTATTTCAATTTTGCCGCATAGACTTCATGCGAATGCTGTAATTGGGTGGGCATCACCGCTGCCGTGCCTTTGATGGTACCGGGCGCGATGATTAATTTTGCAAGGTGGTAGCCATATTCATTGCTGAACTCCCCGCCGTGCATCGTCACCGTTCTGGCGTTAACCACTTGGAAAATGTAACGGCGACAGGTGCGGCCATACTGGCGAATCAGTGCCATCATTAAGGTATTATTTTCCGCTATCTGGTTATCATTCACCCGGATAACAATAACGTCCCAGTCATAACCCGGCTGGCGCTCCAGTTGGGTTATCACCCCGATATCCAAGCGCTTAAAGATGGCGATAAATCCCGCCACTGAACCGGCATCAGCGGCGTTAATAAAGGCGTATTGCACCCGTTTGCGGTACAGGCTCAACGGCTCACCATTAAAGCGACTGATATCGCGCTGATAGGCCAACACGTTAAGCAGTGGCACGGCACAGGTGGCAGCATCCAACTGATTAAGCGGCCAGTTCAGCCAGCTATGCACCCACTGCCACCATGCGCGGCACACCCGCAGTAACTTGTTTGATTCGCCTTTATCCATCCATGACGGCAGGCGCAGGCTTGTTAATCGGCTAATGAAATCAGGCATTTTCAATCACCACCGTTAAGCTGTTCAGGCGCGGCACACTCAGATCACTGACAATATCGCTCAGTGAAAAACTCAGTGACTCAATCAGCGGAAACGTCTTGTGCAGCTCCCGCCCCAGATTGGAAAATGAGAAGCGGGAATAGGGCCACGTTTTCAGCACCTTGTAATTGCTGTTCTGACGAAAGGCGCTGCGGATCAGGTTTTCACAGCCGCTTTCCAGCTTGGCCAACTCATCAGCGGTTAAATTTTGTTTATTGCTGACATACAGCGTCACCACTAAATCATGCTGGCTTTCCGGCAGTGGCATACACTGCATATCATCGCCATGGCCATGGTGGCCCTGATTGGTGATATGGTCGTTGACCGCATCAATAAACGGCTGGGAAATCTCGCCACTGTCCAACAATAAATAAGCGTTGGCAGTACCCGGCCCGCGCGGGGCATCGTGCAAAAAATAAATCCGGTCAATGGATAGCCCGACTACCCCGGCTATCATGCTGCGGTACACCGCATCAGTGTGATAGTTGCCCACTAAGTTAAATTGGTTGCGACATCGGTCGCGAAAATCATCATCTGACTCTTTATCAGCACCCGGCACGGTTAACCAATCGCCCTCGCTTTGTGCCCGTTCTATGCCCGGCACCGCCTGCGGCAAGATACGGTAGTAACCGGGGGCCAGATTAAACGCCCCGCCCACCTCAGCCGCATTTACCGCGACCAACCCACTGGCGCTACCGGCAGCAATGGCGGTTTCACTGCTTACCACCACGCTGTAAATTTTGCCGTTAATGCGTTCGGTCTGAATAATCGTCCCGGCCGGGATAACCACATCTTGTTGAATATCAGCTTTATAGAAGCGGATCATGCCCTGCGCAGCGGTGGCCGGTTTACGGCTGGCATTGACGCCCCAGCCAAACACATCCAAAAAAGTGCCGCTGGCAGTGGCCAGATACATATTGGCCAGCACGGTATTGATTAACACTTCGTTGAGCCACAACACCGGACGAGTGACAATGGTTTTTATCAGCCGCCAGAACGGCGACATATCGGAGGTATTGGTGATTAACCCTTCCTCTTCTACCAGCTCGTCAAACTTTTGCCGAATGTCTGTTTCCGTGGTCGGCATCCCGCTATCTTGTAATACCTGCGCATAATCTATTTCAGGTTTATTACTCATAATCCGCACTTACCGTAATCGGGCCGAAATCGTAGGTATCAGCCGTTACCCATAGCCGTGTGGCCGTTTCTTCATTCACCACCACCGTGCCGGGAATAATGCGTTCATCATCTTCAATTAAAATAACCAACTGGGTGATCACATCGGCGCGTAATGTCGGACTGCGTTCCGCAATTAGTCGGGTGGTGAGGCCACTTTCAATAATGGCGTGAATACAGTCTTGGCCAATGCTAATGCGGTTATTACACAGCGTTGGCTCATTACCGGTATTTAATACAAAGTCACCGTCTTTTATCAGCAGGTCGATATACATTAATTCCGTCATTAATTTAATTCCTGCCACTCCATTAAATCACTCGGCGTCATGCCACCCTGCATATTAATATGGACATTCTCAATGCGTTTGCTGTTATCACTCACGGATTTAGAGTTATTACTGATTTCTTTATTAATCCCGCCTTTATCAATGTTGCGCATATGGCCACCGGTTAATAAGCCATTAGCGGAATTGATTGGGCTACTTTGCGGGGCAGCAATACTTTGTGCCTCAATGCTGACACCGGGAATAATATTCAGCTTATCGATAATCCAATTATAGGTTTCAGCAAAGGTACTTTTCAGCCAGTCCCATAAGCCACTAAACACATTACCGATACTGTCAGCCATGGCACTGAACCCAGCCAGCGGTGATAAACCGGTGATAGCCGATACCAGCCACTGCCAGCCGGATACAATCTTTTGCCATACGCCGCTAAATACGTCCCCGACAGCGGTGACCACCTCGGATAGCCACTGGAAAGCCGCGGTATCAGCAATAGCCGCTTTAATCTCATCCCAATACTTAATCAGGTAGTAGATACCCACCGCCAGTGCCGCGATAGCCACAATCACCAATAACACCGGCCATGTCAGGAAACTAAAGGAGATCCCCGCTGAAATGGCCGCGATACGTAGCGCCAGCAAGACACCGCGCATAATGCGCATGGTAGCGTTAGCGGTAATAATCGCTTTGTTATACAGCCAGATGGCCGCAGTGTGGATTTGGGTTACCGCACACAATGCACCCCACAGCAGTTTTAATCCCATCCAGATAAACATGCTGATCCCCATCACCATATTGGCAATGGCACCGGCGGCGGCAAAACTCAACAGCGCCAGCATGGCATAGCCGATCAACCGGGCGATATTGGGGAATAACTGCATCCAGCGGGCGAATTTCTCCCCGATAGCCGACACCCGGTTCATAATGGGATACAGCACCGGTAACAGGGTTAAGCCCAAAATCACCCGCATCCCTGTCCAGATGGCCATCAGCCGCTCCCATGGGTCGGCCATTTTCTTGGCCATCTCACCGGCCCGTTTCATGCCGTCATTACTGCCCAACTCACCGATATTGCGTTTCAGCAAATCGACATTACCGTATAGCTGTTTAATAACATTGGCCCCATCCCCAAAGGCTTTATCCAGCTCGGTCTGCGCCTTTAAATTGCCCTCGATGGTTTTCCCGTAACGCCCTTGCAATTTCTCCAGCATTTGCGGCATGGTCAGCATCTGGTCAGAAGCATCCACAAAACTGAGTCCCAGCGTTTTAGCCCCGGCAGCGGCCCCTTTCATGTAGGTTTCATAACTGCCGCTGGCCTCAGTTCCCAAGGTTTTTTGCAACTGGCCCAACACGGCAAATTGCTCATCCATGCCGACGCCATAGTTAGCGCCAACCCCTTTGGAACCCTCCATCAAGTCGGCCATGGTCTGCATATTGACGCCAAATGCCTGCGCCATATACGCGGTTTTACCGGCCACCTCTTCGGCAAATTTCACTTTGCCTATGCGGTCTGCGTAGCTGTCAAACTGGTTATACATTTGCCCCATGTAGGCGGCGGCTTCGCTGCCGGTGGTTTTCATGCCTGCGGCCAGCACATTGGTGGCCAGGGTAAAACGAGGCAAATCACGGTCAGACAGCGTACCAATGGCACTGCGCACATCGGCACTGGAGCGCACCACATCCACCGCGCTGCGCCCATACTGCATACTGAATTTTAGGGCATCGGTGCTCATCTTTTGCAAGGCGCTATCACTCACCCCCTTGGCGCTGGCTTCATTAAGCGCCCCGGCAAAATCCGCCGCAGGCCCCAGTGCGCCCTTAATGCCCTGCACCACACCAAACAGGGCCGCACCGCCCACCGCAATTTTACCGAAAGCCGCTTGTGAGTGATCCGCGAACCCTTTAACGGTGGACTGCACCTGCTTTAACGGGCGCGTGATTTTATCAATCATGCTTAAAGTAAAATCGAGGTGTTTCATTAGTCGCCTTTAAATGCCAAGCCAATTCCATTGGCAATAGAAATACGGGTGTTATCCCAATAACGGTTATCCAACCAAACGGCACGGGCTAAATTTTCTATATCGTCATTTTCATGCGGCAGATAATGGCGGCGTAGAATAAGAAATTGTTCAATTGAATTACTTTCAATGGCCCGTAACCGTTGGGTTAGTTTTTTACTTCAATTTCCAATTTCGGCGCATAGACTTGGTTCACTTGGTCAACCAATTGCAAAGCCGCACCCGGTGTTTTTAAAATTTCGTCTAATGCTTCTTTGGTTTCTTTACTGATAATACGGCGCAGATATTTAAATGCCGGGGCAATTTTATTATCCATTGCCATATCATTAATTAAACCGTTATAAGCGGTAGTGTTTGGTTCAAAAATAAGTTCAACGCTACCCACTGCTAATACAATTTTATGTTTGTCGGCCATGTTATTTATTTCCTTGTCTCAGATATATTTCATTAATGAGTTGGTTGTGTCGCGCCGCGCATAAGGTATAAATACTGCGATAGGCGCGTAAGGCATTATCAAAATCATTACCGGTCGTACCGGTTAATCGGGGTAATAGGGTGCTGCATTTAGTCAGCTGATTTTCCTGATAAGGCACGTTCGGCGGCATCACTACTTTCGTTGAACAACCGGACATATTCATCAGTAGCACACACATTAGTAAACACCGGCTTAATAATTTCCGTATGAATAACCGGCTGGTACTTATCACTCTGCTGGCGCAACGCTTCCAGCTTATCTTCCAGTTGCCGGGCTGAATCACTGGCTATGCCCTCCGAAATTGTCCGGCCCTGTTCTGCCGCTGTGTTGGCGGCACGGGTAATACTCAGTTCCAGACGGTCATGCTGTAAATCATTGAGATACCACCCAGCCACAAATGCCGCCACTATCAGCGCCAGTATCTTGGCCATCAGCGCACCCCGTTATGCTCAAGGCTAAAGTGATTACCATCGGGATTAGATTTGAAGCGCCCGCCCCATGTCCCGCCCAACGACTCCCAATACTCGCCCAACGGCAAAAACGCCTCGCTTTTGGTCTGATACACCCCGTTAATAAACAGATTAAAATCCACTGCCAGCCGCGAAGTATGCAGACTGTTACTGATACCGGTTCCCGCTTTGGCATTCAGTTTGGCCTGCTCCGTGGTGCGGTAGGCTTCACCCAAGGTCAGACGGTAGCCCCGTTCCCCGGCCCAGCTAATTAACTGCGCAATCAGTTGGGTAAATAACTGCTGTTTTTCACTTAACGTCATGGTTTCTTTCCCTTTAATAAACTGCTACCCCGGCGGCGTAACCACAGTTCAACCGCCTGATGCCCGGCAATACCTGCCGCAGCCCCTAACCCGGTTACCGCCAGCGGAGAAATCCCCGGCACCCAAACCAATACTGCCGCCGCTGCCACCGAGGTGGCTGATCCCAATATCACCCGCCCCACAAACAGCCGGACAGTGATTGGCTCATCACTGGCCAATACCTTTCCCAGTGCAATCAGCCCACCTAAAATGGCCAGTCCGAGAAAAGTTTTTTCATGTTCCTGCATCCTTGCCCCCTAGCCGATCAGATTGCGCGTGGCTTCCGCTTCCAGATAGGGAATGCCGTTGATACGCACAAAATCCGGGCTGGTAATGAAATACTTAATTTTATGGGTCAGCACCGCCCCGCCTTTCGGGTCAACATCCAGCGCGGAATCAAATTTCAATTTCACGCCAAACGCCTCCACTTTCAGCTCTTCTTCCCCGGCTTTGGCATAGAACAAGATGTCAAATGCCGGGATACCGCGCCATGAACCGGCGCGTGAGGCTTTGGCGGTCAACTGTTGCAGCACTTTGGTACTGACTTCAATGTCCCCCTCGGCACCGACATCGCCTTTTACATCCCCATCCGGCACACCATTAGTCTGTGCCGGGCCGCTGTTATCGGTAATGGTCAGCCCGATTTTTTCCACATGGATCAAATCACCGTCCATATTGATATCCACCGACTGGCCAGAAATACGGGTACTCATTGGCTATCCTCCAGTGTGGTATCCAGCATCAGACTCACCGTGATACCTTTCGGGCATTCATACGGGCGCACCACAATATAAATCTCCACTTTGGTGGCGGTGCGCCACGTAATCACCACATCGCCCTCTTGTGGTGGCTTCACTTCACCGGGAAAGGTGATCCCGTTGATTTGTGTACTTTTGGCCATCTCGCGCAGTACCTTGGAAAAATAGGTTTTGTGCGCGGCAATGCTGCCGGGGCTACTGTTAAGTGAACGGTCTGCAATCTTGGCAATCGCCTGTAAGCGAATACGGCGGGCCGCTTTATCAACAATGCGTAGACTTTCAATTGCCTGATAATCCCCGCCCTCTACATCCAATGTGCGGCCATCTGCCCAGTACATGCCGTCATAGTCCGGGTACCACATTGGAACGCTGTAGCGCAGGGTTTCCAGCGCCTGCAAGGTGGCCAAATCCAGCGCCACACCTTTGCCATCCACTGGCTGCGTATCACTGCCCATTTCCAGTAGCGGGCCAGTGGCGACACGGGCCGGACTGTCTGCGATGGTCACGGTGCGGTTACATAAACGCCCGGCCAACACCCCCGGCTCATTGCCCCACAACCGTGGCACCAGTTGCACCGCCGACGCCGCAACACCCTGTTGTAATGCTGCCAGACGGGCCAAATACTCCGGCCAGCCCTCTTCGGCTTGCGGGCCATCAACGGCCAGTACGAACCACACCCAGCGGCCAAACTTGGCCAGCAATTCAGCCCGCAAGCTGGCGGCGTCGCTGATGGTGGCTTTATCGGCGGGTAACACCACCACTACGCCCTCAACACTGGCCACCAATTGGGCAGCTTTGACAGCATCCACCCATGCCTGCGGGTTAAGTTCTTCATTTTTGGCCGGTTGCGCCAGTACATGCACAAAGCCGTTCCAGTTCTGACCTGCATTGAGCATCGCGGCTTTGGTGCAGTTTTTTACCGCGCTGGCGTCCGGCCCCAGCAACACATCAAAATCAGTCTGCGTGTTCACCGCCAGCGTTTTCCCGGTGTTAACCTTACCGCTACCGATATACAGCACGGCCCGTTCAATCTCTTTGGTTTCACCCTGTAGCTGGTTTTTTTGGTCAATATTGACTTGTGGCCAACTCATCGTTACCCCTTCATATCCTGTGCTTTGACGTCCCAGCCAAACCCGATGGCCTGTAACTGACGCGCTAAGGCTTTATTAAAATCGTCGTCGCTCATGCCCAAGAACTCACGCGCCGGGACGTCCACTGTCCACGCTGATTTAGCCGCCTTGCCACTCAGTTTTTTAATCAGCAAACCCGCTTGGGCGAAACGCATTTTTCCTACAATTTCTTTGTAAGGCGGCTTGCGCCAGCGCTTACCCTGTTTGACCCGGTAACCCAAGGCCCGTAGCTTTTTGGCCTGTTTGACAGTGGCGGGCCGCTCCGGGGGGATTGATTTAGCCACGGCGTTGCGGTTAATGGTGACGTGCATCCCATTTTGTTGGCCGTACCCCACCACGCCCGCCGGTACTGGTTTTTCGCCGTTGCGGTAGCCACCGCCCTGTAAATAGAGCCTGACCGCGCTTATCTCCGGCATTTCACGGATATGCAGCAATTTCGGCATGTTGCGCAGCATCTTGCCGCGCTGGTTGGTCTGCCGTCCCTGCCACGGGGTGCCATCCGGTGATTGCTGGTTACGCACATTGCGCTTGGCCGCAACAATCACCCCGTACTTGGCCAACCGCCATAACAGCCGCTGGCGTTTTTGGGGCGGTAACTCCAGCCGTTTAAGTGCCTGTTGCAGCTCGGTTAACTGTTTTTTACTCAGTTCACCGTTGATAATCATCCGTGTTCACCAATCGGCGCACCCTGCGCATCCGCGCCAAATATCGCGCCATCCGTGGCCAGCCATAACTGCGGATCGGTCAGCCGCCATTTAGCCCCCTGAAAGGGGATATCCCCGGCCTCATCTTGTTTAATACTCAGTGATTCAGTGATGGCCATCGACACCACCACCATGGCGGTTTTATCGTCGATCACATCGATATCAATACTCGGTAATTCCGGCTCCGGGCCGTAATCGGGGCCATTCTCAATCATCCACACCAGCAACAAAGCACACAGGTTGCGCGGGTCATAGTCGCGATATGGAAAGCGCCCCCAACTCAGCACCGCATCAAACTGCATCAACGCCAGTTGATACTGATCCAGCCCTAAATCCCGCTGCGCCGGAATAAAGCGCAGTTCGTCCATGTCGCTGTTAAATTCCAGCTTGCGCAGCCGTTGCGGTAAGTTGCCCTGCACAAAGGCGGTTAATGACTGTAATTTGCTCATACTTGCCTCACGGTGACGCGCTTCAACCCTTTCATACGGCGGATAACAATGGATGACTCCGCCAGCAATCCCTTGCGTGTCTCGTCACTCTCCTGCCCTGGGTGTGACTCCCTGCGGCCAATCGTGGCAAACTCCCCTAACAGATCGGCTTTAGCACGGGCATAAACCGCTTTTTTGTACTGCGCACATAACAGGTTTTCAGTGTCGATACTGACGCCCGGCACCTCTGCGGCATGGCTATAACCATTCGCATGATGCTTCGCTTCAACGCTGGCTAAATCGCTGTTCACCTCTCCCGCTGCGGTAATCAATGCCTGTGCAACAGTTCCCGCATCAACATCAGCCGGGATAGTGCGCTGAACCTGAAATTCTTTAAGGCTCAAGTCTGGCCAGAACCCCACGTTTTTTAAGGTGGCATCCTGATAATCAATCGGTTTTCCGCTAAACATATGTTCTCCCGAAAAGCGGGCTGACCGGCTTCCACGGCACATAACACTAATGTGTATTGCCTCCGCCGCGCCCGCTCGGCTTACGGTAGTCTTTTATTCTTTTAGCAATGCCCGAATACGGGCGGCGATATTACGGCGCAAGGTGGTGACACCAATCTGCCGGTGAAACCCTACCGCCTGCGCCAGTAAGGCATCCGCTTGTTGTAATAACTCCACATCATCCAGCGCGGTAGCCCGTGGCTGACCATCGTTATCACGCAGTAGCAACAACCCAGCGAACTTGTACCACTTGGCATTAATCTCTTCATGCAGCCGCCACTTCTCGCGGATATTTTTGAATGTGCGAGAGAAATACGGCTCGACACTTTCCCCGCTGGCGGCGGCAATTTCGGCCCACTTCATCACGGTATCAGCGATAAATGCCGGTAACTTACTGCGGAAATTGCCCGGCATTTTCTGCCCCTGCTCGATGGCGATATCAGCCCAGTCCAGAGCCTGATCAAACTCATCCACATCAAACAACCAGATAATGCAGTACACCAAAATCGGGTTTTGATGTACCTCGCCACTGTCCAGATACGCCTGTGCAGTTGGAAGCCAGCGCGGTAATAGTTCGCTGCGCTTCATGGCTACCCGGTCACTGGTGACATCAAGGCTACGTACCCGACCAACATCATGTTCCAATGCCCGTAATTTGACGTGCAGACTGTGGCCAGCGTCCAACACCTGACACTCACTTAACTGCTTTTCAGCCTTAATACGGGCGGAATGACGCTGCGCGGGTGATAGCATGGCTTATACCTCTGGCCCGTCTTTGGCTTCTTCAACCTTGCCAATGGTGACGGCGGTTTCATCAAAGGCCGCATACAGCTCTGGCGTTTCCACCGCGTAGCCCTCCATGCGTAAGTAGCTATTTTCAAACTGCTTACGGTCATCAGAAAACTCAGCTTTGCGGTAACGTGTCCCTCGCTGGGTATAAACATGAAGATTGCTCAACATGGTGACCGTCATACGCTTGCCGGGGAAGAACGGCGGCACCATGGCCTGACGTCCGGCAATAGATTGCGATAGCATTTGCGCGGCAATTTTTTCAGTCGGGCGGTCTGCGGCCTGATAGAGGCGGTATTGCTCCGCAGCCACTAAATCAGCCCCAACCAACACCACCAGTCGCGGGTCATTACGGAATTCCTGCGGGATTTTGGCGTTAATCAGATCAGAGGCCATGGCATCCAATGATTTAAAATCACCACCGCTACCCAGTGTGATGGCATCAGTAACAATCTGATTTTTGTCATAGGTTCGTACCAGCTCATGCCAGCCAATATTGACATCTTCACCGTTCGGGTTATCCGTCGGCTTGGTGGTTTTCGCCGCCGATTTACCGTTAAAACCAATGCGTAGCACGTCCAGACTGAATGACTTATTGGTAAACGCCTGCATACGCTGGAAAAACTCTTCTTCACTCCCGGCATTGGCCCACACAGATAACATTTGGTATGTCAGTGACGCACCGGAATCTGTTTCGTACAGCTCATAGTTGTTACCATCAACACCCACTTTGCGACGAAAACGGCCCTCATCCACACGGCCCGTAAACAGCCCCGGATTACCTACGTTAACCACCTGCCCTTTAATCTGGTCAACATCTTCAACCACAATGAAATTAAGAAATTCATTGCTTTCCAACATAGCATCACGCAATTTTGTTTCTTTTGGGTCAGTCAATGAGAAATAACGTGATGTCTCTTTCACATCATTTGCCAATGCCAGCCCATCGAGGTAATTATTTAAATAACCTCGCGCTTTATTATTAAGTAGCATTTATTGCACTCTCTTTAATCAGAAATACGAAAACCCATTAAGCCAGTGCTTAATTAAAGAAACTCAAACGGCTTACGTGAATCGCTCGGTTTTTTACTGGGTAATTTAGTGAACTTTTTATCTAAGCTGCCCAACTTCTGAATAAACTGCGGCAAATTATCACGCAATTGTGCAAATTCTTTGGTGTCCACGACTTCTTTAATCGTTTCAACATCAGAATCCGTTTCTTCCTGACTGGTTTTTAATTCAGCAAGCTGGGTTTCCAATTCGCTGATTTTATCCTGCGCGGCTTTTAACTGTTCAGCCAGTACCGTGGCGGCATCATCAGTAATATCATTATCAGTTTCTGTAGTCGTGTCATTCTCATCAACTAAACCAAACTTGTGATACCATTTCTTTTTACCTTTCACACTGTTCCCCTTTACTGTCTTTTTAATATCATCAAAAACAATTGGCCGATATTGGCTATAACGTTTATTACGCAATCGCTTGTTAAACTTCATTTGGTCGGTATATACGCTGGCGGGTTCATCCGTTACCCCCATGCCCTCAAGATAGCTTTTGCCCGTCCCTCTAAAGTTGCCATCTTCGGTAAACTCAGCGGATGTAAAAAGTAATTTACCCTCGCCGTTAGCCGCAATGAGTGACAAAGCAGGACAAAGCCGGGCAAACATTTTTAATACACCGTCCTCATCTGTTTCCGCCTTTAATTCTAATACTTGCCCCACCGGGCCATAAGTACGCGAATGCTCCGGCCATAATTGTGCGGTATACATTCGAGGGTTATATAGCTCTACGGCGTCTAATATCCATTGCCTTTCAATATCACGTCCGTCTAATGTTTTCCCCTCGGCACAAACACACAACCATGTCGTTGTTAAATGTGAAACTGACATTCAACTGTTCTCCCTGATTTGTGATATTCAGTATGGCTAATTAAAACTGGCTTCGCATTCGCTTTAATTCTTATGAATTCGGATATAGCTACTTACCCGAATAAATAAGAACTGCCTGTGACGTTTGTTTAAATATATCTCGGCATAATAAAGGCTATGGCTAAATATTCAGATGAACTTATTGGTGTTGCACGGGCGCTTTATTTAAAAAGGTCAACACCTAAAGAAATCGCCAGTGATTTAAATCTGCCGAATGTGCGGATTGTTTACTATTGGGCGCAAAAATGGAATTGGGCTGATTTACTCAGCCATGAAAGCACGGAGGAAGCCATTGAACGCCGCTATCAATTATTAGTCGGGCGCGATAATAAGAGTGATATTGAATTAAAAGAGCTGGATATTCTGATTACCCATGCGGTGAAACTGCGGGCGCAGAGTAATAAGCATAAAGAAAAACTCGCCGCCGCCAAAGGGAGCAAACCGGCGCAGAATGATGGCGGTGATTTTGATGATGAGCGCCCGACGAAAAAACGCCAGTACCGCAAAAATGATATTTCCGGGCTGTCAAAAGAGGATTTTGACGTTTGGTCAGAAGAACACCTGTTTGGCTATCAAAAGCACCTGCGGCTAAATATTGGCGAGCAGGTACGAAATATCCTGAAAAGCCGCCAGATTGGCGCGACATGGTATTTTGCTTTTGAGGCCTTTGAAAATGCGGTGTTGACCGGTGACCCGCAAATATTCCTGTCTGCCTCCCGCGCTCAGGCAGAGGTTTTCCGCTCGTATATCGTCAATATTGCCCAGCAGTATTTTGATATTACACTAACCGGTAACCCTATCCGGTTGAGTAACGGCGCAGAACTGCGTTTCCTGTCTACCAACAAAAACACCGCCCAATCATACAGCGGCCATCTGTATTGCGATGAATATTTTTGGGTACCGAACTTTGCCAAATTAAATGAAACGGCCAGCGCCATGGCTACTCATGATAAGTGGCGCACCACCTACTTTTCGACGCCCAGCGCCAAAACTCATCAGGCTTATCCATTCTGGACAGGCGATGAATGGAAGCGCGGCAGTAAGAAACGCGCCAAAGTTATCTTCCCATCATTTGATGAAATGCGTGATGGTGGTCGCCGCTGCCCGGATGGCCAATGGCGTTATGTCATTACCATGGAAGATGCCATTCGCAATGGCTTTAATCTGGCCAGCCTTGAAAAGCTGCGTAACCGTTATAACGTTGATGCATTCAACATGCTGTACATGTGCGTGTTTGTGGACAGCAAAGATGCGGTGTTCTCTTTTGATGACTTGCAGCAAGCCGGGGTGGATGCTGCCACTTGGCAGGATCACGACGAAAAAGCCGCCCGGCCCTTTGGTAATCGTGAGGTATGGGGCGGTTTTGACCCGGCCCGCTCCGGTGACCTGTCTACTTTTGTGATTATCGCGCCACCACTTTATGAGGGCGAAAAATTCCGGGTACTACGGGTGATCCACTGGCAGGGGATGAATTTCCGCTATCAGGCTAACCAGATTAAAAAACTGTTCCAGCAATATCACATTACCTATATCGGTGTGGATGTGACCGGCATCGGCCAGGGTGTATTTGAAAACATCCAACACTTTGCCATCCGGCAGGCGGTGGCCATCCGCTATGGCGTAGAAACCAAAAACCGGCTGGTGATGAAAGCCGCCGATGTGGTGGAAAGCAAACGTATCGAATGGGACAAAGACCGCACCGAAATTCCCGCCAGCTTTATGGCCATCCGTCACACCACTACCGCCAGCGGCAATGCCATGACATTTGTTGCAGACCGCAGCGCGGAAACCGGCCATGCGGAGGCATTCTTTGCCATTGCTCACGCCCTCGACAATGAGCCACTTAACTACGAAAACAAATTAACATCCCGCTGGAGGCTAAAGAAAGCAGCATGAAACGCCCAAATAAACGCGCTATGAAGCGCCAAGATAACCACGGCAAAAACCGCAAGATGAGCATTATCAGCTTCGGCAAACCAGAGCCAATACTCACCACTGGCACCGATTACCGCGATATCTGGTATGACAATGACTATGACCATTACACCCTGCCGATTGACCGGCTGGCGCTGGCACAGTTGGTTAACCTCAATGGCCAACATGGCGGCGTCATTTATGCCCGTAAAAATATGGTGGCATCCGATTACCAGAGCGGTGGCCTGACCCATGAAGAGATTGAAGCCGCTATTTTTGATTATTTTACCTTTGGTGATGTCGGCATTCTGAAAATCCGTAATGGCTGGGGCAACGTGATTGGTCTGGCCCCCTTACCGGCGCTGTACACCCGCATCCGCAAAAGCGGTGAATTTGTGGTATTGCAGGAGGGTGAACCTCTTGTTTACCCGGAAAATGACGTGATTTTTCTCAAACAATACGACCCACAACAACAGATTT
The DNA here is from genome assembly GCF_030433455.1 of Yersinia sp. 22-579. Classification (NCBI taxonomy): domain Bacteria; kingdom Pseudomonadati; phylum Pseudomonadota; class Gammaproteobacteria; order Enterobacterales; family Yersiniaceae; genus Yersinia; species Yersinia sp. 22-579. Next base: position 335,392 of record NZ_JAUJTZ010000001.1, on the reverse strand, counting down.
ATGGCCTGCCGGATTATATCGGTGGTATTCACTCCGCATTGCTAAACAGTGAAGCGGTGATTTTCCGCCGCCGCTATTACCACAATGGGGCGCACACTGGCGGCATTTTGTATACCAGTGACCCGTCAATGACCGATGAAGTGGAGGAAGAAATTGAACGTCAGTTAGCTGACAGCAAAGGGATTGGTAATTTCAGCACCATCTTGGTCAACATCCCGAACGGTGACCCGGAGGCGGTGAAATTCATTCAAATGGGAGATATCAGCGCCAAAGATGAATTTGCCAATGTGAAAAATATCAGTGCGCAGGACATTCTCAATGCTCACCGCTTCCCGGCAGGGTTAGCCGGGCAGATACCGGAAAATGCTGCGGGTTTAGGTGACCCGGAAAAAGCGCGGAACACGTATCGAAAAGACGAGATTTTACCGGTACAACGCCGCTTTAGTGCTGCCATCAGTGCCGATCCAGAGATCCCGACACATCTACAGCTAAATTTTGATGCACAAACAGCAAACTCGGGTGCGTTATGAGCAGAAACACGTTAAAATTCCAGAAGTTCGCCACTTTTGGAGCCAGAAACATGCGAGTGATGAAAGTCTTATGCCCTGAATGCGGTGGCGCGGCCATTATCCGGAAAACCAACCGTAAACACCGGCAGATTTCAGATTTATATTGCGCCTGTAATGATGTGGAATGCGGTCATACTTTTGTGATGAATGTGACCTTTTCACATACCATTAGCCCCAGCGCTAAAACCGGGGATAAACTGATTAAAACCGTTGTCGATTCCATGAATCCACAGCAGCGGCAAATGATGCTTAACCTATTGCAAGGTAGCGCATCAGCCGCCTGACTACTGGCCTCCAATCTGGGGGCCTTTTTGTTGCTGCTTATCCAGTTCAATGGTCAATGCGGTAGTCATTTCGGCAATCCAGACTAATGCCAAATCCCTGTCCTCTTCATTGCACTGGTTATTCGTGACCAACCTTGCAACCAAATCAATGCGCTGCAAAGCTAAAGATTCAAAAAATAAATCCGTCACGACTTCCTCCATTCATCATGTTTATACTGTATTTATATACAGTATAATAAAATTAAGAAAATTGGAAACAGCTAACTGCCTGTTTCATCAGAATTTCATGAGCGAAATCAATTCCAGCCCGGCCAGCGCTGGTGTTCTGGCCGTGGGGCCACCTCTTCTAACCGACCATTATTTAACCTTACTGAGCGATCACCGTAAAATTGCAAGCTGCTGCCCCGTTCCAGTATCGCGATTTCTTCCTCATCACCCAAAAAACCTCTAAGACATAATTCTTCTGTTAATCGTTGCCGGGTATCCGGCGTACAGTTATTGACAGAACTCCTAGCGGCGGCGTTGCCGCCAGAAAAAGCCAAACCCCCGGCCTGCGCTGCGCTTTCGGCCAACTTCGGTACAATCTGCCACTTAACCAGACGGGTGCAAACAGCAGAGTCCTCTCCCAGTAACGGCGAATAGATACCCAAAACCCGTTTAACGTCTTCGGCGTAGATGTTGCCCATTTCGGTGATTTCATATGACAGGCGCACGGTCAAACAATCCCGGCTCACCATCGGCCCGCCCTGAAACTCGGTGTAGGCGTACCAGTTGCCCACATCCGCAGCAAAGCGCACATTATCCATATCCTGATCCGGTAGTATTTGTCCGTCTCCGGGCAAGCGGCGTAACTCGCGCCAGACAGTGACCGGCGCACCACCGATTTGCTGAAACTGCCGGATACGCCAACGGCTGGCCCATGCGGTGACTGCTTTCGCCATGTCTCGTGCATTACCGCCCGTCTCGCCGTCTTCTTCTTCGTCGAGCGCGTAACCGTCGATATTCTTTGAGATATATTTCGCGATATAGCCGGTTGCACTGCCCTTGGCCGGATCAATGGGTTCAGCATGGAAACGGGCTTTCAATGCTTCGGGGCTTTGCAATGTCTCGGAATCTTCCAGCCGGGCGTAATAGCAAAGAATGTCGCGCACCTGATCAACGTGTTGTGGCAGCATAAACAGCAACACATGCCAGTGTGGGGTGCCATCGTGATGCGGTTCTACCACCCTAAAACCAAAGACATTAATCCCGGCGCGGGCAATAGCCGCACGGGCTTTAGCCCATACGCTGCATAAGTATTTTTGTGTCTGCCGTGGGCTGGCCCCATTCCAGTTAGTAACAAAGCCGCCACCATGATAGACCGCATGATATTTAGACGGCGCGGTGATAGTGTAAAACTCCCCCACACAGCCCATTTCAGTGGCTAAATCTTCAAAACCTCGCATTCTGACCATCAGTTCACATCTCCGTATTGCGGGATTGGCGTTGCTGCCATTCACCATGTCTTCTAACGAAACCCGTTCACCGTCCTGATTTTCCAGCTCAAACGCTTTGAAAAACTCCCGGTTACGCCGCTTCTGCTCTACCCATTCGGCCATAGCTGAGCGGCTAACATAGGCTGACGCTGACTTCTGTACTTGCCCCACCGCAATGGCCATATGTTCCCGGCGCACATCGCGCAGGCGTTTTAACCGCACACGCCACCAATCCGGTGACATCATGCGCAGCAGGCCAGATTCAATTTTTCGTGGGTTGATTGTCTTGCGGCTGGAATTGAATTCGCGCCAATACGGCGGTTCAGTTCCCACTTGCTTGCTGAGTTTTACAAGGCAGATATAAGCACGTTGGGTACGCTTCCAAAGTTCTTTTGGGTCGCTGCTCTGCCCGATGAAATTGCGTTCGATATAGTCGGTAAAACTTTCAGACATAAAATCAGCCACCCGGTGGGACAGGTTGCGTAACTCATCCCGACCAAACGATGGCAGGCGTTCTAAATCATCGGCAAAAGGCCACGGCAAAAAACCGGGCGCTTTGATAACTGGCTGATACTGGCGATTAACCATCTGTAGACGTGGCAATACATTCTCGCCCACCGTAGTGCGTAAGAATGTATTGGCATGGCGACGGCCTTTTGATTGGTACAGGTTGGAGTATCGATCACCAAAATAACGAGCCAGAAATTGGGGCATCCCGCCTAAATACTGGCTGCGCCATTGATGGTCGGTAGGGTTCTGAACAAAGAGTTCATCTTCGGTGATACTGATATCTTGCGGGCGGCGCGGCCCCTCTGGCTCCCGGCTGAACTCACCATTAAAAGGTAAAGACAGGGATAAAATATCCCCGTCCATAAAGTCATTTACCGGGCGCTGAATGGTGGCGGTCATTCGCTCCAGACCCGCCCACGACTCATGTTTTCCGCAACCTGCCGCAGTAACTCGACAATCTCAGTTGAAGACATTCCCTGATTAGCAATGTCAGTGGCTAACCGGTCAAAATGGCCAGATAACTTAACAAGGGTATCTATTCGGGCCTCTTTTCTGGCTATCAGCAAAGCATGTTCGCGGGAGTCAGCCGCGGCCCGATTACTCATTTCCTGCCCTACTGTTTTGTGCATATGCATGGTGTTTGCTCCGAATTTAAGTAATAAAAATCCCCGGCCACTGATGGGAGGCCGTTGGTATTTATGGTTTTGGGTTAATTAATGCAGTTGTTTGGTAGTGCTGGCTGACGCACAAGAGTGGTTGATTTGCGTCAAGCCGTGGATCTCAATGGTTCTATTCCACCAGTTATTAATCATGCAGGTTAAAGAACCTAACCCCAGCCAACCGGACATATGATAAATGGCGCGAATAGAGGCCAGCGCTTCGACCTGATCACTATTTGATTCAGCCTCACGGTATGCCCGGCACCAAAATGCAGCATGAGCAGAAAACCATTGGTGCGGGTTAGTCAGATGAATGGTGTCATTAAACATAATTGGCTGTAATTCGACGTTGTTACCCGCCAAACGACATTTGCCCAAGAAGAATTGCGCGTAATTATGGGCCACGCCCCAATGGCTAAAATCGACTAACAGGCCGTTTCTATCTACCGCTATTGCTTTCATCGTGTTTCCTTAATTATCGGTGTAATGCATATTGGCCATCGATTGGGCTGCAATCATTTCTGGTCCGTAGTTTTTTACCGGTACCGGTTGATGCTGCGGCTTCCGATTACGCTTATCCTCTTTCACAAAATCCAACGTCCCGACTGGCCCGAATGTGTCTACCAACGCCCGTAATCGCTGAATCCCTCGCTGCAACTGGTGTAATTCTTCACGGGAAAAATCATCCCACATGTACCAACAGTGCTCTGATTTCATCCCTGCGGAGTGGAGTAAAATCCCCCGGTGCTGTGCTGGGAGTTTTTCCCATATCACTCTGGCCCGGCTGTGACTGCCCGTCACTTTGTTGCGAATAATAGCCAACCACTTACTGTTATTGGCTGACATGGTTACCCCCTTAATCCCATCAAACGGAACCACCACCGGTGGCGTTTGGTTTTAAAGATTGGCTTACGTGATTCCCCTAGAAACACCACTCGGCTGGTACAAGGTTGCCAGCGCTGACCATTTGGTAATTCAATCCAGCCATGGCCAAAATGGTTTAATTGTTGGCTGGGTGATTGTTGTTTCAGGTAGTTAGCGAAAACTTTCATAAGTTCCTCAGTTCAGGCCCGGAACCAGCCCGCTGGCGCTGATAAAATCAACCGCTGCGGCCAGAACTGGCGTGGATTGGAAACGCGCTTCAACCGATACAACAATCAGCGACAGGTCACGTATGGCCTGATTCGCACGGTCAAGAATGGCGTTTCTACGGGATTGAGTCATAGGCCCAGCTGTTACGGTTTCACCGGCAATAGCACCGATTGCCGCCGTAGCGCTCAGGGTATGAATAGGTAAATTAGCGGGATTGGCTTCATTAACCGGTACCGCTGGTAAACATTGCAGTTGAGACAGCAAGCCATCTAACAGCGTTGGATCTTCGGTAATGTCAGTGAGCGTCAACAGTTCGATACAGCTCAACTGGTGCGGCTGGTCAGGGTTAAGTTTGTTACGCAGCATTTGCGGCTTCATACCGATTTGCTCGGCAACCGCCGTTAAATTGTTATTCCGGGCGAAAGCACGGCATGACATATCAAAGCGCGGGTGTTTAGAAAGCTGGAAATCAAACATGGTCGATACCCTCCCAATAACGCAATATCGAACTAGGCGATTGCAATATCACAATTCGAGAGAGCATCTACGGTGAGTGCGGCCATGTTGATCATGACTTTTTCGCGCTTCATATCTTTACGCAGGCGGTGACGCACCAGACGACCATCAGCAAGCATTGCTCTAATGGTGTCTGAATCTAAGCCCGTTAATTCACTATATTTCTCTACTGTGACATGGGGGGTCAGAAGAGTGATTGAAATGTTAGGTCTCATAGTGCAACATCTCCGATTGGCTTGTGGTGAGCCGTAATAAGTAGTTTTTAACAGTTGTGATTCCCAAAACGAACTCACGAATGCACTTTAAGTTCGCTTTAGGAATCTGTCAATGGATTTTGTTCGTTGAGGCGTACTTTATGGATTTCAAAAGCGGAGGGCGTAAAGCAATTGACCGTCTGATTGAGGCCTATGGCTTCACTACACGGCAGGCTTTATGTGATCATTTAGGGGTTTCAAAAAGTACCCTCGCGACCCGATATATGCGGGATATATTCCCTGCGGAATGGATTATTCAAGGTGCACTTGAAACCGGTGTTTCCCTATCATGGTTAACAACCGGTGAAGGTGTGATGTTTGAAAACGCCAAACTGAACGATGTTGTACAAATTCCGCGCAAAAAATTATTGGATGGAAAACTCTACGACTCGAATTTTTATATGTTCGATAAGGCATTCTTGCCTGACGGATTAAAAGACCCGGTTGTTATCCTTGATGGTGATGTCACCTATATTGCTGATCGCCAGTTCGATGAAGTTCAGGATGGTAAATGGGTTGTTGATATAGAGGGAACAATCAGCGTTAGAGATATTATTCGTATTCCCGGTGGCAAAGTGCGAGTTGAGGGCGGGAAGTTTGCATTTGATTGTAATTTAGTCGATATCATCGTAGTAGGAATTATAAAAACAATTAAATTTAATTTATAATTAAACTCTGGATAACTGACCATGATTGTAGGCTTAATAATAAGGAATTTTAAGACTTTCAAAAATCAGCATTACATCCCGATATCTCTTGATGGGAGGCTAAGCTGGTTCATTGGAGAGAATGGTGTTGGTAAGAGTACAATACTCTGTGCTCTAGACGCTTTGCTTAACAACAGTGACATCAATAAATTAGATGTAAATAATGAAGTCAGAAGTCAAGGATATGATACTAGAGAACCGTTTATTGTTCCTATATTCTTAATCGACAAAGAAAAAATAAAAGGTACTTCTAGCGTTTCTAAAACACTAGAAATAATCAGCAATATTACATGGCAGATAGAATCCGAGGATTTCAAACTACTTCAAAGACCTATTGCAGAGAAATTTGTCGCACATCGAGGTAAATTATCTAAATATTATAACGACAAAACTCATTACTTAATTCCTTTAGGATTTACAAAAGAAAGACCAAGTGACATGCCTATTCCTTATATGTCATTCTTTGGTTCTATTGATGATTATGAAGAACAGTTAGAATCATCATTCGAACCAACAAATACCTCTTGGCAAAAAAAATACAATCATAAAGATACGTTATCTAAAACATTGCAATCAATAAAAGAATTATATAATTACATATATCTCCCAGCAGAGATAACTGTTGATAGTTATTCAAAACTAGAGGGTGAACTCTTACAATCACTATTAGGTGAGGACATTCAGCAAAAAATAAGTAAAGTAATTAAAAAAAGTGATATAACCGAAATCAATCGATATTTAAATACTTTCATTGAAGATGTGTCAAAGATTTTAGATGGAAATTATCAATTTAAAAAACCATCACAAAGACAAAGTCAGTTTACGCAACGTCATATGATAATAAAAATTATAGAGTCATATTTCAGCGATAAAGTTTTACACTTCCGAGATGGAAACAAAAAAGAAGTTCCAGCATATAATCTAAGCTCTGGTGAAAAAAGGCGGGCATTATTAGATTTAGCAACTGCATTTTTAAAAGCTAATCCTAAAAAAGCCCAGTTACAGACCATTTTTGCAATTGATGAGCCAGAACTATCATTACATGCTACTGCATGTTTTAAGCAATTTGAAAAAATAAGACATATAAGTGAATTAGGAGTTCAAACCTTAGTTACAACGCACTGGTATGGTTTTTTACCTGTTGTAGGTGATGGAACAGCAGTGTACATATCGCCAAATCAAACACATATATCACCATTGAATTTAAAGTATTTTCGAGAAGAGTCGATAAGATTAGTCACTGAATCAAATGGTTCATATTTAGATACTTTAGAGGTTAAAAGTAATTATGATTTAGTTCAGTCGATCATTTCATCGATCACGTCAGGGAACAGTTATAATTGGTTAATATGTGAAGGACGGACCGATAAAAAATACCTTCAGGCTCATTTAAAAAATGAAAATATAAGTAATTTAATTGTTCTGCCTGTAAGTGGCTGTATAGTATTAAAAAAAATATTCAATTATCTTCTTTTGGCACTAGAAGATAGAAAGAAAACAATTTCTGGTAAAGTCTACTGCCTTATGGATACAGACATTCAATATGATAAGTTTGATGCTAATGACTCCATCCCAAAAATAACATTAAGGCGAATACTTTATGATGGTGATGCAAATAAAATACATTTAGTAAAAGCGTCTGATAGTAAAGTTAGCCCCGCAACAGAAATTGAGGATACTCTTGATGCATTGTTATTCGCACGTACACTCATTAAATTAAAAAATGAAAATGAAATAGATTTTGATTTTATTAAAAAAGGAATGGAATATTATCCCGGCCCATCATTTAATGCATTCGAAATCACCCCAACTCAAAAGAAAAAAATAGCTGATTTCTTTTCAAGGCCAGGGATGAAAGATGTCTTTTGTGACACATATATCTCGTTGTTAGAAAACGCCAATGATGATCCTGATATAAGTACACCCGAATGGCTAAAAGAAATAATACAATTCTTTAAAAAGTGAAAAATTTCTATTGTTTAACTATAAACAAACAAACATTGACCACTGTCTATCCATACAGTTAAATACCCCCTTTATCTTCCAAGGGGGTTCTCAATGTCAGTACGCAAACAACCAACAGGCCAATGGTTATGTGAGTGCTACCCGGCAGGCCGTACAGGTCGCCGGGTAAGAAAAATGTTTGCGACTAAAGGTGAAGCCTTAGCCTTTGAACGTTACACCATGGATCAGGTGAGCAATAAGCCTTGGTTAGGAGATGCACCAGACCGACGTACATTAAGCGAGGTTGCCGAACTTTGGTACAACCTGCATGGTCGTTCTCTGGAAGCCGGTGAAAAGGTTTATAAGAAACTGAAATTGATAGTTGCTGCGCTAGGTAATCCCCCCGCTCACAGTTTGAGTGGCAAAGATTTTGCTCACTATCGTTCTAAGCGTTTGTCTGGCGAAATTTACTTTTCTGAGAAATGGAAGAAAGGTGCAAAACCGGTTACCGTGAATCTAGAACAAAGTTTTTTGAGCGGTATGTTTAGCGAGTTGGCCAGATTAGGTGAATGGAACCTACCGAACCCATTAGACAATCTGCGCAAGTATGCCGTGGCAGAAAAAGAGATGGCGTGGCTCACTCATGAGCAGATTAAAACACTATTGGCCGCATGTAGTTTTGGCCGGGCAGATTTGCCTATGGTAGTTAAAGTTTGCCTCAGTACCGGGGCGCGATGGAATGAAGCGGAAAAACTCACCCGCTCACAAGTCAGCCCGCACAAAATTACCTTTGTCAGAACCAAAGGCAAAAAGAACCGCAGTGTGCCAATCAGCAAAGAACTTCATGACGAGTTAATCGCGTTAGAGGGAGACCGACTTTTTAGTGAATGCTATTTTCGCTTTATGGCCGCAATCAACACCACAGATATTAAGCTACCCGCTGGCCAGCTCACACATGTTTTGCGCCATACGTTTGCCGCTCACTTTATGATGTCCGGGGGTAACATTCTGGTATTGCAACGTATCCTTGGTCACAGTGATATTCAAATGACAATGCGTTATGCTCACTTTGCGCCAGAACACTTAGAAACCGCAGTGCAGTTCAACCCGCTAACCACCATGAAAGCTGGCGACAAAGTGGCGGCGGAGGTTACCCTTCCCTAGTATTTACTACCCCTCAATAACTAATCAACTCATTGTATTTATTGTATATTGTTGTTTTATATAGAGTAATGAGACTATCGGGTTTTTTCTTGCCTGAAATTCGAACGCCCCATCCCTCCCCCTTAAGGCTTTCTTAAGACAAAATTATTACAGTAGGAACATCACTACTTCTGCTCCAGGCTATTTCGTGAAGATCAACAAACCTGCCTCTCAATCAAGCCTCATGACATCGACATTAAATAATACCTCAACGGCACTGACAATTAGGACAAACTCCCTTTACTCGTTGCCGTTATCCTTTTATTTTTGGCAGGTTTTTGCATTGGTGATCAGTGGATTGCTGTTTCTTTGGTTATCCCGTGATGAACAGTTGGATTGGCTTATCAGTAATTATTGGTTTGATCCCGCCTCGCAACATTTTCCATGGGAAAATAATTACTGGCTGGATTTACTGAATCATCGCTTATTGAAAATAACCATTATCAGCGCTGCCGTCGTCACATTGCTATGGGGTCTTTATCGCCGTAATAAGCGCGTAGTGACCACTATGTTGCTGTTCGGTATCGGCCCGCTGGTGATAGGTGTGCTAAAAGCGACCAGTGCCCACTCCTGCCCTTGGGATCTGGTGGAGTATGGCGGTAAATCCCTGAGCTATGTGCTGATGGGAACAGCCCCGGTCGGCGCAGGCCTTGGTCACTGCTTTCCTGGCGGCCATGCCTCTAGTGGGTTTGCAGTAATGGCATTGTTTTTCTTGTTTTACCCCGAGCGGCCACGCTGGGCTTTATTGTGTTGGTTTGCGGGGGTGAGTCTTGGCATGTTGATGGGTTTTGGACAAATCATGCGCGGGGCACATTTTCTTACCCATAACCTGTGGGCGGGTTGGTGGGTTTGGCTCAGCCAATTGGCTGTGTATTGGATGATCAGCGGTTTTTACAACCGTGATAAGGGTAAAGAATGATTGAACAAATGAATTACTTTTTCTTTTCCATGATAAATGCCACTCCAGCATCATCGCCATGGATGATTTCTTTTGCGACTTTTATCGCACGCGATTTGATCATGATTATCCCCATATTATTAGTGGGTATGTGGTTGTGGGGGCCACAAAGCGATATGGACTCACAGCGTGCCTTAGTGGCCAAAGCCGCTATCGCACTTGCTTTCTCAATGCTCTCAGCCTCCTGCATTGGGATGCTTATCCCCCACGACCGGCCTTTTGTCGTCGGTTTTGGTTATAACTTTATGAATCACGCACCCGATAGCTCTTTCCCGAGTGATCACGGCACCGCTATTTTCACTTTTGCTCTGGCCTTTGTTTTTTGGCACAAACTGTGGTCCGCTATCAGCCTGATGGTCGTAGCTATCGCAATTGCATGGTCACGAATTTACCTGGGTGTGCACTGGCCATTAGATATGGTGGGTGGATTTTTGCTAGGAATTGTCGGCTGCCTGTTTGCACAATTGGTGTGGAACTTGTTCGGCGACGCTATTTCAAATGGGTTAAAACGCCTCTATCAGGTTGGGTTTGCCTTACCTATCAGCAGAGGCTGGGTCAGAAACTAGCACCCTCTACGTGACTCATCTCACATTGCCGGCAGATTAAAATGCCGGCCAAATTCTCCGTAGAATCCTTTCACAATTTTAAAATGTACTAAAAATCAAATAATTACGCTAATACATGGTGTTTCATGCGGTTATTTAATCACCATTAATGTAATTAAAATAACAAAATAAAATCTAAAACAGCTAAAAATGTGAGAATTAGCTTTGTTTTTTCCTACCAATGTTATTATTATAACAACAGAGCTAACTTATAGATGAACTAAAGGATAAAAATCATGACGATCAATTACGCTAATTATATTGACCATACCCTACTGGCAATGGATGCCACCGAAGAGCAAATTATTAAGCTGTGCGAAGAAGCCAAGCAGCATCATTTTTATGCGGTATGTGTTAACTCTGGGTATGTTCCAGTTGCTGCACAGCAGTTAGCAGGCACCTCGGTTAAAGTGTGTTCAGTCATCGGTTTCCCGCTGGGGGCTGGCTTGACCGAAGCAAAAGCCTTTGAAGCCCAAGCTGCTATCAAAGCTGGCGCACAAGAGATTGATATGGTTATCAATGTTGGCTGGTTGAAAAGTGGCAAAATCGCAGAAGTTAAAGCGGACATCAAGGCCGTGCGCGATAATTGCGCCGCCACACCGTTGAAGGTAATATTAGAAACCTGCCTGCTTAGCGATGCACAGATTGTACAAGTTTGTGAAATGTGCCGTGAGCTTGACGTCGCTTTTGTTAAAACCTCAACAGGTTTCAGCACTGGTGGCGCTAAAGAAGATCATGTCAAATTGATGCGTGCCACAGTTGGCCAGGAGATGGGGGTCAAAGCCTCCGGCGCGGTTCGTGACAGAGCGACAGCAGAAACAATGATTAAGGCTGGCGCGACACGAATTGGCACCAGTTCTGGTGTTGCTATCGTTTCAGGCCAGCAAGCATCGGCATCAAGTTACTAACTTATTAAATATCCAATAGATTTCAAGCTGCTAAATGGCGAGTAGCTCGCGCCCGCAGCTTGAAAGGTGATGGGTATAAGCCCGGTTATTACCGGGCTGAGGTTAATGACAAAGTCCTCGTAGCGGTGAAAACAGGCAGATCGTAAAGACGCCGTAAAATCGTCCCTGATGGCTCGAGCCGCGCCATCCCTGGCGCGGACGCTTTACTCTTCTATCTGTCCTCACTTTGCAAGATCGAGTTGTCGAGGTTTATCAGCAGTCTGAGCCCGGTTATTGCCGGGCTTACTTATTCCATGTACTGTTTGTACTCTTTGTTTTACGCTTTTCATTTTACAGTTCATGGTGTTAAAAATAACTCGTCAGGGATAGCTTATGGAAACTCGCCGTGCAGAACGTATCAATAAACTTACTCAGGCCCTTAAGCGCTCCGACAAAATTCATCTAAAAGACGCAGCCAATCTATTGCGTGTTTCTGAAATGACGATTCGGCGAGATCTGAGTGCCGAACCTACTTCTGTCATTTTGCTTGGCGGTTATGTAGTGATGGACCCCAAAAGCAACAATGCCAATAACTATTTTGTGTCCGACCAACAAGCCAAGCAGGTGGAAGAAAAGCGCCTAATTGGCCAGTTAGCGGCGCGTCTTATTGTGGAAAATGACACCGTTTTTTTTGACTGCGGCACCACAATTCCTTCAATAATCGATGAGATAGATGAGGAACTGTCATTTACTGCCATCTGCTACTCCCTCAATACCTTCCTGTCTTTACAAGACAAACCCAATTGCAAAGTTATCTTGTGCGGGGGTGAATTCAAGCCCAATAACTATATTTTTACCCCTATCAGCCAACATAATGAGCTGGACAATGCTTGCCCAAATAAAGCTTTTATCTCTGCGGCGGGCGTTTCTATTGAGTATGGAGCCACCTGTTTCAACTTTGATGAGATCTTGTTGAAACACCGCGCTATAGCCAAATCCCAGCATAAAATCCTGGTGGCTGACCACAGTAAATTTGGCAAAATCAAGCCCGCCAGTATTGGCGCGCTAACACTTTTTGATGCCATCGTGACCAACCGTCAGCCCGATAGCGAATTCAGCCAGTTCTTTTTACAGCACAATATCAAAACCTACTGTTAGATTCTTTTCCCCCTTATATACTCTAAATAATTCGAGTCGCAGGAAGGCGGCAAGAGAGAGAACCCCGATGAGCTTACTCTCGTAAGTGATTCGGGTAATTGAACGTAGCCAACGCACATGCAGCTTGAAGTATAACGAGTATAGATACGGATAACGGGCAAGATGCGCGCTAGATTCCCCCTCTCATTGATGTTATCCATAATGGCTGACACCCTTGATTACATAGTAAAAATCTTAGTTCACAAAATACTCAGTAGATAATTCCTTTATCTATATCAGATAAAAAATGGATTATATTTAAGCAAAATAATCTGACGGCAAATAACCATATTTAATTTGTGGCTTAATGGTGCTTTTATCCCTGCTAAATTTAAAACACGATTCCATTGTCGAATTAATATCCACTTATATTTAGGTTTAAGGTAAATTAATTTAACATTTAGTGTTCTTTTAATGCATTCAATTAAAGGAATGGTGTTAGTTTATTGTCTGACAATTACTAATCGCTCATTTTCATATGACAAATAAAGCATAGAGTACCAATAATCACTCGCTGACTTATTCCCATCCATCAACACTGTTATTGTTGTTTTCTTATTTCACTGTTTATATCACCGCCATTTCCAGATGCTATTGCTTATTCGCATAAAAAATAACAATTACCATTAATATCAATAAGTTAAACCAATTCACTTTCTTTGAATTAATGATATTCGTCAACAAACCGGTTAAAAAACCGATTTTTACTAGATTCGCAAGCTGGGTTAAAATATATTGCCCACCAAGGTATTAAGGGATAAAAAATAAATCGTTTATTTATTGTTCAGTAAGAAAGAGGTGTTTTTCATTGTGCTTATTGATGGATTATAAACATTCATATAACAATAGTTTGTAAATCCGCAACAAGTCATGAATGTCGAGTTTATTGAGCATTTGCGAGCATGATCACGGTAGTTTTCACTACAAATCGCTATCTTGCCGCCAGCAAAAACTACTGTTCTTTATTGAACAACAAAAATATCCGATAAAGCGAATTCACCCTCTTAAAATCGGTTAAATTTTGCACTTTAACGTTTAGGTATAAATCACAACCACGACACCAAAGTAATAACCAGGGTACCAACTTTAAACAAATCGTTTCGACTGAATTTTTCGCCTGATAACGTCGCTAAATAAGGCATTACAGGTACTTAACTTTCGGCTCTTAATTTTAAATTAACGTGTTCACATTGGAGATTTTTCATGGACACTACTCAAACAGGCACTATTGCCTCCTCGGGAAAAACTTCATCAAGTACATGGCGTAAAAGTGACACCATGTGGATGTTGGGTCTGTACGGTACCGCAATCGGCGCAGGTGTATTGTTCCTGCCAATCAATGCGGGTATCGGTGGCCTTCTACCTCTGATCGTTATGGCTATTATTGCTTTTCCTATGACCTTCTATGCGCACCGTGGCCTGTGCCGTTTTGTGCTGTCAGGTAAAAATCCGGGAGAAGATATCACTGAAGTGGTTGAAGAGCATTTTGGTCAAGGCGCGGGTAAACTGATTACCCTGCTTTACTTCTTCGCTATCTACCCAATTTTGTTGGTCTACAGTGTCGCGATTACCAACACCGTTGATAGCTTTATTACTCATCAGATGCATCTGCCATCCCCACCACGTGCCATTCTGTCGCTGATCCTTATCATCGGCCTGATGACTATCGTGCGTTTTGGTGAGCATGCCATTGTGAAAGCAATGAGTATTCTGGTATTCCCATTTGTTGCAGTCCTAATGCTGCTGGCTGTTTACCTGATCCCTAACTGGTCAAGTGCTATCTTCGAACACGTTTCCATGGATGGCAATGGTACTGGTAGTGGTCTGTGGATGACTCTGTGGCTGGTCATTCCGGTGATGGTGTTCTCATTCAACCACTCCCCAATCATCTCTGCCTTTGCAGTAGCAAAACGCGAAGAATATGGTGTTGATGCTGAGAAAAAATGCTCGCGCATTTTAGCTTTCGCACACATCATGATGGTTGTTACCGTGATGTTCTTCGTATTCAGTTGCGTCCTGAGCCTGTCCCCTGCGGATCTGGCAGAAGCGAAAAGCCAGAATATCTCCATTCTGTCTTACCTGGCTAACCACTTTAATACCCCAATGATTGCCTACATGGCACCGGTTATTGCCTTTATCGCTATCACTAAATCTTTCCTGGGCCACTATCTGGGCGCACGTGAAGGCTTCAATGGCATGATGATCAAATCTCTGCGCAGCAAAGGCAAAGAGATCAATCATGACAAATTGAACCGCATTACTGCCCTGTTCATGCTGGTCACTACCTGGATCGTAGCAACCATGAACCCAAGCATTCTGGGCATGATTGAAACGCTGGGTGGCCCAATCATCGCGATGCTATTGTTCCTGATGCCAATGTACGCCATCCATAAAGTTCCGGCGATGCGTAAATACAGCGGTAAAGTAAGCAACGTATTCGTGGTCATCATGGGTCTTATTGCTATCTCAGCAATCTTGTTCAGCCTGTTCGGTAAATGATTCTGACGCTGGCTAACCTCCACGGCCAGCTCATTAGCATCCACTGAAAATCGTTTCAAAAGCCGGTGCGTCCGCGCCGGCTCTTTTTCCCACGGCATATAAGCATTTTAATAATTAACGCCTTTACATGAAGGAGGCGAATAATATGGTCAGCGTTTTTGACATTTTCAAGATTGGTATTGGTCCTTCCAGCTCTCACACCGTCGGCCCGATGAAGGCTGGCAAGCTGTTTACCGATGATTTAATCGCACTGGGGCATCTTTCTGCCATCACCCGAGTCACCGTTGATGTTTACGGTTCTTTGTCTCTAACCGGCAAAGGCCACCATACCGATATCGCCATCATTATGGGTCTGGCGGGGAATCTGCCTGATACTGTTGATATTGATGCTATCCCAGGTTTTATCCGTGACGTAGCCGCACGGGAACGTTTGTTGCTGGCAAATGGTAGCCATGAAGTCGATTTCCTGGCAAATGGTGGAATGAATTTCCATGAAACCAACTTGCCGCTGCATGAAAATGGCATGACCATCAGCGCACATGCGGGCGATGACTGCATTTTCAGCAAAACTTATTATTCCATTGGCGGTGGGTTTATTGTTGATGAAGCTCATTTTGGTCAGCAAGATAGCAACGCAGTTACTGTGCCCTACCCGTTCAACTCTGCGCGTGACTTACAAAAGCACTGTAAAGATACCGGTTTATCTTTATCGGGCTTAGTGATGCAAAATGAGCTGGCTTTGCACAGTAAAGCCGAGATAAGCGCGCACTTTGGGGCTATTTGGGATGTGATGCGTGCCGGTATTGAGCGCGGTATTAATACTGAAGGCCTATTGCCCGGCCCGATGAAAGTCCCGCGCCGCGCTGCCGCATTACGCCGTATGCTGGTGACTACCGATAAGCATAATGCTGATCCGATGATGGTTGTCGACTGGATCAATATGTATGCCTTGGCCGTCAATGAAGAAAATGCTGCGGGTGGTCGAGTGGTCACAGCACCCACCAACGGGGCTTGCGGTATCATCCCTGCGGTACTGGCTTACTATGACAAATTCATTCGCCCAGTGAATGAGAACTCATATAGTCGCTATTTCCTCGTGGCAGGTGTTATTGGTGCTCTATATAAAATGAACGCATCTATTTCCGGCGCTGAAGTGGGTTGCCAGGGGGAAGTGGGTGTAGCTTGTTCAATGGCCGCAGCCGGTCTGGCGGAGTTGATGGGCGGCAGCCCTGCTCAAGTCTGTATCGCGGCTGAGATCGCCATGGAGCATAACTTGGGGCTGACTTGTGACCCAGTGGCGGGCCAGGTTCAGGTGCCATGCATTGAGCGTAACGCCATTTCTGCGGTGCAAGCGGTTAACTCAGCGCGTATGGCATTGCGCCGCACCAGCGAGCCTAGTGTCTGTCTGGATAAAGTCATCGAAACGATGTACGAAACCGGCAAAGATATGAACTCAAAATATCGTGAAACCTCCCGTGGTGGTTTGGCAATCAAGGTTGTTGCCTGTAACTGATTTTCCTCAGTAATCAGATGATAAAAGGGCTACGGTGAAGTAGCCCTTAATAACCGCTACATCAGCTAAATAACTGGCTGATTTTCATCATTAAAAAGTCCCAGATGCGGCTGAAGAACCCGCCCTCTTTGACCTCGTTTAATACCACTAATGGGCGCTGATCAATGGTTTGCCCATTCAGTTGAAAATCAATAGTCCCGACTACCTGATGCTTCGCCAGCGGGGCGCGCAACTCGGTCTCATTCAGCTTATAACTGGCTTTCAAATTCTTCATTTGCCCTTTCGGGATGGTGATAGCAGCATCCTCCGCCACACCCAGTTCAGCTTGTCCAGTGTCACCAAACCATACTTTCTGCGTCACAAAAGGCTTTGTGGCCTTAATCGGCACCACCGTTTCATAGAAGCGGAATCCCCAGGTCAATAGCTTCTCACTTTCACTGAAACGGACTCTGTCACTGGGTGCGCCGAGCACAACAGAGATCAAACGCATCGGCCCGTCGGTAGCGGAAGCCACCAGATTATGCCCAGCGCCAGCGGTAAAGCCGGTTTTCATACCATCTACGTTGAGATTAGTACTCCATAACAATCGGTTACGGTTAATCTGGCGGATTTTATTAAAGGTAAATTCTTTCTCTTTATGCAATGCATATTCATCAGGAACATCGCGGATCAACGCCTGCCCCAATACTGCCATATCATGTGCGGTACTGTACTGACCAGGGGCATCAAGGCCATGCACCGTCATGAAATTGGTGTTATTGAGGCCGAGAGCTTTGGCGTAATTATTCATCAAGCCAACAAAACTGTCCTGACTACCCGCAATATAATCCGCCAACGCGATGCTGGCATCATTACCAGACTGGATCACGATGCCTTTATTCAAGTCGGACAATTTCACTTGATCGCCCGGTTTCAAAAACATCAATGAGGAGCCGCGCAGTGCCGGGTTACCGGTGGCCCAGGCATCTTTGCCGACCGTCACTAAATCGTCCGGATGCACTTTACCGGCTTTAATTGCCTGTCCAATCACATAACTGGACATAATTTTGGTCAAGCTGGCCGGGTCAAGGCGTTGGTCACTGTTCCCTTCTGCCAGCACTTTTCCACTGTGGTAATCCATCAATACATAGGCTTTGGCGTCTATCGCAGGAGCCGCAGGAGAGTCAGCCGCGTGGGCATAAGGCAGTGCCAAGAGCAATAAACCAGCACTGAAAGTCAGCTTTTTGAGCTTGAACGGGGGAATAAATTTCATCATGAGGTCGCCAGAGTATCCTTGCAAATAATCGGAAATAAGTGGTATTCCCAGAAAAAACCACTGTCCAATTAGCGAAAAAGTAACGTTTTTTCACTGGTACTGAAATATTAGCTTAGCCACAAATTAGTACCGCTCTAAATTTATCCCATTGCCGCGCCAATTGGGCATAGTTTTACGTTTTGTTTTGTAAAGAGGCTATTTTCACACAGTATTGATGGCTATACGGCTAACCATCTGCCTATCTGAACGGCCTTACATCTAAGCACCTAAGCGTCTAAAAAACCATAACTATATTACCAAAAGGAATATGAACGGGTTATTTGTTATTTTTAGTGCCTAAGCCGCTAGCGCTATTATCCAGCCGTAGATGGTTAACCGAACTCATTCGGTTAACTCAATTTTTACTGGAGTCAATAATGGCTATCCCACGCTCGGTGCTTGATCTTATCGGCCACACCCCCCTATTGGAACTGACCCGCTTTGATACCGGCCCGTGCCAATTATTTGTAAAATTGGAAAACCAGAACCCTGGGGGTTCGATTAAAGACCGTGTTGCACTCTCCATGATTGAACAGGCAGAAAGTGACGGTCTGCTGCAACCTGGCGGCACTATTATTGAAGCCACCGCAGGGAATACCGGCCTTGGCCTGGCGCTGGTTGCCGCACTAAAGGGCTATAAGCTGATACTGGTGGTACCAGATAAAATGAGCCAGGAGAAGATTTTCCATCTGCGCGCATTAGGCGCGCAAGTGCTGCTAACCCGCTCTGATGTGGGTAAAGGCCATCCGGCTTATTATCAGGACTATGCTCTGCGGTTGGCGCAGGAGACTCCGGGTTCTTTCTATATTGATCAGTTCAATAACCCGGCTAACCCCGCAGCTCACCGTACCTCAACCGGCCCGGAACTGTGGCAGCAGATGGGCGAACAAATCGATGCCATCGTAGTGGGCGTGGGTTCCAGCGGCACTCTGAGCGGCCT
The DNA here is from genome assembly GCF_030433455.1 of Yersinia sp. 22-579. Taxonomy (NCBI): domain Bacteria; kingdom Pseudomonadati; phylum Pseudomonadota; class Gammaproteobacteria; order Enterobacterales; family Yersiniaceae; genus Yersinia; species Yersinia sp. 22-579. The sequence continues at coordinate 316,286 of NZ_JAUJTZ010000001.1, read as the reverse complement.
GAGCCACTATTTCTCCGAAGTTTCACCGACAACTGAATTTGTGCTGGCTGATCCAGCGGGTTCCATTTTGGCGGATTTCGTTGATAGCGACCGCATTGGTGATGCCGGCAGTTGGCTGGTCGAAGGGATTGGCGAGGACTTTATCCCGCCGCTGAGTAACTTCTCTCAGGTGAAAAAATCCTATCGTATTGATGATGCAGAAGCTTTCAGCACCGCACGCACCCTGTTACGCGAAGAAGGTGTATTGGCTGGCTCCTCAACCGGCACCTTACTGGCCGCAGCATTACGCTATTGCCGTGAGCAAACCACGGCTAAGCGAGTGGTGACCTTTGTCTGCGACAGCGGTAATAAATATCTGTCCAAAATGTTCAATGACTACTGGCTATTGGAGCAGGGGCTACTGAGCAAACCTCAACTGGGTGATTTACGTGATTACATCACTTATAGCCATGAGGATGGCGCGACTATTTCTGTCTCGCCAGAAGATACCTTAGCCGTCGCTCATGCCCGCATGCGCTTGTACGACATCTCCCAATTGCCGGTATTAGACGGCGAAAAAGTGGTTGGATTAATCGACGAATGGGACTTGCTGAACGCGGTGCAAACCGATGCTTCTCATTTCAAACACCCTGTCAGCAACGCGATGACTCGTCAGGTCAAGACTTTACAGAAAGAGGCCGATTACCGCTCTTTACTGACGACCTTTAATGATGGCCATGTAGCGGTGGTGCTGGATGGAGAGCGATTCCTCGGCCTGATTACTCGTACCGATGTTTTGAATACCTGGCGTCAAAAGCTGGCTTAATCTTCTCTTATTAAGGATTTTTATCATGGCAAAGTTCGATACCCTAACCGTCCATGCCGGTTATACCCCAGACAGCACCGGTGCAGTGATGCCCGCAATTTATGCGACATCCACTTTCGCACAACCGGCCCCCGGCGAACACACCGGGTATGAATATTCCCGCAGTGGTAACCCGACACGCACCGCGCTGGAAAAAGCGATTGCAGAATTGGAAGGCGGCATTCGTGGTTATGCTTTTGCTTCTGGCTTAGCTGCCTGTTCGACCGTTCTGGAACTGCTGGATCAAGGTAGTCATATCATTGCTGTGGATGATTTATACGGTGGCACCTACCGTTTGCTGGAGAAAGTGCGCAGCCGCACTGCCGGTTTGCGCGTCACTTATGTCTCCCCTGCGGATACCGCAGCCTTGGAACAGGCCATTTTACCTGACACCAAAATGATCTGGGTGGAGACGCCAACTAACCCATTGTTAAAATTGGCGGATCTGACGGCGATTGCTGCTATTGCCAAGAAGCATCAATTGATCAGTGTGGCAGACAACACCTTTGCCTCTCCTTATATTCAGCGCCCGCTGGATTTAGGATTTGATATTGTGGTGCATTCAGCCACCAAATACCTGAATGGTCACTCAGATGTCGTCGCGGGTGTCGCGGCGGTAGGCAATAACCCTGAATTAGCCGAACAATTAGGCTTTTTACACAATGCAGTCGGCGGGATTTTAGACCCGTTCAGTAGCTTCCTGACATTGCGCGGTTTACGAACTTTGGCTTTACGTATGGCGCGACATAATGATAGCGCCCAGCGCATTGCCGAATGGCTTGAACAGCAGCCGCAAGTGGAAAATGTGTATTACCCGGGGCTAAAAAGCCACCCGCAACACGCACTGGCAGCCAAACAGATGGCCGGTTTTGGCGGCATGATTTCAGTGCGATTGAAAGGCGATGATGAGTTCGCCCGCGCCGTTATTAAGCGCTCGCATTTGTTTACGCTGGCCGAAAGCCTCGGTGGGGTTGAAAGCTTAATCAGCCAGCCCTACAGCATGACTCATGCCTCAATCCCACTGGAAACGCGCTTAAAACATGGAATTACTCCACAACTATTGCGTTTATCCGTTGGGATTGAAGACACCGAAGACTTGATTGCAGACTTAGACCAAGCGCTGAACGGCTAAGCTTTAATCAGACGAGAAAGGTAGGAATAGAGGCCATTCCTACCTAACTATGCAGAATACAGGCTAAACCGCCCGTTGCCACACATGACCACGCTCTTCAAATACTAATTTTTCCATAGATTTCTGCACTTGCGAATCCACCAGTATGCGCAACAAATGCCCCACATCACTGGTTTCATCAATCGATTCCGCATAAAGCGCTCGCAAAGCAACATCTGCGGTTCGCGGTAAACTGGTTTGCCCCTTTTCCCAACGAGCGACCGTCTGTATATCCACGCCGAGCAATGTCGCGAGCACTTTTTGCGACATATTCATTTCAACACGGATAAATCTAATTTCATCAGCAACTAATGGTTTGCAGCGATTAACTAATATTTTGCCAATGAGGCGATGCAACCCATCAACATCATCAATACTAGTAAACTGCTCACCATTAATAACGTCATAGTGATAACCATTTGCCAACCACACTGTGGTTAACCCGCTTTCCGTGTAGTGATACATGACCTTATCTCCCTTACTTAATCATCACTGTGATAACGTACACAGTAGGATCGTCTTCATGTCGTTTCAATACAGCAACAATTTCAAGCAGATCACCGGCAGCAATACCTTGTAGGTTGAACTTCCAATCACCAGCCGCAGTTTGGTGAGGTACTTCAGTAAATCGACTGTGTTTGCTGGTAAAAATAGACAAAATTTGCCGCAGTGTTACGCACCGCTCTGACATCCTTTGTTTAGCATGTGTGCTCATACGAATACGACCGGTATGATTCATCGCCAAATCATTCACTATTTTACGCGCTGAAATAGAGCTAAGCGGAAACTCTTTGATAGACATTCCCTGATAGCGCGAAGGTGTATTAGATTCCATTCAATTACCCCTCAATTTTGTATCTATCATATTGATAGGTACAAAAGAGAACGTCAAGAACAGACAGAGAAGAAAAGAAAAGAAAAGAAAAGAAAAGAAAGTAATTAAGCGAAGAATATACCCAAAGTAGTTGGAGTTGCCGGTAGGCTGCAAGTGAACAACAAATCGGTAGGGAACCGATTTGAACAGCATTAATGCTAGCCCGTAGGGTGAGCTTCAAGGATGAGGCTCATTAATCCCAATGAGCTTACTTGTGTAAGTGATTTGGGTCAGTGAATGTAGCTAACAACCCTGCGGCTTCAAATACGCAGGGTATAATTCAGCGCCGATGAGCTAATGACCTAACCCACCGATCACCCAAACTTTGTACACCCTGAACCAAAATCACCAATATGACTAATGTGGCGACCATCACTTCATTATTAAACCGCTGATAACCATAACGAATAGCTAAATCGCCCAAACCACCGCCGCCAATAACACCGGCCATGGAAGAGAACCCCACCAGCATCACCACGGTTAAGGTAACCCCAGCTAACAAAGCCGGTAAGGCTTCCGGTAATAGCACTTTTTGGACCACATGCCGCGCGGATCCGCCCATTGATAAAATGGCCTCAATTCGCCCCTTATCAACTTCATCCAGCGCTGCTTCGACGACTCGGGCAAAAAACGGAATCGCTCCAAGTGTGATTGGCACAATAGCGGCAGTGCTACCCAATGTGGTGCCGATAATCCAACGGGTGATGGGAATAAGCGCAATAAGTAATACTACAAAAGGCATTGAGCGCCCCAGATTCACAATTGCGCCGACCAATGTATTCACGCGGGGAGCAGGTAGCACCCCATTCGGGCGTGAAACAAATAATAAGACACCCAATGGCAGGCCAATCAATATCGTGAAAAAGGTGGCGATCACCACCATATAGAGAGTTTCACCGGTCGCATTGGCGACCAATTCCAGCAGTTCCTGCCAACTCATGCCACTGTTCATATCAGTTCTGCCCTCACACCGCGCTCATTGAGAAATTGTAACACTTCAGCTAAATTCAACCCGCCGTCTGGGTGGCTGAAATCAACTTGTAAACGCCCGACCCGTTGACCACCAATTGATTCGACGCCGCCCCCGAGCAGAGTGACCCCAACCGCATGACGTTGTGCCAATTCACTGAGTACCGGCGAGGCCGAGACGGTATCAAAGAAAGTCAGCTCCGCCACCGGCGCGCCGGATAGTGATGCCGGGCCACGTGCAGGTAGCAATGAGCGCCCCAGACGAGAGTGAGGTGAAGAGAGCAAATCTGCTATCGCGCCGGTTTCGACCACCCGCCCACGTTCCAGTAACGCAGCAGTATCACAGATGGATTTCACGACATCCAACTCATGGGTAATCAGCACAATGGTTAACCCCAGTTGGCGATTAATATCACTGAGCAGCGCCAATATCGAAGCGGTAGTTTCAGGATCCAACGCACTGGTGGCTTCATCAGATAACAAATAGGACGGCTTAGCCGCCAGCGCTCTGGCAATGCCGACTCGCTGCTTTTGCCCCCCAGATAGCTGCGAGGGAAAAGCATGGGCTTTATCACCCAATCCGACTAAATCCAATAAATCTGCCACGCGAGTTTGGCGTTGTGCTTTCGGCATACCAATAATTTCCAATCCAACAGCAATGTTGTCCCATACGTTACGTGAATGGAGTAAGTGGAAATTCTGGAAGATCATGCCGATATTCTGCCGTTGCAGGCGTAATTCGCGATCAGAAAGTGTGGTTAACTCGCGGCCATCTACTTGAATACGGCCCGAAGTGGGCCGTTCCAGTAAATTCAAGCAGCGGATTAGGGTACTTTTACCCGCCCCGCTGCGGCCAATAATACCGAACACCGAGCCGGTCGGGATCTCCAGTGAGACCTCCTCCAGGGCCGCCATCGGCAGCCCCCCTTGCGTGTAGGTTTTACTCAGGCGTTCGATGCTAATCATGATTTGATGCCTGCCACCGGGATAACAGAACCGGCATATTTTTCAGTGATAAACTTCGCCACTTCCGGTGACTGCAAGTCTTTCGCCAACTGTTTGATACGCGGGTCATTTTCCAGCGCAGGTGTGGTTACCAGAATATTGGCATAAGGGTTGCCGGCAGCCTTCTCCAGCCCTAATGCATCTTTGGCTGGGTTTAAACCCGCTTCCAGTGCATAGTTACCATTGATCACTGCCAAATCAACATCATCCAGAGAGCGAGGGATCTGCGGTGATTCAATTTCAAGAATTTTCAGATGTTTTGGATTGCTGGCAATATCCTTAGGTGTTGCCTGGTTTTTAGCCGGATCGGTAAAACCCGGTTTTAAGGTGATCAATCCCTGATCTTGTAATAAATAGAGCGCACGGCTGAGGTTAGTGACGTTATTCGGTACGGCAACAGTGCCCTTATCTGGCACATCTGCAAAGGTTTTATGTTTGTGAGAATAGACACCCAAGGGTTCAATATGCACCGTGGCTGCAACGGCAAACTTCTGCCCCAGCGCTTGCTCTTGAGAATGCAGGTATGGAACATGCTGGAAGTAGTTAGCGTCCACATCGCCATGCGCTAACAGCTCATTCGAGTTAACGCCATTTGGGATTTCAATGACTTTTAGGTTCAACGACGGGTCTAGCTTTTGCACGAATTGCAGAATTTCTGCATGAGGAACCGGATCGGCCGCTACCCGTAAGGCTTCGGCAGCCTGGGCCGATAAAGTAAAAGTAGAGGTCAGAGCAGTCAATATTGCGGCGCGAACCAAGCCAGAAATGCGTGTTTTAGTCATGATAATCATCCCAAAAATAAGTTTTTATAATTTAATATCAATAAGTTGTGCTGGCAGTAGCCGATATTACTGATGGTGCAACCACTTCTGGATAGAATTTCGCGGCAACATCTGGGTGAGAGCGCAAACGCCCTTTGAGATAATTAAGCCCCACATCACGGAACAGTGGATTATCGGGGTCGCTCGCCGGGCCACGGGCCTCAGCGGCCAGTTCCGCGGTTAATGGATACAACGGAACCACTGCATCCAGACGGGCACCGAGGAAAAAGGCAATGGATAAGCGGTCAGTCCCTGCCGGTGGGGTTTCGACCCGATGTACCGTGGCACGCAGATAACCATTACTGGCCAACTCCAGCAATTCACCGATATTGACCACAAAGGTATCCGGCCGTGGCACGGCATCAATCCAATGCCCCTCTTCCACTTCAACCTGCAAACCGCGTTGCTGGTCTTGCAATAAGAAGCTGAGGAAACCTGAGTCTTTATGTGCGCCGACGCCCTGCCCGCTTTGCGTGGTTTCTCTCCCCGGATAGCGAATCAGTTTGATATGTTCGTTGGGCTTATCGCCATACAACTCATCAAAGGCGTTTTCATCCAGATCCAATGACAAAGCAAAGGCGCGCAGTAAACGCAAAGCCATACCCGTCATTTCGCGCTGCCATTGCAATAAGGCCGGTTTTAATTCGGGTAGTACTTCAGGCCACTGGTTTGGGCCTTGCAACCGCGCCCAACTCGGGGTGCCGGGTGTTTGAGGTAATGGTGTACGCTCAGCACCGATATCAAACTGTTCACGCCAATCTGGCTGACCACGAGTGAGTTCTGAGGCCGCGCGGTTGTAGCCACGAAAATGCGGTGAGCGCACCATGGCAACCGCCAGTTTCTCTTCATCAGGCAGAGCAAAGAATTCACGTGATAAGGTTTGGATTTGCTGTAATAACGCGGGATCGATGCCATGTCCGGTCAGATAAAAGAATCCAATATCTCGCGCGGCATGGCGTAAAGCGTCTAAGAATGTCTGACGTTCAGTTTCACTGCCATTGAGCAATGAAAGATCCAATAAAGGTAATGTATCTGTATTAACTCGCGATTGGCTGCTTAAGTGTTGGTGACTCATTTTTCACTCCAGGATGTTCAGTGGGCTGCTTTTTTTGCTCAGAACCAATGAAAACTGGACAACCATACAAACGAATAATCAGCATATTTAGCTCCTGAGCTGTGGGGTGAAAGTAGGCAGACGACAACACTCTCTATTTAGCTTGAGCGGCAAACCAATCTGGTTTTTAACCATAAGACGCAGTTTTAAGAGCGTTCTCGACTAGATACTTAACAATCTATATCTAAACGATATAAATAATTAACACCGAAACTCAGCGGCACACCAATATCAATCCGTTCTATGTTATTTCTTTCATTATTTTGTCTTATTTGGCCGCTACGCTGATTTGCTTTCCTATTGGGGTAGAAAGTATTAGGTTAGCTATTGATAGCCGTTATTTAGGTGGGTAATGACCAATGTCCAGTACTGTTAAGTTTCACTTCAATCGATTTGCCTACCTGGAGGTGGCTTAATGGATTTGGCCTTGTTTGATCTCGATGAAACGCTGATAAGTGATGACAGTTCTGGCCTGTGGCTACGCTGGCTGGTTGATCAAGGGCTTGCCCCTCAGGAACTGGCTGAGCAAGAGCAGTATTTAATGAAGCAGTATTATCAGGGGAGCCTGTCGATGTCTTGTTATATGGAGTCGACCTTGTCACCCTTGGTGGGCAAACATACGGCTGAAGTGGGTGGTTGGGTTGAGCGTTTTATTGAGCGCGACATTTTACCCCGCGTGTATCCGCAAGCCAGAAAACTCATGAACTGGCACCGTAATCGTGGTGATTATATCGTCATTATTTCAGCCACCGGCGAGCATTTAGTTACGCCGATTGCACAACAACTCTCGGCCAATGCGGCATTATCTATCGGTGTAGAGGTAGAAAATAGCCGCTATACCGGCAAGACTTATGGCACGCTGACTTACCGCGAAGGGAAAGTTGAGCGGCTAAAACAGTGGCTCACCGAGTCGCCCCAGTTAGATTTCCAGCGCAGCTATGGTTACAGTGATTCCATCAATGACAAGCCATTATTGGAGTATGTTGATCGTGCTGCAGTGATCAATCCGGGTACTGAATTGGTGGACTTGGCGATCCTACATCACTGGGATATCCATCATTGGCAACGGCGTTAAACAAGATGGGAGTTTGATATGCTGACGGTTTGGGGTCGGAATAATTCGACCAATGTCAAAAAAGTGCTGTGGTGTCTGGAAGAGTTGGGTGTCAGTTATGAGCGCATCGATGTTGGTGGGCAATATGGCAAATTGAACGATCCATTATATCGCTCACTCAACCCCAATGGTTTGATCCCTTGCCTGCAAGACGGTGATTTTATTCTGTGGGAATCTAACACTATTGTGCGCTATCTCGCGGCACAATATGGCGATAATGCACTTTATCTGCCTGAGGCAAAGCCGCGGGCGGCAGCTGAAAAATGGATGGATTGGGCGACATCCAGTGTAGTGGAACCGTTTAAAGCAGTGTTTATCGGGTTGGTACGTACTGCTCCGGAATTACAAGATAAAGCCAAAATTGCTCACGGTATTGATCAACTGAATGCATTAATGGCGATTGCAGATGAAGCTCTCAGCAAACAAACTTATCTTTCTGGCGATAAATTCGGTATCGGCGATATTCCATTAGGCTGCCTGGCTTATGCCTGGTTCAATCTATCCATTGAGCGCCCAGAATTACCGCACTTACAGCGATGGTACCAAAGCCTGACTCATAGAACCGCCTTCCAGAAAGTGATTGATATTGGTTTAAGCTAATTAAACAGGGGGTGAGAAAAATAGCTCCCCCTGCGGCTTCAAGTACGAATCCTATCTCCGAAGTCATTGGAGTCGCAGGTAGGCGGCCAGCGAACGCATCCCGATGAGCTTACTCAAGTAAGTGATTCGGGTAAGTGAACGCCCGCTAACACCCCTGCGGCTTCAAGTACGAAGGAGATTAGAAATCGTAGCTGGCACCCACCATATAACGGCGACCATCCAGAACTTTATCGTTAACTTCGATATCCACTCGCTTATCCAGCAGGTTATAGACTCCCCCCATCAGACGGAACTCTTTCGTTAACTGATAGTTAGCGCCTAAATCCACAAACGTATAAGACGGTGTGGTGGTGCCCATACTGGTACGATTAAGATACTCGGAGGTTTTACCGCGGTAGTTAGCACGAATCCAGGTTGCCAAATCTTCAGTGGCTTGCCAGTTCAATGTGCCGTTCAACATGTGTTTTGGCATCTGATTCAATGGTTGGCCGGAGAACTGACCACTTTTTTGCTCAGATTGAGTAAACGTATAGTTAGAGGTCAGTGACCAATCTTTGCTGATATCCCAACCAAAAGTCGCTTCCACACCGCGTGTCATGGCTTTATCTACGTTGGTACGGTCACTGATAAACTTATAGCTGTTGCCATTGATCATGCACTGGCCGGATGCGTTACCGGTAGTATCAGTACAGCGGCGAACTTCGGTAATTTTATCTTTAAAATCGGTATTAAATAGCGTCACGCCCGCATTCATACCTTCCTGGTTATCCCAGAGAACACCAATTTCCTCACTAATACTTCTTTCCGGTTTCAAGCTGGAATTACCGACAATAATTGCCGGATCACCTTTCCCGCCGGTGATTTGGCCCCAATTATCTGTTGCCTGACGTAAATCAGGTGAGCGATAGCCACCGGACACGCCACCTTTTAATGTCCATTGCTCGGACAAATGCCAAACACCGTACATTCGTGGTGTCCAGTGAGTACCATAGTTTTCATCCTGATCCATACGGATGCCGCCGGTCAGCGCGAAATCATTGGTCATTTGCCATTCATCTTCAGCAAACAATGCCCAACTCCAGCGCGTCAACTTGGTGAGGTCTTTAGCTGAAGCTAACTGATTACCCTCATCATATAACTCTTCATAGCGATATTGGCCGCCAAGAATTAACGTGTGGCTATCAAACAGGAAAGAAGTTTGGCTATTAAAGATATTATCGACACTTTTCATTTCACGCGATGGATTGCGGGTTTCATCACGCTGAACATAGCTGGTGGAATTGCCGAAATCATAATAACCGTGATGGGTAATCGCATAATTATTGCGGTCATATTGCACATCACTGCTTTTACCGTTTAACGCCACTGAACGCCCTGCGGTGGTATTTCTATCTTGCACATAATGGCCAATATCAAAATCAAATTCGTTTTTATCATCCGGTGTAAGTGTAAATGTCGCCGCGCCGTTTCTGAGGCGCTGCTCATTATAACCATCGATAATTTTATCTTCGCTACGATGAGAAAGCAGACCGCTGACTTTTAATCCCAATAAGCCCTCAATTAATGGGCCAGAGGCATAGGCGTTGGTTTGATAAATATCGCCAGAGTTGGAGTCTTCCTGCAAAGTCGCATCAGCACGCACGGTGCCGTGCCACTCTTTGCCCACTTTACGGGTAATAACGTTAATTACCCCGCCCATCGCATCCGAACCATATAAAGATGACATTGGGCCACGCACCACTTCAATGCGCTCGATGGCCGCCAATGGGGGTAACCAACCCTGTTCGATTCCTGAACCGTCGCTATTTGGCCGCGTACCACGGGTATCAACCCGCTTGCCATCGACCAGAATCAAGGTGTATTTCGCCGACATACCACGAATACTAATATCACTGTGACTTCCGCCGCCGGTAACAACCACACCCGGCACATCTTTCAGCGCATCGGTAATATCGGTATAGGCTTTATTCTCGATTTGTTCGCGGGTCACCACAGAAATAGACGCCGCCGAATCTTGAATTCGTTGTTGGAAGCCAGATGCCGTTACCACCATAGTATCTGTAGCAGTGGTTTCAGCAGCAGATGCCTGAGATGAAATAATTGTCGCTATTACCAATGCCGCAGCATTAGATTTCCTAAAGGCCTTAGCCATTACACGTTCTCCATGAGGTATTAATTTACTCAGAGCCTTTCCATCAGGTTCTTTTGCCTGTAGCGATACCGCCTGACGGGCAGGTGATAAATATTATTTTTATAAAAATTGGCAATAGCTCACCAAAGCAGAAATAGCGCTTCCAACGATTTCTGCTTAATACATAATTATTGTTTTATAAAACCTGTTACTGCATAAACATACCCAAAGTGTACGCAGGGTATTAAATTGTTGGTTCCGTGACTAATCCATCGATTAACACTTGTGGTGTCCCTTGTGAACAGCGCTCAATACGCCCTTTCACACCATAGACCTTGGCCAAACTTTGCGGCGTAATCACCTCTTCCGGCAAACCATCGGCAATTAAGGTGCCGTTTTGTAACATCAAAACATGGTCGCCATGACGCAAGGCTATATTGATGTCATGCACCACCACCACAGTAATAATATTGCGTTTGCGGGTTTCCTTACGCACCAAATCCATCACATGGAACTGATAATTAAGATCCAACGCACTGAGCGGCTCATCCAGTAATAACAGTGAGGGCTGGCGAATAAGTGACTGCGCCAAACCCACTAACTGCTTCTGACCGCCGGAGAGTTGATCCAGATAACTGAGTGCCAGATGGGCTATCCCCAGTTGTTCCAGTAAAGCCATAACCTCAGCTTCACTACTGGCATTACTGCGCCCGCCGGAAGCACGCTGTGCCACAATAATCGATTCCAACACATGGAGATGCACCCCAGCCGGTAATGATTGCGGCAAATACACCACTTTCTCGGCTCGCTGTGCAAACGGCATCTGCATCAGATCATTATTATCAAGCCATAACTGCCCTTGGGCGCGGTTCAAACCAGCCATTGAGCGTAACAATGTTGACTTCCCGCTGCCATTCGGCCCGAGCAATACGGTGATTTTGCCTCGTGGCAGTAATGGCACGGTCAAATTCTGAATGACCGGGCGTTTCGGGTAACCCGCATTGAAATGTTCAATACGTAAGCCAGAAGTCATACATTCCCCCTATGGCGCAAAATAATGCTGAGGAAAAAGGGTACACCCACCAGCGAAGTGACGATCCCGACGGGAATGATGACACCAGGAATCAGGTTTTTCGACGCAATCGATGCCATGGACAGCACCAGCGCACCAATCAGGGCGCTGGCTGGCAGATAGAAACGGTGGTCTTCACCAAAAATCATGCGCGCAATATGGGGGGCCACTAGCCCGATAAAGCCAATCGGGCCGACAAAAGCCACCGCCAGCGCCGATAACATACTGATACGCAGCAATGTCCCCAACCGCAAGCGGCGAACATCAATACCAAAACTGATGGCCCGGTCTTCACCTAAACGCAATGCCGTCAGCTTCCACGAGCTCATCATCGACAACGGCAGCATCAGGGCAAACACCGCCAGCATAATGCCCAGTTTGGCCCATGAAGCCCGTGCCAGGCTGCCCATCGTCCAGAACACTAAGCCTTGCAGCGTATCTTCGCTGGCAATGAACTGCATCATGGATACCAGCGCATTAAAGGTAAACACCAGCGCGATACCAAATAGCACCACACCGGAGGTCGCCACCCGCGTCCAGCGTGTAATACCGTCGAGCATTAATGCGGCAAACAGCGCAAAAATAAAGGCATTAACGGAAATAAACCACTGATCGGGCACCCCTGGAATACCAATTCCTGAGACAATCGCCAGTGCCGCACCAAAGGCCGCAGCAGAAGAGACGCCAAGGGTAAAGGGGCTGGCCAAAGGGTTGTTGAGGATGGTTTGCATCTCCGCACCCGCCAGTCCAAGTGACAAACCAATCACCACCGCCATCAAGGCGTAGGGTAAACGGATATCCCAAACGATAACCCGCGTTCCTGCATCTGCACTGGCCGGATCAATTAACGTCTGCCACAAGGATGACAAAGTCAGGCCTGATGGCCCCATCGTGAAATCCAGTAGCAAACAGCCGAAGATGGCCAGCACCAGCACGCCCATGATGAGCAGGCGATGACGCACAATGTTCTTATAACGCCCCATAACATCGGCATCAATCTGGTGAGAGGTTTCTGTCATGGATTCAGTGGATAGACTCATTTATTTCGGTTACCGACTTTCAATATGCCGCTAACAATAAAACAAACGATAATACTTATCAATAAGATTGCTATAACTGATTTGATATGAATATCTGTAAATGATTATTTTATAATGTTATTTAATGAGTATGGTGTGTTTTATCCATGACGTTAGCGAGGGAATGAAGCGAAGTTAGCGAAATTATTTGCTTAACTTCGTTCAAATGATCACCATTTTTGGCAACAAAAAAGGGCGATAATATTATCGCCCTTCCATCATTGCGTCATTTTGTTAGTCAGCAATCAGTGCTGTTTTTTTAGCGTCCTGATCATCATGACTTTCATCACGCCATTTCGGGAATTCCATATCTTTGTATTTGATCACCTTGGTACCACGGCTCAGTTTATAGCCGAACCAAATCACCAGGAATAATGGAATACCGATATAAGTGGCGGTCACGCCATACCAATCAATGCGATCTTGCAGGAATGCCTGATAGTTTTGACCCAAAGTAATGATCAAACACAGGACAAAGGCAAAGATTGGCCCCAGCGGGAAGAAACCTGACTGATACGGTAAATCGTTCAAATCGCGGCCCTGCATCATATAACCACGACGGAAACGATAATGACTGATAGCAATACCCAACCAGGCGATAAAGCCTGTCATACCTGAAGTATTCAGTAACCACAGATAGACAGTTTGATTACCAAACATCGAACTTAAGAAGCACAAGCCCGCGACTACAGTGGTGGCATACAGCGCATTACGGGGTACACCACCGCGAGAAAGTTTGGCAAAAATACGCGGAGCCTTACCTTCTGAAGCCAAGGTAAATAGCATACGGGTAGAGGCGTACATGCCTGAGTTACCGGCTGACAATACCGCGGTCAGAATAACCGCATTCATCACCGCTGCCGCAGATAGCAGACCTGCATTCTGGAACACTAAGGTGAACGGGCTGACGCTAATATCTTTAACATCATTACGTAACAGACTTGGGTCGGTATACGGAATGATCAGGCTGATAATCAGGATAGCAAAGATATAGAACAGCAGAATACGCCAGAATACCTTGCGCACCGCACGAGGGATGTTTTTGCCTGGGTCTTTTGATTCACCAGCAGCAATACCAATCAGCTCAGTTCCCTGGAAGGAGAAACCGACAATCATCGCCACACCAATCATCGCCGAGAACCCTCCGGCAAACGGTGCATCACCGATTGTCCAGTTGTGCCACCCTGCACTCTCGCCGCCTTTCATGATGCCGCTAATCATCATCACACCAATAATGATGAAGATAATAACCGTGGTCACTTTAATCAGTGAGAACCAGTATTCCGCTTCACCAAAACCTTTCACTGATATGTAGTTGAGTAAAAACATCAGGGCGAGGAACAGCGCACTCCAGATCCAGCCCGGCGCATCCGGGAACCAGTAATTCATCACCAATTGTGCCGCGACCAGGTCAACAGCGATAGTCACCGCCCAGTTGTACCAATAGTTCCAGCCAAGGGCGAAGCCGAAGCCTTCCTCAACATATTTTGAGCCGTAAGTCGAAAATGAACCAGATACCGGCATAAATGCCGCCAATTCACCGAGACTGGTCATCAAGAAGTAAACCATCAAGCCAATCAATGCATAGGAGAGCAATGCTCCACCTGGGCCGGCCTGAGAAACTGTCGCGCCTGAGGCGACAAACAAACCGGTACCGATGGAGCCACCGATAGCAATCATGGCTAAATGCCGTGATTTAAGCTCACGGCGTAAACGCTGTGCACCCTGTTGCACTGGGATTTTAGTATTTTGCTGAGTCATTCTTACCCTAATTCACCCTTAAAAAATAAGGCGGGATTGTAACAAATCCCACCGTCTCGGATAGTAACAATGCGCTGATATAAGATACCTTCATGATCACAGCTCAATTATTAGCAAAAGCTCAATTGTCAGAATAAATCCCTGGCAGTGGAGCATTCATGCCGCGATCCCTGTTCCCTTTGGTGTAAAACACTTAAAATCTTATGCTTTATGACGTCAATACGCTTTGGCGGAAACCACCGATTCAGGGCTCTTCCTGGCAATAACTGAGAAAGCGCTGCAAAGCGTTCGAGATATGCTTTTGCCGGTGATGAATCAGGTATAACGTCCTGATAAGTGGAGACAAAGGAATGTTAAGTTCAATCAGTTCACCGTTGGCAAGTTGGTCGGCAATCACCCGGCGCGACAAACAACTGATCCCCATGCCGTAGCGCACTGCCCGCTTGATGGCCTCAGAGTTCCCAAGCTCCATCACCAGTTTAAAGTGTGGCAATTTTGCCAGTAATAAGTGGTCGAGCACTTCACGCGTGCCTGAACCCCGCTCGCGTAAGATCCACGCGGCATCGGCAAGCTCTTCTAACGTCAGCATTTTATGACATAACGGGTTATCCGGCGCGGCAAACACCACCAGCTCGTCACGCAACCAGGCTTGTGTCATCAGCTCTGGCATATGGCACGGCCCTTCAATCAGGCCAAGGTCACCGCGAAAATCAGCAACAGCTTCAATCACATCCTGACTGTTACCAATATTCAGCTCCAGTGGGGTACCGGGGAAATCGCGCCGGTATTTGGCAATCATGCCCGGCAACATATAATTGCCAATGGTGCTACTGGCAGCAATGCGCAGCGCACCTAAGTCTTGCTGGAAAAGCTGTTCAATTTCAAATGCTTGTTCTAGAAGTGCGAGTGCTTTTGGGTAAAGCAATCGCCCATGTTCATTGGTGACTAAACGCTTACCGACCCTATCAAAAAGCTGTACTCCTAATTGCCCTTCCAAATCCGCCAATGCTGCGCTGACTGCCGATTGTGAAAGCGCGAGCACAACCGAAGCTTGGGTCGTAGAGCCGCTTTTTAGCACCTCAGTAAAGACTTCAAGTTGACGTAAGGTTATGTGCATAACGGTCTCTGTAGTAAAGAATGGAGGACGCTATCATCATTCTGTTCGTCAGTTGTTGGATGAGAAGAGCTAACGTTTACCCAAAGTAATTGGAGTTGCGACCGGCGAGTCCGATGTGCTGGCTCAGGTCAGTGCCCCGTATGAACAGCCCACGCAGCAACTTCAAGTAAGAAGGGTATATTAGTCACTAACGCAATTGCTGACGAAAGGATTATATAGCCTCAATTACCGTATAAGACTAACACCTTTGAGTAAAATCTGGAGGTTATCCGGGATGAATTTCAGCAGTAAAAATGCTATTTATTCTCATTTCCCCGCAGGAAAAGATGATAAATAATTGTTGCGCCCCCGCCTATAACCACATTAAAAATCAACCAGATAACCAACAGATAGCTGAATGTCTGGGATAATGGGATACCGCGCTCACTTTTAAACGGATTAAAATGTGGCAGAGGGGCAATATGAAAAGGATTCAAGTTATACAACTTGAAAAAGTAAGCGACTAAATAAGGTGGAATCAATAAATATATAAGTGGGGCAATGATCAAGATAGCCCACAGTGCTTTTTCTGGTTTTACTTGTTTCATATTAAAACGCTAAATCCCCGATAACTATTGAAACTCACCACATTGTAGCCCGTTTCCCCACGACACTCTGCCTAACAAATGTCGCTCAAGCTCCGTTTACTTACATACCACTTATATCGATAGATTATAAATATATAATCAATTTATCTATTATGCCTAAACCCGGTAAACTGTGCTCAATCTTTACAGGACAGAGGAAAAAACATGGCGACTTCACATACAACTGAACTCTCCCGTCCACAGCTGTTTACTCTGACCCGCTATATTCCGGGCTTGGTGTTGACCGGTGTGATTACTGGGTTAGCGCTCAAAGTGGGTGATATGCCGTGGTTTATCGATATGGGGCTGGGAGCACTGACCCTGGCTATTTTATTCGGCATCGTCGTCGGCAACACGGTGTACCCTTGGGCACAACCGGTCTGCTCGGACGGGGTGGTGCTGGCCAAACAGCACTTACTGCGGCTGGGGATTATTTTGTACGGTTTCCGCCTGACCTTCCAGCAAGTGGCTGATGTCGGGGCGACCGGGATGATTATTGACCTGTTAACTCTCAGTTCAACCTTTATATTGGCCTGCTGGCTGGGTAAGCGCGTATTTGGTCTGGATCAGCAAACCGTCATGTTAATTGGTGCCGGTAGCAGTATCTGTGGGGCAGCAGCTATTATGGCGACCGAACCGGTGCTGAAAGCCGATGCCAGCAAAGTGGCAGTGGCCGTCGCCACAGTGGTGATTTTCGGGACACTGGCGATTTTTGTTTATCCTTGGCTATTTCAGTTGAATCTGCATTACCAATGGCTGCCGTTTAATCAGGAAACCTTTGGTATCTTTGCCGGTTCGACTATTCATGAAGTGGCACAAGTCGTCGCAGCGGGTCATGCCATTGGCCCGGATGCTGAAAATGCCGCCGTCATTACCAAAATGATCCGCGTCATGATGCTCGCGCCCTTCTTACTGTTACTGTCAGCTTATCTGGGTCGCAGCAGCCTGAAGGCCAGTGGGCAAAAACGTGAAAAAAGTGCCATCACTATTCCGTGGTTTGCGGTGATATTTATCCTGATGGCCGGTTTTAACTCACTGAATTTGCTGCCCGCAGCTTGGGTTAGCCATTTGATTACACTGGACACCATTTTGCTGGCGATGGCGATGGCAGCTCTGGGGTTAACCACCCATGTGGGTTCTATCCGCCAGGCTGGGGTCAAACCGCTGTTATTGGCTTTGATGCTATTTGCCTGGTTGCTGATTGGCGGTACGGGTATCAACTTATTGGTGCAGCATATTGCGGCGTAAAGCCAGTATCCCGCTATTTGATTACTATTTAAGGGCTGCCTCGGTGGCCCTTTTCTTTTCCCGCAGTTTATCCCATTCAATCGCGCCGCTATCGATGCCATAATGGCTGGGTTATCAAAGGAGAATGGAATGAAATTTGTCGGTGCACATGTCAGCGCAGCAGGTGGAGTCGATCAGGCTGTGATTCGGGCGCACGAACTTGAGGCCACTGCCTTTGCTCTGTTTACCAAGAATCAACGTCAATGGCGCGCCGCCCCACTGGCGGAAGATGTGATTGAAAAGTTTAAGCAAGCTTGTGAGCAATACGGTTATACCTCGGCCCAAATTCTGCCTCATGACAGCTATCTGATTAACCTCGGTCATCCGGTCACCGAGGCGCTTGAGAAGTCTCGTGAAGCCTTTATTGATGAAATGATGCGCTGCCAGCAACTGGGGCTATCATTATTGAATTTCCACCCCGGCAGTCATTTACTGCAAATTGATGAAGATAAGTGTCTGGCGCGTATCGCAGAATCCATCAATATCGCGTTGGATGCAACTGAGGGCGTGACCGCCGTGATTGAAAACACTGCGGGTCAGGGCAGTAATCTCGGTTTCAAATTTGAACATCTGGCCGCCATCATTGATGGGGTGGAAGATAAGAGCCGCGTGGGCGTTTGTATCGACACCTGCCATGCTTTCGCCGCCGGTTATGATTTGCGAACTGAAGCTGATTGCCAACACACATTCGGTGCGCTGGGGGATATTGTCGGTTTCGAATATCTGCGCGGTATGCATCTTAATGATGCGAAAAGCGAATTTAACAGCCGTGTTGACCGCCACCACAGCTTGGGTGAAGGGAACATCGGCAAAACCGTATTCAGCTATATTATGCGCGATCCGCGTTTCGATAATATTCCGCTGATTCTGGAAACAGTGAACCCGGATATCTGGGCCGAAGAGATAGCCTGGTTGAAATCGCAGGCGGAAATTTAAGCAAATCAGAAAGCAAAAAAATGCCCGCCAGTTCATCTGACGGGCATTTTGCTATGATTTATCCCGCTTAATGACACACGCCACTGAGCATATATAGCCCAGAGTCATCTTTTTTCGCGCTCGCAAGCTGGTAATCTACCCGGCACTGTTGGCTGGCATCCCTACCCCACTGAACCAACAACTGCCCGGTTTCCGGCAAGCCAGTCAGATAAGCTTTCCCGCCCTCATCCACAATCGCCGCATTAGCGGGCTGATTGACCAAACTGGCCATCGCGCCAAACGGAATGCTTTCGCCATTCTTGCGGGTGATGGTCATCAGCGCCCGCGCCCCGATTTGTGGGCTGAAGCTGGCGCGTACTATCGCCCCTTCGGTCGGCAGCACCTTGGCATCGGTTTTTGTCACCTCAGCATCCGGTGGTAAATCAGTGGTTTCCAGCAAAATATCATGCTCTTCATAAGGGAAAATGCTCGGCACGATGCTGTAGCCGCGAAAATCCGTTTTCAACCGCCTATCTTCACTGGTGGAGACTCCGCTCACCCCCGGCACTTCAACCAGTGCGGCGGTGCCATTGATTTGCGGCCCCAATGTCAACCCGTGCCGGTGGATAACTGCCCCGCCGGACACATTGGCACTGATCTGGCGCATCGTCGGGTTATAGTAATAATTCCCGCCAATATCGCCATAAGAACCGTGCCAATCCAGGCCCAGTGAACCGCTGTTTTCACCGGAGTGAAATTGAGCATAACGTTCTGTCTGGCGCACATTCCAGCTCAGCCGATTATCGAAAGCATGGCCATACAAGCTCAGTTCGTGATCTTTGCTGTTATCAGATGACGTCATACGGTAAGCCGCATAGGTGTTGTGTTCATGGCCCAGCGGCATACTGACCGACAAACTCAACAGGCGATCCTGATTACCGCGATACTGATTTTGTATCCAATCCAATGACCAATTAAGATCGCCGGTATTGAAGCTATACTGGATGCCCCACGAACTGCTCGCTGGCGCATCGCGGTAATTCTGTCGTGACCAATTGAGGTTTAGATAGCCAAACTGACCTAAGGATTGCCCGACGACCACACTGGTTTGGTTGCGCAGTGGGTTTGAGTGCCAATCCCTGCAGCTGTCACCATGACGCCGATAACTTTGCAATACATCGGATAATGTACTGAAATCAGCGGTGCTGTATTGGCTATTGACCACTGAAAATGAAGTATCCGATGCTTGCAAGGTCTTGTTATAGCGCACTTCCCACGCCTGCCCTTTCACCGGCTGCTGCTGGCGATATTCGCTGCTGGCCTGGGTAATACTGGATGACAACGCACCATAATCCCCCAGCATCCCCCCCATCCCCGCCGTGGTGGCCTGATAGTGCGGCGACCATTGCCCGCCGACAAAGGCGGCCAGATTCCATGGCAACCCATAAGCCACTGTAGCCTGTGCGATGGGCGTGGTTTCCACATCCACATTAGCTGGGCGATAGCGCCCCGCCATCAGGTTGTAGCGCAAACGCCCCTTGCGCAGCGCGATAGCTGGCACGGTATAAGGCACGGTAAACTGCTGCGTTGCGCCGTTACTTTCCAACACCGTCACATGCAAATCACCCTCTGAGTGACTGGGCAGCATGTCAGTTAACTCAAACGGCCCCGGTGACACCACAGTGCTGTAGATCAGATAGCCATTTTGCCGCACTTCCACTCGCGCCTGAGAGCGGGCGATGCCGCGCACTACTGGCATAAAATCGCGCTGATTACTCGGCAGCATATTGGCATCATCGCCCAGCATCACACCAGTGAATGGCACGCTGTCAAAAAAATCACCGGGAGTATAGCTTTCCCCCAAAGTGACCCGGCTTTTTAAGCGGTACAACCCGCGCGTGGCGTAGATATAGCTGCTTTGCCACTTACCGCCAGTATCACCGGATTGGCTCCAACTGGTGGCATTACGAATGCGCCATGCACCAATATTAAAACCGGGATACAGCTGAATATAGTGCGAGTGTTGCTGCTCACCATTTTGGCGATAAGTTGTTTCACTGCTATTGGCCATATAATTCAGCAAAAAAGCAGTAATACCATCATCCCAGCGCTCGATTGGGATTTCATCCTTGGGCCGCAATGCCACTTGTGGAATATTCAGCACCAACCGCATAGTATAAAATTCAAACTCTTCACTGGCCTGTGGAATAGCCGCCAAATTAACGCACTGGTCAGCTTGTTCACCCTGCTCGGTATTTTTTGCTGGCGGCAATAATTCCGGGTAATTATCCACATCTACGCCATAGCGGGATAATTGCTCTTTAGTTAAACAAGCTTGTAGCGAATATTCTCCAGTTGGTGACTTTACTGCATGGAATGTCACATTAGTGGAATCCACCTTTTCATCACCTAAGAATATATCCACCAGATAAGTGCCTGGTAATTGCCCTCCTTGTTCAAATAAAGAAAGATCCGTTTTAGTATTAGCATTAATATTATTACCTACTAATAATGTAGGGTCAAAGGAATAATGACCGGCCCACACCGGAAATACCAAACACATCGCCAGAAATGCAATAAGTTTAACTACCGAATTTCTTAAAAAGAAAAACATCACCTCACCCCATAAAAATACAGGGGAAATATCAGACAACAGCAATAACTTTAAATATTCTCTTTAAACATTGGCTTTAAATACCTGGCTCTCGCCGCCCAAATCATTAATGATTTTCCAATTAACTTCTACGGGAGATCCGGCCATATCCATCGGCAGTGCATAACTCCTTTCACCAAAAGGTGCCACATAGGTATTCTCACCAGCAGAAGATAAATTGATATCTTTACCTCCCAAATTAATTGATTTAAAACTGATATAAAATGGTGTCGGGTTATTAACCTGCAACTGTTTCCTATTACGCTGCCAAGTTAATTCACCTGCAACATCTTCCGGTTTTTGTTTAAGTTGTTCTGGTCTGATCAATAGTTTCATGCAGGTGCTGATAGACAACCTGACATCCAGATTAACATCTTGCGTTTCCTTATTTTTATCATGGTGACTATTATCCCACATATCACCCTCTTTGGGTGGCACACCAGTGAGACATAGCCATTGCAAACTTTCACGATCCTGCGGGAAGTTGCCCCCGGTGCGAATTACACGTACTCGCCCTTGCATACCCGCATCCAGGCGAAATAATGGTGGGGTCACCACAAAAGGTGCGGGCGAACGTTTATCCTCCCCCTTTACTTGCGTTTGTACCAATATCGGATAATCTTGCGGATTCATCATAGACAATGAAATCCCTTTCACTGAAGATAATGGGTAGATAGCGCGTGTTTCATCCACTTTTACTGAAAATTTATGTTGAATGGTATGCAGGTTAGGCTCCTTAGCATAAACATAAGGTAAAAACGTTAATGATGAAAAAATTAGAATAATAACCTTGTTAATATTGATTTTCATTTATAACTCATCAAGTATATTCTCATGAAGCAATAACATAAGGAATATGACGATAATAAACCGCCATATTCCCTGCTAAACTAATTATAGATATTCTTCAACGCGACCTGTGAAATGATATGTTCCTGCGGGAACCACCTGACCTTTAGCTAAATAAAGGTGATCCTCTAACACAGTATTTCCAGCGTTATTTATATACCAGTTATTATCTGGCCCCACCCAACTCCATGATGAACTATGTAACTCCACACGATTACCCTTGTCATCATACATATATCCACCTTTAGATGAGCCAGTTGGAATTAGTCGCCAGCCACTATGCTCTGCTGAGTCTGATACTTTCAAATAAAATGCTGCCACATCTTTTCCCTGACGGCCTGAAGTGATTTCATCAGGACTGGCGGTAAATTCAACTTTAAACTCCCCACCTTGTTTAACTTCTTTCGATGCAGAAACATCTTGGTGTTGTACGACAGAACCTGCATGTGCCATATTCGCCACTCCACCAAAGGTCAGCATTAATACAGCAATTGCCAGTGGTTTTTTAACGAATTCTTTCATATTCATTTTATAGAACAACCTCATAGTAAGATGATGAATAACGATAAACGATAATGAATATCGGTAACAGGGTAACGGCACCTAATCTATAATACAGACGGTGTCATCACCGACGGGGCATATACTGGCAAAGTTTTTTTGATAATTTAAATTATTAATGGTTTATTAATCGTTAATAAAAACTGGGAAACAAAAAAGCAGGCTATCCCATTGAGATAACCTGCTTTTTGACTTGATTAGCCATAATTAATTAAACGAATGTTTTTATTGTAATGCTGTTATTCACTCACACTGAGATAAGAAGCATGAGTATGTTTACCTTGCAAACCCAATAATAGCGAAGACAAATGTATAGTTTCGCCGTTTATTTCAATAAACCCGCGGTCACCGTTAAAGAAACTGACAATATTCTTTTTCTGATTGTCAACTTCATAAATACAAACCGATAACACTGAACCTAATGACTTGAGTGATCCCTTAGGCTGGCCATTCGGGGCTGATTGATATGAGTGTAGCGGGAAGAAAATATATCCCCCACCCGGTTTCCGTAAGCTAATACCGGACATCTCTTCTGACAGGACCAGCCGTGAATCCTTATCAATAATATAGTGCAAAATGTCAAATTTTAGCCCACTGACCTTAATATCAATATGCTCAGTGTTACTACCATATTTCATCTCTGAGTAATAACATAAGTGTTTGTAACTGTAGATTAATAATAAAGTAATAATGGAGAAAATAGATATAATAACCACAGATTTGATTTTCATTGCCGCTTACACTCCACTTGGTCGCAAACAATAACTGAACCAAAGTTGTCTTTAAATATCACCCCATTCTTGACCTTGGGTAATGCTGCAGCGCTATTATCCAGCGCTGGTGGCACATTGGTAATAATCGTGCTGCGAGTCGTGCTATCAGTAAAAGAGATAACATCCTCTTCACCGCTGATAAAAAGCGCCATTATTAGCACGATAGCACCAGCCATAAAGTAGCCAGTGTAGTTGTAGCCAGTATAGTTGTGGGAGATCTTTTTCCCGCCATGCGCTTTAACCGGTAGCGACTGTTGATTCTGCTCTGCACTATTCTCTACTGGGGTTTCTTGACGTATCTCTGCTTTATTGATTTGTTGCTCATACACCGCACTATTAATTGACAATTCAAGGCTATCTTGCTGAAAACTGTAACCGACACTTTTATGGGTTTTAATCACCTCATTTTGGGTCGCCTTGCGTAATACATCGCGAATATGCTTGATAGCCACCGGTAATGAAACCGGGGATACCACCCGATCAGGCCAGCAGGTACTGATTAATTCATCGCGGGGAATCACTTCACCGCCGCGTAAATAGAGATGTTCCAGCAGCAGCACTTCATTTTTTGATAAAGCATGTGCTTCATTATTAATGACAAGCACATTTTTTAATTTATCTAAAACAATAGGGCTACTCACCTCCCCCTCCTTTTCACTTTTAATCTTGCAGTTACTGAATGGCTAACCAGATGATTATTGGCGGATCGCGATTTTACGCAGAGAACTTAAACAAAACCTAAACAAAGTTTAATTTTTCGTCATCATTATTATCCATTAATAATGCAGTGTGTAGCTAACCCTACTTTATTAACCCATTGTAATAATGATAGAAAGCATAAAAAATGCCAGTCAGCGTTAACTGACTGGCACTGATTAATTATTGTGGCTAATAATACTTATGCCACTTTTGCCACAATTGCATCAGGACGTTTCAACATCGCGTACAGGCCACCGGCCAGGACAGTACCGGCAATAATCGCCACCAGATATAACAGCACTGGATGGATGGCCCCTGGGATCAACAGCACGAACAAGCCGCCGTGTGGCGCCATCAGTTGCGCGCCGAAGGCCATCGACAGAGCACCGGTCAATGCACCGCCCGCGATACAGCACGGCAAGACACGCATTGGGTCACGAGCAGCAAACGGAATGGCCCCTTCAGAGATAAAGCACAAGCCCAGAACCAGCGCGGCTTTGCCCCCTTCCTGCTCACCTTTGTCAAACTTATGCCGCGCCAGCAGTGTTGCCAGCCCCATCGCCAGCGGTGGCACCATCCCCGCCGCCATAATGGCTGCCATCGGTGCATAAACTGAAGAACTCAACAGCGCCACCCCAAAGGCGTAAGCCGCTTTGTTCACTGGCCCACCCATGTCAGTACACATCATCGCACCGAGAATAGCCCCCAACAGTACCGCATTAGCCGTACCCATGGATTGCAGCCAGTTAGTCAGGCCAGTCATGATTTTAGCAACCGGTGTACCGACCACATAAATCATCACCAAACCAACAATCAAGCTAGCGACTAGCGGGATGATCAATATCGGTTTGAGCGCTTCCATACTCTGTGGCAAGCGCAGTTTGGTACTGATAGCTTTAGCAACATAACCGGCGAGGAAACCGGCAATGATACCGCCAAGGAAGCCCGCACCAGTACTCACCGCCAACATACCGCCAATCAGACCCGGCGTCAGGCCCGGGCGGTCAGCGATGGAGAAGGCGATAAAACCGGCCAATACCGGTACCATCAGGGCGAAGGCAGAACCACCACCAATTTGCATCAAGGCCGCAGCCAGTGTGCCTTTCACTTCAAAGGCTTTAATACCGAATACAAACGAGAGCGCGATACACAGGCCGCCAGCAACCACCATTGGCAACATGTAAGAGACACCGGTCAGCAGATGGCGATACGGGCCGCCGGTTTCTGCTTTCTTCACCCCAGTGCTGCTGCCAGTTTTTGGCTGATAAACTTCCGCTTCCACCAGTGCTTTATCCAGCTCCTGCGCGGTCTTTTTCAGCGCTAAGCCAGTCGTGGTGCGGTACATAGGTTTGCCGGCAAACTTATCTAAATCCACTTCAATGTCAGCCGCCACAATCACCAAGTCGGCCGCAGCCACTTCTTCCGGTGTAATAGCATTGCCTGCACCGACAGAACCGCGCGTTTCAACTTTTACCCACCAGCCACGTTTTTTCGCTTCACTTTCAATGGCTTCAGCAGCCATAAAGGTATGAGCTACACCGGTTGGACAGGCAGTAATCGCCACAATACGTTTCGGGCCGGTCGTTGATGCGGCGACTGGCGTGGCAGCAACCGCAGCCTGATAAGGTTTGGCCTGAGTGATAGCCTGAGCCAGAAAGCCTTCAGGATCACGTACCGCTTTTTCCACATCACCGAGATACACGTTTTTACCGTTCAGCGCACTGTCAGCTGGCACTGATTGCCCAGCCACAATCACCAGTTCTGCATCTGCCGCCTTCTCAACCCAGCTCAGTCCTGCTTTTGCCGCCGCAGCACCCAACATCAGTGACGCAAGGTGGCCTCTGGCCTGCCCGAGCGAACTGTCTATTATTAGTAGCGTTTTCATTTCGCCTCCGGAGATCAATTAAAGGGTTTCAGGTCCACTTTCGCCATCATGGCTGCCAGTTGTGGGCGATCCGTAATACCCACATTGCTCTGGCTGACAGCCAAAGCAGCGACTGCGGTTGCCAGACGCAAGGTATGCTCGCTGGACTCACGCATTAACAATCCATAAATCAGGCCACCCACCATTGAGTCACCGGCACCAACGGTGCTGACCACGTCACAGGCAGGCGGTTTTGCCAACCAGGCACCAGAGGCATTAACCCACAACGCACCTTCGGCCCCGAGAGAAATCACCACGTGGGCAATCCCCTGGTCGCGCAGTGCGTGTGCGGCTTCCACCACATCACCCAGTTCAGGTAACGGACGACCAGCCCAAATTTCCAGTTCACGACGATTGGGTTTCACCAACCAAGGTGAGGCTTTCAGACCCGCAACCAAGGCTTCGCGGCTGCTGTCGAAAATTATGCACGGGCACTGGGAGCGCAGGCGCTTCATCCAGTCGGTAAAGTCATCGGGATTCACCCCCGCTGGCAAGCTACCGCTGACCGCTACCATGTCGAACTGCCCCAACCAACTCAATGAGTCGTTTACAAAACGATCCCAATCCGGTTTGGTGACTTCAAAACCGGAGAAGTTAAAGTCAGTGACTTCACCATCTTTTTCGGTCAGTTTAACGTTAATGCGGGTACGTCCCGGCACTACCTGAAAACGGTTGGCGATACCCAATTCGCTAAATAACAGCTGGAAGCCATCTTGGTTATCTTTGCCGAGGAAACCGCCGACAGTGACATCAATACCCAAGTCTTTCAGCACCTTGGCAACATTAATACCTTTACCCGCCGCATGCAGACCGGCAGTTTTTACCAGATTAACTTCACCGCGTTCGATTTCCGGGCAAAAGCCCACCAGATCATAAGCTGGGTTCAATGTGATGGTGGCGACTCTTCTGCTCATGCTGCCCCCTCGCCCAGACCGGCGGCGATAGCTTCACCAATGGCATCCAGTGCAGCTTGTGCATCTTCACCGCTGGCGGTAAAGCGCAGACGATTCCCTTTTTTAACCCCTAGAGCCACAACTTTCATTAGACTACGTCCATTAGCGGGTTTACCGGTACCGTCCAGATTGGTTACGGTGATTTCACTGGTAAACTGTTTGATTGTATTGACTAAAATCGTCCCTGGGCGCGCATGTAACCCATGTTCGTTGCGAACAACAAACTCAGCGCTTAATACTTCATTTTGTTCAATATATTCACTGGTCAGCAAAGCCAACAGTGCGGCAGCATCAGCGTTCAGCAATAGGTCAGCTTTCTTCGCCAATAGCAAGTCGCTGAGATAGTTCAGCACCGAGAATGGCTGATCATCGACCACTGACAGTGTCAGCAACAGGGCAACTTTCTCCCCATTATGTTCAAAAGCGATTGCCGGGCGGCTGACCGTCGCAGCACTGACCAAATTACCTGCGGTGCTGTCACTCAGCCAGATCCCCTGTCCCAGATTCAGCGGTTCACGAGTAATAACATCACTAACAAAGTGCGCATCAACAGCCCTGATTTGCTGTAAACGACCCGCATTCAGTGCTTGCAGCGTGATCAAGTTGTCAGCCGCGACATCGAGGGCAATGAGTGAAGTGTCAAAATGGAATTCAGCGGTTTTTTTCTCACCCATCAGCAAGCTGCGTAATTCTTCAGCTGAGGTTGTTTTTGCCAACTGCGCGGCAACCGCATCGTCACTTAATACATGCGTCAGTTGGCGCAATAATGCCAGATGTTCATCGGAGCGTGCTGCAATGCCGATAACAATATAGGCGGTTTGATCTTCGCCCCAGGCAATACCCTGCGGGAATTGGAAAACCTGAACGCCAGTGTTCAGCACCAGGTCGCGGGTATCAGTGGTACCATGTGGAATAGCAATACCATTACCCAAATAGGTCGAGGTTTGCTGCTCGCGGGCTAGCATCCCATCAAGATAGCCAGCAGCAACATTGCCAGCTTGAGTGAGAGCAGCCGCCACCTGGGTGATGGCCTCGTTTTTGCTGCCTGCTTGTGCAGCCAGATGGATATCTTGCGTCGATAACTGGAACATTATGTCTCCTCTCTTGCTGAAATTGAATCGTTTCAGCTTCAATGAGAAAAAGGAGCGTTACCCTTTATCATCTGGTGACGAGATAACGCTGAAACGTTTCAAGGAGTGTGTTTCCGACTAAGAATATATGCAAGTTTTCTGCTTTTATTCTTAGTGGATTTTTGACACTCCGCACATTTTCGTCTTTAACGAGTTTCTGTTAGCAGCAAAATAGCCCCATTTGCTGACAGTTGCTGATACTCATATCAAAGGAGCTAAACGATGTCTGTTGTTGTCGGTGTTGGCGTTATTATTGTTAATCAACAAGGTGAGGTACTGTTCGGCAAACGCAGCAGTCAGCATGCGCCTTACTGGTCCATTCCCGGTGGCCACATGGAGGCTGGCGAGTCTTTTGAACAAGCGGCACAGCGAGAGATATTTGAAGAAACAGGTTTAAATATCAATGAGATGAAAGTTATTGGTTTATGCAATAACCTAGCGACCTGGCGTGAAGAAGGTAAACATACAGTTTCGGTTTGTTTGCTGGCACAACACCCCGGCGGGCGACCTGAGCTGAAAGAACCGGATAAATGTCAGCAATGGCTGTGGTGTGATCCGCGCGAATTACCCGAACCTCATTTTGAAGCCAGCCGTCATGCTATCGATTTATGGTTGAATCAGCAGTTTTACTTCCCCTACGACTAAAAAATAGCGCTATATAAACCAATATATAACCAGCGAAATCAGCTGGTTATATGTGCAATCCCACAAAAATTTATCCATTCATCACATTTATATTCAGCAATTTGAACTAATATTGCTAAATAACCCTATAGAGTTAGTCATCAACAGAAAACCGCCCTACAATAGACCCACTTATTTTATGGGAAAGACTTATCGCCGGTAGATAAGGCTCTGTTGGCAGATTATCTGGCATTTTATCCAGTCGTGCATTTGATTCGTCTGTTTTAACAATAATTATTATATATCTTATGTGGGTGCAATTATGAGCAAAAAACAAACTGGCTTCGTGAAAAAACGCCGGTGGGGATGGTTATGGATTCTGCTGATCGGCATGATTATCGGTGCCGCGCTCCTCGCAGGAACTGCCACTGTCTTCCATAAAACCAGTGATACCGCGTTCTGCGTCTCCTGCCATACCATGCAGCAGCCACTGGCTGAATATCAAGGTAGCGTCCACTTCCAAAACACCAAAGGTATCCGCGCTGAATGTGCTGACTGCCACGTACCTCATGAGCCGCTGGATTATCTGTGGACCAAAATCCGCGCAGTGAAAGATATCTACGGTGAAATGGTTGGCACCATCAATACACCAGAGAAATATGAAGCCCATAAACTCGCTATGGCCCAATCGGTGTGGAAAACGCTGAAAGAAAACGACTCAGCCACCTGCCGCTCGTGCCACAGCTTTGATGCAATGGATATCACCGGGCAAAGTGCTGAAGCTCGGATTCAGCACCCTGTCGCCATCAAAAAGGGTGAAACCTGTATTGATTGCCATAAAGGTGTGGCCCATATCCTGCCCGACATGAGTGAAGTGACTCAGGCCGGTGCGGCCGAATTGGCCACCGCAGCAGCACAAACACCAGCAACCGCCACCACCCTGTATACCATCGCCACTGAGCCGTTCTTTATGAACGCAGGTGACAGCCATAACGCCGGTAACCTGATGCCATCGACTGAAGTTGAAGTGGTGAAACAGCAAGGTGACCAGGTGTTGGTGGATGTGAAAGGCTGGCAGCAAGATGGCGTGGCAGAAGTGTTCTATGCCGCTCAAGGGAAACGCATTTTGAGTGTGTTACTGGGCGAAGATGCGCAAAAAGCGCTGAAAACATTAAATACCCAAACTGACCCGGAAACTAATTTGGTCTGGCATCAGGTCGCGCTTCAGGTGTGGTTACCGAAGAAACAACTGGTTGATGATCAACAGAAAATCTGGCGCTATGCCGCTGATATGATGTCGGCTAACTGCACTGGCTGCCACGGTTTAACCGCGCTCGACCGCTTCAATGCGAACCAATGGATTGGGGTAATCAAAGGCATGGCACCACGTACCTCCCTGACTCAGGAACAGTTACGCGTGATGACACAATATGTACAAAAGCATGCCAGTGATATGCCGGCCAAGCTGTAAATAAGAGGCGAAAATGACTAAATACGAACAACAACCCTTGCAAATGAGCCGCCGTCGCTTCTTATTGGGCACCAGTGCGCTGGCCGCATTGCCTCTGATAGGTGGCCTGTGGCCAAAATCAGCGTTAGCGCAAGCTATCAGCCAGGCATTACCGCAGTTTCTGGCACTACGTCAGGCACAGAAAGGTATTCTGACCGGCGCGCATTGGGGAGCCTTTGAGGCTATCGTTGAAAATGGGCGTATGGTCGGCGTGCAGCCGGTCAAAGATGATCCGTGGCCAAATGACCTGATCACTATGGCTCCTTATCAAGTGCATGCTGAGAACCGTATCAAATATCCGATGGTGCGCAAAAGTTGGTTGGAAGGTGGCCCCGGCAGCCATACCGAACTACGTGGCCGCGATGAATGGGTGCGCGTCAGTTGGGACAAAGCCACAGAACTGGTGTGTAACGAAATAGTACGGGTACAGAAAGACCACGGCCCACAAGCGCTGTATGCCGGTTCTTATGGCTGGAAAAGTGTCGGTATGCTGCACAACAGCCGCACTTTGCTGCAACGCTTAATGAACCTGAGTGGTGGGTTCCTCGGTTATGCCGGTGACTATTCAACCGGTGCAGCACAGGTGATCATGACTCATGTCATGGGGTCAATGGAGGTTTACGAACAACAAACTGCCTGGCCTAACGTAGTAGATAATAGCGAGCTGGTGATCCTATGGGGGTGTAACCCAATGATCACGCTGAAAAACAGTTGGAACGTTCCGGATCACGTTGGCCAAACGGGCTTTGAAGCGCTGAAGAAGAAAGGCACCAAAGTCATTAGCATTGACCCGGTTCATAATGACAGCGCCAAATTCACTAATGCCCAATGGATTGCCCCGCGCCCTTATACCGACAGCGCAATGCTCATTGGGATTGCTCATACCTTGCTGACGGAAAAGCTGCACAATCCAGACTTTATCAAAACCTATACCATTGGCTTCGATAAATTCCAGGCCTATCTGCTCGGGGAAACCGACGGCCAGCCGAAGAGTGCAGAATGGGCGGCAGATATCAGTGGTGTTGATGCTGACGTGATACGCCAATTGGCACGCGATATGGCGAAGCAGCGCACCATGATCATGGGCGGTTGGGGGATTCAGCGCCAACACCACGGTGAGCAACAACACTGGCTGCTGGTGACGGTTGCCTCGATGCTTGGCCAAATTGGTTTGCCGGGTGGCGGCTTTGGTTTCAGCTACCACTACTCTTCCGGTGGTAGCCCAACGGCGAAAGGCGGTATTTTACCGGGGATTTCTGCCGGGAATGCGCCGAAGAACTCGCCATCACCGATTCCGGTGGCGCGCATTGCCGAGTGTCTGGCAAATCCGGGCAAAACCATTGATTTCAATGGCACCAAAGTGACCTATCCCGATGTCAAAATGGTCTATGTGGCTGGCGGAAATACCTTCCATCAGCATCAGGATACCAATAATTTGGTGAAAGCCTGGCAACACCCTGAAACCATCGTGGTTAACGAACCCTACTGGACTGCCACCGCTAAACATGCCGATATCGTGTTACCGGCCACCACCAGTTATGAACGCAATGATTTGGAAATGGGCGGCGACTATTCACAGCTTTATGTGTTCCCGATGCATCAGTGCGTCCCGCCACAACATGAAGCCCGCAGTGATTTTGATATTTTCGCTGCTATGGCCACTCGGCTGGGGGTCATTGATGCCTTTACCGAGGGTAAAGATGAAACTCAGTGGCTGAAATCAATGTATGACGATATGAAGTCACAAGCCCGTACAGCACGTGTCGCCCTACCGCCTTTCGATATGTTCTGGGAGTCAAATAACTATATTCGCTTCCCCATTCCCGAGGCCAACAAGCAGTGGGTGCGTTTTGCCGATTATCGTGAGAATCCATTGCTCAACCCACTTGGTACGCCATCGGGTAAAATTGAAATATATTCCGATACCATCGCCAAAATGGAGTATGCCGATTGTCAGGGGATCCCAACCTGGATGCCACCGCATGAATGGTATCGCGGAGCCGAAGCAAAAAAATATCCGCTGTCGCTGAACACTGCGCACCCAATCAACCGCCTGCATTCGCAATTGGATAACACACCACTGCGCGAAAAGTACGCGGTAGCAGATCGCGAAGCCATTCTGATCAGCCCACAAGATGCCAGCGCACGTCAGATTGTGAACGGCGATTTAGTGCGGGCATTTAATGATCGCGGGCAGATTTTGGTCGGTGCCGTGGTAACGGAAGATGTGCGGCCAGGCGTGGTACGGATAAGCGAAGGGGCATGGTTTGATCCCGCCGAGCCGTCTGTTCCGGGTTCAATTTGTAAGAACGGTAATATTAATTGCCTGACTTTCGATATCGGCTCGTCCAGTTTGGCGCAAGGTAACTGTGGCCAGATGGCACAGCTTGAAATTGAAAAGTACACCGGACCAGTGCTGAAAAATACCGCTCACGCAGTTCCGGCTGGGGCTTAGTCTTTAGGTTGAATAACTGAGGGCAATATTATTATCGCCCTCATATTGCTGACAAATTAAACCAAGGGAAATCGTGCCGTTGGGGTCGTAACGGCGTAAGCCGTCGGAGCGCCCCTAGGTGCGGTAAACCCTTGGCTCACCGTGCTTTCTCGCCGAGCCAGTCATCGATTAAGGCGCAGTATCCGCTTCCAGTTTAATCAAATACACCAGCGCCTTTTCGCGCGTATCAAAACACATTTCCGGCAATGCTTGCAGGCTGGCACATACTGCCGGGCGAGATGGCAAATGGAAAATACCGCAGCGCATATTGTCATCCAAATGCAGGCAACGGGTATTGGCGGGCTTGCCGAATGGCATACCGGGGATCGGGCTGGAAATTGAAGGAGCAATACAGCAGGCACCGCAATCTGAGCGACAGTCCATCAGCAGGCTCCTGTAGGCTGGTGGAATAACAGCGGACAATAGCAACCCCCCTCGTTAACTACCAGCACTATCCTTGCTCAACAGCTCAATAACCGATCCAGCACACAGCTTCACCACCTAACTCGATCATTTTCAGTTTACTTTTTAACCTAAAAAGTGCTTATTCAGGCGATATTCAATTGCAACCGAACACCGAATCAAAACTAACCACTGACCAAACAATCCGTATAAGCATATTCATCTGTTTACAGCTCCACCGCCGCCATGTATCATTGAGCTAGTACGTAAGAACCAAAAAGAATAAATTCCCCAAATAACGGAGCAAAATTAAATGTCGATGGGTTTAGTCAAACCACTCTTACGCCCCTCCGTCCTCGGTGGCGCAATGATAGTCGCCGGTACCGCTGTGGGGGCAGGGATGTTCTCAATACCCATCGTAACGGCGGGAGTATGGTTCAGCGGCTCGGTTATGCTGCTGATTTATACGTGGGCCTGCATGCTGATTTCCGGTTTGATGATTCTGGAAGCCAATCTGAACTATCCGAGCGGAGCCAGTTTCCACACCATGGTGCAGGACCTGCTGGGTAAGGTGTGGTGCTCCATTAATGGTGTATCTATCACTTTTGTTCTTTATATTCTGACCTACGCCTATATTTCAGCCGGCGGCTCAATTATTACCCATACGCTGGAAAACACCGTTGGCATTGGTCAAACCGGAGCAGGCTTTATCTTTGCCGTTTTGGTGGCATTTATTGTCTGGTTATCCACCCGCGCCGTTGATCGCTTAAGCACCATATTGATCGGCGGAATGGTCATTACATTCGTCATGTCTGTCGGTGATATGTTTAGCCATGTGGAAAGCGCGGTTTTGTTCAATCAGACTGATAGCAATGCCAGTTATTTACCCTATGCATTAGCCGCACTACCCTACTTACTGACCTCCTTTGGCTACCACGGTAATGTGCCGGGGTTGGTGAAGTACTACCATAAAGATGGTAAAGCGGTGGTGCGCAGCTTGCTATACGGCACGTTGATAGCGTTGGTCATTTATATCCTGTGGCAGTATGCCATTCAGGGCAATATAGCCCGGGATGCATTCAAACAAGTTATTGCTGATGGCGGTAACATTGGTAGCCTGCTGAAACAGATGGATACCGTCTCTGCCAGTCAAGCCACCAGCCAACTGCTAAACGCCTTCTCTTATATGGCATTGGCCAGCTCATTCCTTGGGGTATCCCTTGGTTTGTTCGACTTTATTGCTGATTTCTTTAAATTCACCGATGACCGCGGCGGGCGTACCAAATCAGCACTCATCACTTTTGTTCCACCTACTGTCGGGGCGCTGCTGTTCCCGAATGGTTTTATTTACGCCATTGGTTTTGCTGGTTTAGCCGCCACCATTTGGGCGGTTATTGTCCCGGCATTGATGGCGCGCGCTAGTCGTAAACGCTTCCCACAAGCAAGTTATCGCGCACCGGGTGGGCGCTTTATGATTGGCTTTATTATCCTGTTTGGCCTGATCAATGCTGTGGCTCATATTGCAGCATTAATGGGTCTGTTGCCGGTGTATGCATAAGGCCGATTCTGTCACGAAAATCTTACTCTTTTTTGCGCTATCTCCTTGCCTGAATCACGCGGCACGAGTAACTTGTCGCAACTTATCTTCAATCCTGATTGGCGGTTAATAAATGGCAAGAGCTAACGAAATAAAACGCGGTATGGCGGTCAACCTCAACGGCAAATTACTGCTGGTGAAAGATATCGACGTGCAAAGCCCAAGTGCCCGTGGTGCGAGCACTTTATATAAAATGCGTTTTTCTGATGTGCGTACCGGTTTAAAAGTTGAAGAGCGTTTTAAAGGAGATGAAATCCTCGACA
The DNA here is from genome assembly GCF_030433455.1 of Yersinia sp. 22-579. Classification (NCBI taxonomy): domain Bacteria; kingdom Pseudomonadati; phylum Pseudomonadota; class Gammaproteobacteria; order Enterobacterales; family Yersiniaceae; genus Yersinia; species Yersinia sp. 22-579. Next base: position 281,354 of record NZ_JAUJTZ010000001.1, on the reverse strand, counting down.
CCATCACTTTGACTCGCCGCAGTGTGAATTTCTCTTATATCGATGGCGACGAATATGTCTTTATGGATGACGAAGATTTCACCCCATACAACTTCAAAAAAGAGCAGATTGAAGAAGAACTGTTGTTTATTCCTGAAGGTGGGATGCCAGGGATGCAAGTTCTGACAATGGATGGTCAATTGCTGGCGTTAGAATTGCCACAGACTGTTGATATGGAAATTGTTGAAACCGCGCCGAGCATTAAAGGTGCATCAGCCAGTGCCCGTAACAAACCGGCAGTAATGAGTACCGGTTTATCTATTCAGGTACCAGAATATATCAGCCCTGGCGAGAAAATCCGTATTCATATTGCAGAGCGCCGCTATATGGGCCGTGCAGACTAATACCCTTCATCTTTCAAATTATTAAGGGCCGGAATACCGGCCCTTAACTATTTTATACCCAAACTATGCCCTATAGATTTCAAGATGCAGGAAGGCGGCAAGCGAGATAATCCCGATGAGCTTACATAAGTAAGTGATTCGGGTTATTGAGAGCAGCCAACACACCTGCAGTTTGAAAGATGAAGGGCTATTTAAGCTCAGGGAAGAATGCGCGCTTAAGCGCCAACTCAACTCCGCGAACTTCTGCCAACCCTTTCAGCCGACCAATTGCGGAATAGCCCGGATTGGTTTTCTTATGTAAATCATCCAGCATTTGGTGGCCATGGTCTGGCCGCATCGGAATTGGACGCCTATCTCCCGCGGCCTGGCGACGTTGCTCTTCAGTTAAAATGGCTTTAACCACTGAGTACATATCAACATCACCTTGCAGGTGACCGCCTTCATGGAAGGTTTTTGGGTTCCCTTCGCGGCAAGTCGAACGCAAATGAGTGAAGTGAATACGATCGCCAAAAGTCTCGATCATCTTCACCAAGTCATTATCTGCACGGACACCATAAGAGCCGGTACACATAGTGAAACCATTATGGATGCTGTCAACGGTCTCTTTTAGCCACTGCATATCTTCAATGGTGGAAACAATACGCGGCAGACCAAGAATTGGGCGCGGTGGATCATCCGGGTGAACCGCCATACGCAGACCGACCTGTTCAGCAACCGGTATAATCGCACGCAGGAAATATGCCATATTTTCACGTAGTTGCGCTTTATCGATGCCATCATACTCGGCTAAGCGCGCACGGAATTGATCCAGCGTATAACCCTCTTCAGCGCCGGGTAGACCCGCAATGATATTGCCTGTCAACTTAGCAATATCAGCCTCGGTCATCGCGTCAAAGTAAGCTTTCGCCTGTGCTTGCTCTTCAGCGGTGTAATCCTTCTCCGCGCCGGGGCGTTTCAGGATATGCAGCTCGAAAGCAGCAAAGGCTATCTGGTCAAAGCGCAGTGCCTTGGAACCATCCGGCAATTGATATTCCAGATCGGTACGTGTCCAGTCCAATATCGGCATGAAGTTATAGCACACGATATCAATGCCGCATTCGGCAAGGTTACGCAGAGTTTGTTGATAGTTTTCAATATGTTGATCGTAATTACCGCTATGAGTTTTTATTTCCTCATGAATCGGTACACTTTCCACCACCGACCATACCAACCCTTTAGCCGCAATTTCAGCCTGACGCTGTTTGATTTCACTCACCGGCCAGACTTGACCATTCGGGATATGGTGTAATGCAGTCACTACTCCGGTCGCACCAGCCTGACGGACATCATCTAACGACACCGGATCATTTGGGCCATACCAACGCCATGTTTGTTCCATTTATTTTTACCTTCTACGTAAACTGTTCAGGTGCATACAATTTTGTTATACCGACTAATGCGGTTATCCCACGAATGCTTTTATACCGACAATGTTTTTATACGGACAATGTTGTTATACCGATTTCCAAGAGGTATCACTCAGCTTTATCCTTACTCTTTAAGCGCTGCGTGTCAAAAAGCAAAACCTCATTGGTTGATCCACTTCACGAATATAATCAATATTGGACTTACCAATTTTATTTTCTGTCATATGGCTTTACACTGCAAGCCGTTATTGTATGGCAACAAGCAAAAGAAAACGGTCAGTATGGTGTGGCTTTTTCCTATAGAAGCCAAACGAAACTGGTCTAACAACTTTTTATCTAACACCTTTTATCGCAATCCCCTTTGTTATATCCATGGGGTGAATGATTCTGGAGCCACGAATGAACACTATTGCCAACAGCCGCCTTCCCGACACCGTACAGCAGCCTGCTTATGATAGAACTGCACTGAAAAGCCGCATTGTTCACATCGGTTTTGGCGCATTTCACCGCGCTCATCAGGCGCTATTGACTGACAGGGTATTAAATAAACAGGGAGGCGACTGGGGAATCTGTGAAGTCAGCTTGTTTGGTGCTGATGTCTTGATTCAAAACTTGCGCCAACAAGACCACCTCTTCTCCGTATTGGAAAAAGGCGCGCAAAGCAATCAAGCCATTGTCGTTGGCTCGGTATGTGAATCGGTGCATGCCCGCTTAGACGGCGTTATGCAGGTGCTAGAAAAATTGGCCGAACCACAAGTGGCGATCGTGTCGCTGACTATTACGGAGAAAGGTTATTGCATTGAGCCGGGTACCGGCCAACTGGATCTGCAAAATGAATTTGTCCGCGCCGATCTCGCTATCCCTGATGCTCCCACTTCCGCCCCTGGTATTCTGGTTGAAGCGCTGCGATTACGGCGCTTGCGCGGACTGCCGCCGTTTACTGTGCTGTCATGCGATAACATTCCAGAAAATGGCCATGTGGTGAAAAACGCGGTACTTGGTCTGGCAACAGCCCGCGACCCAGAGTTGGCAAGCTGGATAGAACAGAATGTCACTTTCCCTAATACCATGGTCGATCGCATTGTTCCGGCTGCTACCCCAGAAACATTACAAGAAATAGCCGATACGTTAGGTGTGGCCGATGCTTGCGGTATTGCCTGTGAACCGTTTATTCAATGGGTGGTTGAAGACAAATTTGTAGCAGGTCGCCCTGACTGGCAAGTCGCTGGGGTACAGTTAGTTGATGATGTCTTGCCATTTGAAGAAATGAAGTTGCGCATGTTGAACGGTAGCCATTCTTACCTCTCCTATTTGGGGTATCTGGCCGGTTATCAGCATATTAATGACTGCATGGCAGACGAAAATTATCGACTGACTGCGCGTCGTCTGATGATGGCAGAACAAGCTCCAACATTGCGCGTCACCGGTATTGATCTGAATGCTTATGCTGACCAGTTGATTGAGCGTTATAGCAATCCATCATTGAAACACCGCACCTGGCAAATCGCTATGGACGGTAGCCAGAAATTGCCACAACGGATGCTGGATTCAGTGCGTTGGCATTTACAAAATGGCGGCCCATATCGTTGCCTGGCATTGGGTATCGCGGGTTGGATGCGTTATGTGAGCGGTGTAGATGATAACGGGCAACCTATTGATATTCGTGACCCAATGGTGGATAGCTTTAAAGCCTGCGTTGAGAATAGCGAAGATGGGGTTGCCAGAGTACAGAGTTTATTGTCATTAAAATCACTGTTTGGTGAATCCTTGCCACAACAATCCGAATTTGTTCAAGCTATAACAGAAGCTTATCTCAGCCTTCAGCAGTTTGGCGCGAAAGAAACGGTAAAACGTTTAGCTCAGCAGGATTAATTTAGTGAGCTAACAGGATGAGCCTCAAGAATGAGGCTCATTAAATCCAATCAGAACAGTGATCGCAGCCAACACCCCTGTAGCTTCAAGGCCGCAGGGTAAATTACTCTTCGAGTTGATATGGCGCAGACTCAAACAAATAACCATCAAAATCGGGATGGTTAGCATCCGAGATTTCAAGCAATTTCAATTTTACATTTTCCAAATGCTGCCACATGGCTTGCTTGGCTGCTTTGCTATCCCGGCGTAGCACCGCTTGCAGGATTTTTTGGTGATCTTCCATCCATTGCCAACGGTAACTGAAATCAAGGGTATGACTGTGCGCCCCCTGCCACATGGCGCTGGTTTTTCTCGCCTGCCATGCCTCTGCAACCATATTTGCCAATACACTATTTTGCGTCGATTGGGCCAGCAAGCAGTGAAACAGCTCATCTGCACTTTCATCCACAGCACCAGCATCTAAAGCGTTTTTTTCCTGCTCAATGGCCTGACGCATTTTGATGATGTCTGCTTTAGTCGCTTGCATAGCAGCAAAAGCAGCGACTTCACTTTCCAGTAATTGGCGAGCCTGCAATAGCTCAAATGGGCCATAGCCACTGTCGGCAGACACGACAGACTCCCCATTTACGAGCCTATCGGGAACATTCACCACATAGACGCCAGAGCCCTTGCGCACTTCCACTAATTTTTCCAGCTCCAGCATAATCAATGCTTCACGTACCACACTGCGGCTGACGCTGAAGTTTTCGGCAATATCACGCTCAGGTGGTAAACGATCACCTAAATTGTATTGCCCACTGATAATTGCTTCTCGCAGCTGACTGCCGACTTCCTGATATAACCGCATAACCTTATTTCCTGCATCAGGTATTAGCATTAAAAACGCTAAATTGGCCTGACCAAAGGGTGTCTGAATAACGATCAGTATATCATGTGGTCAAACTATTTCATTGCGGTCAAACAATTTCAATGAAGAAGAAAACATCCGAAAAACTAACACGGCTTATCAGTGTAATAAGCCGTGTTTATAGGATGATTAATTGAGTTTGTAGCATTAGAGGTAAGTAACGGTCAAAATTCCCAAACTACGTTGCGGATTCAACCATTCCAGATTTGAAGACGCCAACTGATTGGGTAACCGAGAAGTTAGAGACATATTACGCGAGAGTGTTTGTCGTTGAGTCAGTGTTTCACCATTGCGATAACAGCGGGTTGTTATCGTTTGATCAGAAAATGAGGTATCACATGGGCTTTCTACAATAGCTCCGGAAAATGTAATTGTTCCACTCACCGACAAGGTAGACTGTGCGCTACTTGCGGCAAAAGATATTGTCCATGAAAACAATATTGCTAATATAATCTGCATCCGATATTTGCTCATAACTACCTCGACTCTCATAACTGTCATTTTAAAGATAGAGGATTCCAGGCTGAGCAATGGAAATGATAGAGCATTTTTTATAGCGCTACTCTTTCAATAACTCACTAAAATCCCTCGATGAGACAAATTATATTTCCTATCTTGATATAACCATTAGGCGCCGTTCCTAAGTCCCCTAGGAAATACTCTGTGTTTTGGCTTTTTCCGTTTCAAAATAAGCCGACTCAGTGTTATATCCTCTACATATAACTACGGCACCAATGGCCTTAAACTTAATAGGGCATTAAAAAAAATTAATATCGGAGACTTCTGATGACAAAAACAAACTTGATTACCGGCTTTTTGGGATGTGGCAAAACCACCACCATTCGCCATTTATTGTCGCAAAAACCGGAACATGAAAAATGGGCGGTTCTGGTCAATGAATTCGGCGAGATCGGTATTGATGGAGCGCTATTGGCTGATAGTGGTGCGGTATTAAAAGAAATACCCGGTGGCTGCATGTGTTGTGTCAATGGATTACCCATGCAAGTCGGCTTGAATATGTTGTTACAACAAGCAAAACCAGATCGGTTACTGATTGAACCAACGGGGTTGGGACATCCAAAACAGATTCTGTCTTTATTAACCTCGGATATTTATCAACCGTGGATCTCGCTGCATGCCACTCTAACACTGTTGGATGCACGCCAGTTAAGTGAGCCTCGCTATACCGAGAATGAAAATTTTCGAGACCAATTGGCCGCAGCCGATGTTCTCGTGGCAAATAAACAAGATGCCTATAGCGAGATGGATTATGCGGTATTAAAGCAATGGCATGAAGAGCAGCCAGTATCACGCCCACTCTATTATGCTAAACAAGGGAAGATTGATATTGCTCTGCTGGATATACCGCACAGTAATAATGATGAATTACCCGACGGCGCACATCATCACAGCTCAACACGGCAAAAAGGGTTAGCTGCATTAAGCTTGAAAGGTAACGAACCTTGGCGTCGCGCCCTTAATCAAGGTCAAGGTTATCTGAGTTGTGGTTGGGTATTTAATGCCGATACCGTATTTGACACAGTACCATTATTGGAGTGGGTACGATTAAATCCGGTAGAACGTATAAAAGGCGTGATGCGCATTCCTGAGGGCACTCTGGTGGTTAACCGCCAAGGGCATGACTTGAAAATTGAAACTCGCCAGGTTCCCCCACTTGATAGCCGGATTGAACTCATTAGCACAACTGACCCTGACTGGAATTCATTACAGCATGAATTACTCGGGACTCGACTACGCAAAGGAGTATAATGCGCCCAAATTTATTTACTGCACCGTTGTTACACTGACAATTTATAGATTAAAGGCCATCGCATGACCCGTCGTAATTTGCCGACAATACTACTGCTCAATTTACTTGGAATAGCCCTGTTTTTCTCTTGGTATATTCCAGCAAACCACGGTTTTTGGTTTAAAATAGATTCAGCAGTATTCTTCTATTTTAACCAACATTTGCTGTCCAGCCCCCCATTTCTGCATTTGGTAGCGATCACCAACAATCGGGCCTTTGATGTTATTTCCCTGATTTGCATGGGGCTGCTTTATTTGTACTTCTATATGAAAGAGACCACCGCAGGTCGACGTCGGTTGATCGTCACGGGATTTGTTATGCTGCTAACAGCAGTTATCCTCAACCAACTCGGTCACTTACTGCCCGTTTCACATCCCAGTCCAACTCTGACCTTTGAAAATATTAACCGCGTCAGTGAATTAACCGGCATTCCGACCAAAGATGCATCAAGCGATAGCTTCCCCGGCGACCACGGTATGATGCTGATGATTTTTGCCTGTTTTATGCTGCGCTATTTTTCCCGAGGTGCCTTTGCTATCGCCCTGCTAATCGTGGTTCTCTTTTCCATGCCACGAATAATGATTGGCGCACATTGGCTTACTGATATTGCCGTCGGCTCGCTCTCAATTGTTTTGGTGGGAATGAGTTGGGTATTAATGACACCGCTCAGTGACAAAATCATTGATGTCATTAACCGAAATCTGCCGGGCTCAAAAAGTCGGTAACCCGCATTCTGCTTTATGATTGAGCAAAAAAGGCTGTTTTTTGCTCAATCTAAAATTAACGCTTTCACTCATTTATTATCACCAAACGGCTACAAATTCAGCTATCCGCTTTTAATATATAATATTACATTATGTAACATTAACATTTTGTAAAATTATGGGTATAAAAGCTCTCGCCTTTTATTAATCATTACGGTAATCTCAAAAACGTTTGTGCTCGGATACCGGCATTTCACCCTTATCCTGATTTATATTGTGCGTTCCTGCACATTTATTTGGTTAAGTGATTGTCTCATCTGACCACAATCAATAATCTCGATTCGTTTGGCATTTTGGTAGCGACATCCGTCGTAAGGACAGCAAGGGAAAACAACAACAATGGTCAAGTCTCAACCTATTATGAGATATATTCTGCGGGTCATTCCTGCAGTTGCAGCAGCGGTAATGTTATCCGCGTGTAGTTCACCACAGACTTCGAACTTACATAATACGCAAACTGAGATGCGTGCAGTTAATGACAAAGATGGGCTTTTACTGCAAGCCTCTCAGGATGAATTCGAAGCAATGGTGCGCAACGTTGACGTCAAGTCGAAGATTTTAGAACAGTATGCAGGGTGGAAAGGTGTTCGTTATCGTTTAGGCGGTAGCAGCAAACGTGGTATTGATTGTTCTGCGTTTGTACAAACGACTTTCCGTGAACAATTTGGTATGGATTTGCCACGCTCAACATCTGAGCAGCAGGATCTTGGCAAAAAAATCCAACGTACTAAGTTGCGTCCCGGTGATTTGGTACTGTTCCGAGCAGGATCGACAGGCCGCCACGTTGGTATCTATTTAGGTAACGATAAGTTTGTACATGCATCGACCAGCGTCGGTGTGACAATATCGAGCCTAAATGAAGATTATTGGAATAAGCGTTATCGTGATGGGCGACGAGTGCTAAGTAGCGGTTCGCGCAGCTAACTGATTTTTATTCCTGTTGTCCGAGATACCAAACGAAACGATGAAACGCTGCCTCGGCAGCGTTTTTTATTGCCGAAATCATTTTATTGCCAAAATATAGTTTTTGTAGTCCCTCTACCCACTCCTTGTAGGAAACGTCCTTTTTTTGATCAAGACACGTAATTCAAGAATTTTCTGTGTAAAATTCGCCCCGCTAAACCAAGAGTTTTCTGGCACTAAGACATATCAACCACCGATTATTCTTTCTAGAATAAAGTAGATTGCGTTACTAAGCTGAAAATTTGTTTTATGGATATGTATTTCTAAAATACGCCAATAGAAATTAAGTTCACTTACACCGCATATTTGATGCATTTACATGGCATCTTTGCTTTATATTGGATTGAATTTCAAATCGATAAGCTTATTAATGTCAATATTGCTCCCTAGCAAATCGGTAGCGCTGTGCTGCTAACTTACTTATACTCATAATACTTTATCGATCTTGCTGAGGAGCGGCGTAACATGGGTTCAAACAGTGCGTTCTCCCGCAATATTTTATCCAGACGTCATCTCGTTAAAAAAAGTGTCATCCTCGCGCTCTGTTTCTTTATTCTTTTTGCTGTTATTACGCTGTCATTACTTTATCGCAGTAGTGAGCGTAAATTAACATTGCAAAGTGACCATATTATCTCCTACTCGTCTCAGTTCCTGAGTGAACTCACAACGTCGATGTCTCAGCTTATCCCACTGAGTGCAAAAAATTGTGAACAGGCCAGTTCTGCGCTGCACTACCGCGCCGCATTTACGAATGGTGTTCGTGCTTTCTTATTGGTGCGGAATGATATCGCTTATTGTTCTTCGGCCACGGGCGAAATGAATGTACCTGTCAGCGCGCTATACCCTAAAATTAATGTCTCTCAGCCATTAGATTTTAAAATTCAGCAAGGTACACCGATGATGCCAGGCAAACCGGCAATAGGTGTATGGTTACGCGAAGCGGGCCGCGGAAATACCGGCGTATTGGCAACACTAGAACTGACTTTACATCCCTACCTATTGCTGAATTATTCGAATAACCAGGTCAACGGCTTAGCTATCATTATTGATGAACTGGCGGTTACCACCTTTGACGCTAAAGTCATTCCTATCAGCCAGCTACCAACTCGCGATGCACGTGAGATCCAGCTCCCCGGCTACCCAATTAAAATATTGATTTATCATACCAGCCTGACCGCAGATGATATCCGTATGACTTTGTTGGGCGGGTTGTTACTTGCAGGCTTAGTTGGCATTCTGGCTTATTATATTTTAATTGCCAGCCAAAGTGCAGAAGCTGAAATCTTACGTGGTATTCGGCGTGGCGAGTTCTTTGTTGAATACCAGCCCGCATTTCGGTCAGATGACCGTTCCATTTCTGGATTAGAAGCACTTATCCGTTGGCAGCATCCTATTGAAGGACGTATTTCCCCTGATCTTTTCATTCCCTATGCGGAAGCTCAACATCTGATTCAGCCTCTTACCCGGCATTTATTTGAATTAATCATAAAAGACAGCAAATTAATGGCAGCTCATGTTCCAGCTGGAGTTAAATTAGCCTTTAATATTTCACCTGTTCACCTTACTGATGATAACTTCCGCAAAGATGTCACTCAGATGTTACAACAATTAAATACCGATGTATTCTCACCAGTATTCGAGATTACCGAACGGGGCATGGTTGAAGAAGAATTGGCAATTGAGCAATTTGCCTGGTTGCGTTCTCAGGGGATACAAATCGCTGTTGATGATTTTGGTACCGGGCACAGTGCACTGATTTATTTAGAACGTTTTACATTAGACTTTATTAAAATCGATCGTGGTTTTGTCAGTACTATCGGTATTAATACTGTCGCTGCACCGGTATTAGATGCTGTATTAATGTTGGCGAACAAACTCAATATTGAAACCGTCGCAGAAGGTGTTGAAACCGAACAACAACTCCAGTATTTAGCGCAACATGGGGTCAACTACCTACAAGGATACCTACTCAGCAAGCCGCTATCTGTTGAGGATCTGGTCAAGTTTTGTCATAAAAAAACTTCGTAACAAAAACTCATTGGCTTAATGTTTGCTTTACCCTTGTAAACTGGTAATTTCATTTGAGATTATTACTACGCAAATAACAGCAGGAGATCACTACCAATATGTTGTTACGCCTATTTGCTGCCTTGGCGCTATCAGCCCTGAGTTTTGGTCTGCAAGCTGAAACTATTAAAGAAGGTAGCTCTTTTGCCATATTGGGCGAACCTAAGTACTCATCAGATTTTAGCCATTTTGATTATGTCAATCCAGCGGCCCCTAAAGGCGGAGATATCACGCTCTCTGCAATTGGCACCTTTGATAACTTCAACCGCTATGCACTGCGTGGCAACCCGGCTGTTCGCACTGAGCGTCTATATGATTCGCTGTTTAGTACCTCAGACGATGAAATTGGTAGCTATTACCCATTAATTGCCGAGTCAGCGCGTTTTGCTCCCGACTTTCACTGGATTGAAGTTGATATCAATCCTCGCGCCCGTTTTCATGATGGCAAGCCCATTACCGCCCAAGATGTGGCATTCACTTTCAATAAATTCATGACCGAAGGTGTGCCGCAATTTCGTATCGTTTATAAGGGCGTACAGGTAAAAGCCATTTCGCGCCTGACCGTGCGTTTTGAATTCCCGGAACCCAATAAAGATAAGATGCTGGGACTATTTGGTTTACCTGTAATGCCAGAGCATTTCTGGAAAGATCATAAACTCAGTGACCCACTGAGTCAGCCGCCGGTCAGCAGTGGCCCCTATCGTATTGGTAAATATAAGATGGGCCAATTTATTACCTATGAGCGAGTCAAAGACTACTGGGCAGCCAACTTGCCAGTCAATCGCGGGCAATATAATTTTGACACCATCCGTTATGATTATTATTTAGACGATAAAGTCGCATTGGAAGCTTTTAAAGCCGGTGCTTTTGATTTCCGTGAAGAAACTTCGCCCAAGAGTTGGGCTACCCAATATGTGGGCGGTAACTTTGCGAAAAACTATATAGTGAAACAAGATATCCTTGATAATTCGGCTCAAAATACCCGCTGGCTGGCGTTTAATGTCCAGCGCCCTATTTTTAGCGACCGGCGAGTTCGTGAAGCACTGACATTGGCATTTGATTTTGACTGGATGAATAAAGCATTTTATTTCGACAGTTATCAACGCACTAATAGCTTCTTCCAGAACACGGAATATGCGGCTAAAGGTTATCCTGACAGCGCTGAATTAGCCTGGCTGGCACCGCTAAAAGGCAAAATTCCACCGGAAGTATTCACTCAAATTTACCAGCCGCCACACACTGACGGCAGCGGTAATGCACGCGATAATCTATTAAAAGCGCGGGAATTATTGAGTGAAGCGGGCTGGGAAATCAAAAATCAGCAATTAGTGAACCGTAAAACTGGTAAACCTTTTGTCTTTGAGTTGTTGTTGCTCAGCGGCAGTAATTTCCAATATGTTCAACCGTTTAAGCATAATTTGCAGCGTTTGGGCATAACGATGAATATCCGTGAAGTGGATAGTTCTCAGTTTGTTAACCGCCTGCGCAGCCGGGATTACGATATGATCCCCACGGTTTATACGGCTTTCCCTTACCCTAGCCCGAATCTGCAAATCTTGTGGAGCTCGGCTTATATTGATTCCAGTTATAACGCTTCAGGTATTAAAGATCCGGCGATCGACCAATTGATTGAACAGATTATTAAACATCAGGAACAGCCAGAAGCGCTGTTATCTCTGGGCCGCGCTCTGGATCGCGTGTTGACCTGGAACTACTTGATGATCCCGATGTGGTATTCCAATCACGCTCGCTTTGCTTATTGGGATAAGTTCTCGATGCCCGCAGACAGACCCACTTATTCGCTCGGCTTTGATAGCTGGTGGTTTGATGTCAACAAGGCAGCTCGCCTGCCAACAGAACGTCATTAGGGGGCGATTGTGGGCGCATATCTGCTACGGCGACTATTGCTGGTTATCCCCACTCTGTGGGCAATTATTACTATTAACTTTTTTATTGTACAAATAGCCCCCGGTGGCCCGGTTGATCAGGCGATTGCCAACATCGAACTGGGCCATTCCAGCGGATATAGCGCCGGAGGCGGCGATAGCGGATTAGGTGGCGCTAAGGTTGGCCTGAATGCCGCACAAGTTGGTGATAGCAACTACCGCGGCTCACGCGGATTAGACCCGGAAGTTATTGCCGAGATTAAACAGCGCTTTGGCTTTGATAAACCACTGCATCAGCGCTATTTCGAGATGCTTTGGAGCTATGTACGTTTTGATTTTGGTGACAGCCTATTCCGTGGTGAATCCGTTATGTCATTGATTAAACATAGCCTGCCGGTATCTATCTCGCTGGGGTTATGGAGCACACTGATTATCTATCTGGTTTCAATTCCTTTGGGAATTAAAAAGGCGGTGCGTAGTGGCTCGGCTTTTGATACCTGGAGCAGTACCTTAATCATTATCGGCTATGCTATCCCTTCGTTTTTATTCGCCATTTTATTGATTGTGCTGTTTTCCGGCGGCAGTTATTTCGATCTGTTCCCGTTACGAGGGCTGGTGTCTAGCAACTGGGATACCCTACCGTGGTACGGCAAAATAACCGACTATTTGTGGCACATCACATTACCGGTTCTGGCCACCGTGATTGGCGGTTTTGCCACACTGACCATGCTGACCAAAAACTCGTTTTTGGACGAAATTCGTAAACAATATGTGGTTACTGCTCGCGCCAAAGGTTTACCCGAAGAAAAAATCCTTTATCGGCATGTGTTCCGCAATGCCATGCTGCTGGTGATTGCCGGCTTCCCTGCCACTTTTATTAGCATGTTTTTTACTGGGTCATTATTGATAGAAGTGATGTTTTCACTGAATGGCTTAGGGCTACTGGGCTATGAAGCCACTTTACAACGCGATTATCCGGTGATGTTTGGCACTCTTTATATTTTCACTCTGATTGGTTTATTGCTGAATATCCTCAGCGATATCACTTACACCCTGGTTGACCCACGGATTGATTTTGAGGGCCGCCAATGATCAAGCGACTAAGTGCAATTAATCAAGCCCGCTGGGCGCGGTTTCGCCAGAACCACCGTGGCTATTGGTCGCTGTGGATCTTTCTAACACTGTTTATTATTAGTTTGTTTGCCGAATTGATAGCCAACGACAAGCCGCTCTTGGTGAGCTATCAGGGTAAATTTTACATGCCCTTTATGGTCAACTACACCGAATCAACCTTTGGTGGCATTTTAACCACGGCAGCGGATTACCAAGATCCATATGTCATTGGCCGGATTAAAGATAATGGCTGGGCCATCTGGGCACCCATCCGCTTTAGCAACAACACCATTAATTTTGCAACAGACGTGCCTTTCCCCTCGCCACCGAGCCGCACTAATTTGCTCGGTACTGACAGCACTGGCGGCGATGTGTTGGCCAAGATCATTTACGGCTTTCGTATCTCACTGTTATTTGGCCTTACATTAACCCTGCTCTCCAGTGTGATTGGGATTTGTGCTGGGGCAGTTCAGGGCTATTACGGCGGAAAAATTGACTTGTTGGGGCAGCGATTTATTGAAGTCTGGTCTGGCATGCCAACCCTGTTTTTAATCATTTTACTGTCCAGCATTGTGCAGCCGAATTTCTGGTGGCTACTCGCCATTACCGTGATATTTGGCTGGATGGGGCTGGTTGGTGTGGTGCGAGCCGAGTTTCTGCGTACCCGAAATTATGACTATATACGTGCTGCAAGGGCGATGGGAGTGCGCGATCGCGTGATTATGTCGCGACATATGCTGCCCAATGCCATGGTTGCCACTCTGACCTTTCTGCCCTTTATTTTGTGCGGTTCGATAACTACCCTGACCTCACTGGATTTCCTTGGCTTTGGCTTGCCAATGGGCTCACCTTCACTCGGTGGGCTGTTATTGGAGGGTAAAAATAACCTTCAGGCTCCGTGGTTAGGAATAACGGCATTTCTGGTATTGGCGGTGCTGTTATCTCTGTTGATCTTTATCGGCGAAGCGGTGCGTGACGCCTTTGACCCAAGCAAGGTGTACTGATATGGCGACCTCCCCACTTCTGGATATTCAAAATCTCAGTATCGCCTTTCGCCAGGCAGGTGTTGAACACCAGGTCGTCAGCGAGTTGTCATTGCAAATAGATGCCGGTGAGACACTGGCTTTGGTCGGGGAGTCTGGTTCGGGTAAAAGTGTCACTGCCCTGTCGATATTGCGCCTGCTACCCTCACCACCCGTGGTGTACCCCAGTGGCGATATTCTGTTTGCCGGTAAATCGCTATTACATGCCGATGAACCGACATTGCGCGGCATTCGTGGTGATCAGATTTCCATGATTTTCCAGGAACCGATGGTGTCATTAAACCCGCTACACACCATTGAGAAGCAGCTATCTGAAGTGCTATCACTGCACCGCGGCATGCGTCCGGAAGCCGCCCGTACTGAGATTATCCAGTGCCTTGACCGGGTCGGTATTCGCAACGCCAAAGGCCGACTGGCTGATTTCCCACATCAGCTTTCCGGGGGTGAGCGCCAGCGCGTCATGATTGCTATGGCAGTCCTGACTAAGCCCAAATTACTGATTGCCGATGAACCCACGACGGCACTGGATGTTTCGGTGCAAGCCCAGATTTTGAGTTTGCTGAAAGAGTTAAAGCAAGAGATGGGCATGAGTTTACTGTTTATCACCCATAACCTGAATATCGTGCGCCGGTTGGCTGATAATGTGGCCGTGATGCGTGAGGGGCGCGTGGTTGAGCGCAATACTCGCCAGGCGCTGTTTAACTCACCACAGCATGCTTATACTCGCCAGTTATTGGATGCCGAACCACAGGGCGAACCACTACCACTCCAAACCGGCCTGCAACCCTTACTTGAAGTCAAAGGGCTGCAAGTGGCTTTCCCGATTAAACGTGGCTTGTTGCGCCGAACTGTCTCGCATCATTATGCTTTGAAAGATCTCAGTTTTGCTTTAAGGCCCGGTGAAAGCTTAGGTTTGGTGGGGGAATCCGGTTCAGGGAAAAGCACCACCGGGCTGGCATTACTGCGCTTATTGCCTTCCCAAGGTGAGATTTGGTTTGATGGTCAACCGTTGCATAATTTCTCGCCCAAACAGATGTTGCCTTATCGCAGCCGAATTCAGGTGGTGTTCCAGGACCCTTACTCGGCACTGAATCCACGCTTGAATATTCAGCAGATTATTGCTGAGGGGCTGGAAGTTCATCAGAAACTCAGTGCGGCGCATCGCGAGCTGCGTGTGATTAAGGCGATGGAAGAAGTTGGATTGGATCCGGTGAGCCGCTATCGCTACCCAACGGAGTTCTCTGGTGGACAGCGCCAGCGCATTGCTATTGCACGTGCATTAATCCTGCAACCTCAACTACTGATCCTCGACGAGCCTACCTCTTCTCTGGACAAATCGGTACAGGCACAAATTCTGGCTTTGCTGAAATCCCTTCAGCAGCGCTACCAACTCAGTTACCTGTTTATCAGCCATGACTTACAAGTCGTACGGTCACTGTGCCATCAAGTGATTGTGTTAAAACAGGGAGAGGTGGTGGAACAAGGGGACTGCCAGGCCATCTTTGCAGCGCCAAAACAGCAATATACCCAGCAATTATTGCAATTTGCTGACTAGTTTGGCGCACAGCAGGAATCAGGGCATACGAAAGCGCCAGCATAAATCACTGACGAAAGCTTAATCGCGAATCAGAAAGGATAAAGCGCAGTCATGGTCTCAGCAATAGCCACACCGACATCTTTCAGACGGCACATGGTCGCACTTTCATCCTGACGATGAACAAACAAGCAAGGCTCGCCTTCCCATTCCACAATGGCGGAGTCCACCTGTATCTCTTGTAGCGAAAGATGGAGCCGCTGCATGATAATTTGCGCATGTGTACCATCATGGCTCAGTAACTTCAGTCCCATGAGGTCATTGTTGCTATCGTCTATCGCGGCTAGTGGCATCGGTTCAACTTTGACGCCGATAAACCCAGATAACCAGCGGTAACTTTGCGGCAGACGATGTACTACCGAAAGTTGGATATTATTCACGTATTTTTCCTAGTCAAAAATAAAATTCAAAAATCACAAAAGCACCACAATGACTCACACTTACTAAAGTTATAGCCGCTAAGTTGTCATTGTGCTTGGTTCAAACCTCACCAAAACACACCTTTGATAACAATTTAGAAACTAAAAATCAACAATGCCATTTTTTGTGCTGTTTTTAACCTTTGGTCAGTCCCCCTTACCAAGCTTGAGACTGCCAGTTTGGGATTTAGATCCCATTTTTCGTTATATTTAACCCTTTATGGCGGCTATCTCAACCATTTTTCTTGCAAACCCATTACCTAATACCAGCCAATATTTTACATTTAACGAACAATTCATCGTCAAACAAACCTAATAAAGTAGATTTAATTAATTGATAAATATATAAATTCACTGATATCAACTTCTCTCTTACGAGCAAGAATAACAGGTAAAAATAACGTTATAACAATTTCATCTTTTTTGATACATCGCTCAAAAAGTTAACAATATGGTGCCAAGCACAACTATGCAATAAATAATGATATGCATGCTTATTATATTGATTGAGCGCAAGAGTTTTGCCTTTTTTAGAGGCAAATAGAGTGATATTTAATGATGTGAAAGGTAAAGCAAGGAGGAGGAACAAATAAGACTGAAATTGACAAATTGGTTACAAATAACAAACGTGAAGGGAGCCCCAAAGGCATTTACCCTTCACATTCTATTCAATCAGGCTATTTTACCGCACTTTTATTCTGCGGACGGCTGGCATACAGATACAACAGCATGGCGACAATAATACAAAATGCCATTGAACTGACCATCGGCCAGGCACTGCGGGAGGGGGCCATCGATAACAGCGTTCCCACTACCGCGCCAATACCAAAGCGCAAAGTACCGGCCAAAGAAGACGCCGTCCCAGCCATATGCGGGAAATCATCCAAAATGACTGCCATCGCATTTGAGGTAATCATCGCGATGCACCCGACATAAGCAGCAACACCCAACACCAGCGCCCAGAATCCTAACCCGGTGGCACAGACCACCAATAGCCAGATCCCCATGACAAATTGAACTAACATACCAAAACGGAACATCTTCAGCGCTCCGAAGCGGCGAACATTACGGCTGTTGATCAAGGTCATCAAGAATAAAAAGACAATATTCAGCGCGAAGTAATAGCCGAAGTTTTGCGGAGAAACTCCATTTAAATCAATATAAACAAACGGCCCAGCACTGAGGAATGAGAACATACCGGCAAAAGAGAAACCGCTGGCCAGCATGTAGCTCAGTACTCGTTTATGACGGAATAAAGCGCCAAAATTGCCAATAGTGGTGCGCAAATGAAACTTCTGCCGTTTCTGTTTCGGCAAGGTTTCTTTGATAAACAACGCGACCAATATCGCCCCCACCAACGCAGCACCCGCCATGCTCCAGAAGATGGCGTGCCAGCTAAACCACACTAACAAGGCACCCCCGATAATCGGTGCCAGCAATGGCGCGATAGTCATCACCAAGACCACAAAAGACATCATTCGTGAGAAATCATCTTTGGTGAACATATCTCGCATCAATGCATTAATCACCACACTGGCAGCAGCAGCTGACAAACCATGTAGGAAACGTAAATTAATCAGTTGCTCAACTGACTGCGCCATGGCACAAGCCATCCCCGCCAGAGCAAAGATAAGCGTGCCCCAGAAGATAACCGGCTTACGCCCGATGCTATCAGCCATTGGCCCATAGAACATTTGCCCGATGGCGAACCCCAGTACATAGGCACTTAGTGTCATCTGTACCGCACCACTTTCTACGCCAAACTCCTGCGCAATGATGGGCATACTGGGCAAATACATATCAATAGCCAGAGGCATCAGCATTGATAGCAAGCCCAAGATAAAGATCAAGCCAACGTGGGATGTCCGGTTCTTTGCTTCATTTGGATTACTGGCATGCACGTTCGACTACTCCTTCAATAACCTACCAACCTACCGCGGGTAATATCAACGGCAAAACAGTGTGGAAACAAAGGCTCCACACTGCAATAGAACATCAATTACAAGTGGGGAGCGCCAACACTGGCAATTTCTTCCGGTGTCAGTGGGCGATACTCACCAGGTGCCAAATCATCATCAAGTTTGATATCGCCAATGCGCTCACGGTGCAGTTCCAACACGCGATTACCCACGGCCGCAAACATACGTTTCACCTGATGGTAGCGCCCTTCACTGATGGTCAGCCGCACCAACTGTGGTTCGATTACCTCAAGTTGAGCGGGTTTAGTCAGAGACTTCTCATTATGCAACTGCACGCCGTCGGTAAACTGCTGCGCGGTATCATCAGCAATCGGCTGTTCCAGCGTTACCAAATAGGTCTTTTCACAATGATGGCGTGGAGAGGTAATGCGGTGTGACCATTGACCGTCATCGGTCATAAGTACCAATCCGGTGGTATCGATATCCAACCGCCCAGCGGCATGAAGTTTGTATGCTACTGGTTCATCAAGGAAATACAGCACGGTCGGATGATCCGGGTCTTCTGTTGAACACACATAACCCTGCGGTTTGTTCAGCATAAAGTAACGTGGGCCAACCGTTTGTTGTAATGGGTTGCCGTCAAATCTCACGTCTTGTTCCGGTGTCAGCTTGATAGCACCACTTTTGACCACTTCGCCATCTATAGTGACGCGTTTTGCCCGCAGCTCGCGCGCAACTAACGCCCGGCTAACCCCTAATTGCTGAGATAAAAACTTGTCCAATCGCATTGAATCTACTTTGCCTATTCATAGAGTCGTGCCACCGAGGGGCACGATACCCGCACTCACACCTGCCAACGATGACAGAATGCTAATTATACGGTGTGAAATTAATAAAACAGTATAGCGGCGGTTGCCATATCATCCTAGGAACAGTTACGCAAAAAGCCGTTATTGAGAAACGACTTATCCGCGCGATCCCGCCTCTCGCACCAGCGGCCACACACAGGCATAATAATAGAAAGTCTTGAAGATCAATGGCACTTATACGTTGCAGGAAAGTGTTGCAAATGGTGAATGAGTTGAACAATTTGAAAATGATGATAAAAATCACCGGGCAGGCTTATTAATGGCCTTTACGTTACGCCCTTATCAACAAGAAGCGGTAGATGCGACCCTCGCTCATTTTCGCCGCCATGCCGAGCCTGCGTTGATCGTCTTGCCCACAGGGGCCGGTAAAAGTCTGGTTATTGCTGAATTAGCAAAATTGGCTCGTGGGCGCGTTTTAGTACTGGCGCATGTCAAAGAACTGGTAGCGCAGAATCACGCTAAATATTGTGCTTATGGTTTAGAGGCAGATGGTTTAGACGCCGATATTTTTGCCGCTGGCCTGCAACAACGCCAAAGTGAAGGGAAAGTAGTTTTTGGTAGCGTACAATCCGTGGCGCGAAACCTGTCTCTATTTGATAGCGCCTTTTCACTGTTGATAATTGATGAATGCCATCGAATCAGCGATGAAGATGACAGCCAATATCAGCAAATTATTCAGCATTTACGTACCACCAACCCACGCCTACGCTTACTGGGGCTGACTGCCACCCCCTACCGTTTGGGTAAAGGCTGGATCTATCAATTCCACTATCACGGTATTACCCGTGGTGATGAAAAATCCCTGTTCCGCGATTGTATTTATGAATTACCCCTGCGTTATATGATTAAGCACGGCTTTCTGGTACCACCGGAACGGCTGGATATGCCCGTCGTGCAATATGATTTCAGCCGCTTGACCAGCAATAGCGACGGTATGTTCCGTGAAGCGGATTTAGACCGCGAGCTTAAGCAGCAGCAAAGAATTACCCCTCATATTGTCAGTCAGATAATGGAATATGCCGCCCATCGACGGGGGGTGATGATTTTCGCCGCCACCGTTGAGCATGCTAAAGAGGTCTATGGGCTGTTGCCTAAAGGTGAGGCTGCGCTGGTCAGTGCCGGAACACCACCGGCCGAACGGGATGCGTTAATTACCGCGTTTAAACAGCAGCAATTGCGCTATTTGGTAAATGTCGCGGTGCTGACCACCGGTTTTGATGCCCCGCATGTCGATCTGATTGCCATTCTTCGCCCGACCGAGTCAGTCAGTTTGTATCAGCAAATTGTCGGGCGCGGGCTGCGGCTCTCTCCGGGCAAAGAAGATTGCCTGATTCTGGATTATGCTGGCAACCCCCATGACCTTTTCACCCCAGAAGTGGGCACCAGCAAACCCCACAGTGACAGCCAACCGGTGCAGGTCTTTTGCCCGGACTGCGGCTTTGCCAATATTTTCTGGGGGAAATGCACTGAGTCCGGCGAGATTATTGAACACTATGGCCGCCGCTGCCAGGGTTGGTTTGAAGATGATCAAGGTGCGCGGGCCCAATGTGATTACCGCTTCCGCTTCAAATCCTGCCCACATTGTGGTGCAGAAAATGATATTGCTGCTCGCCGCTGCCATCAGTGTCAGGAGGTGCTGGTCGATCCCGATGACATGCTCAAAGCCGCGTTGAAATTAAAAGATGCACTGGTACTGCGTTGTGGCGGGATGAGCCTGGAAGCAGGTCTGGATGCAAAAGGTGAGTGGCTAAAAATCACCTATTACGACGAAGAGGGTACCAATACCAGTGAGCGATTTCGCTTAACCACTGCCGCACAACGAATGGCATTCGAGCAAATTTTCCTTCGTCCGCACCAACGGGCTCCGGGTATTGCGCTTAAATGGCAAACTGCTGCAGATATTATCGCCCAGCAAGCGCTATTGCGTTATCCCGATTTTGTTGTCGCCCGCCGTCGTGGACAATGGTGGCAAATCAGGGAAAAGGTTTTTGATTATCAGGGCCGTTTTAGACGCGCTGATTCCCTCGCCTAAGCCGCATTTAGCCTGATAATTTCGCAGTTTCGTTTGCTGTCTGCTCAATACTTCGCTAGAATGTCGCCCGCTTTGCTGTGGGTTTACCCAATCAAAGCCGAGTATCGAACCTGTTGCTGGGTCGCCTGTAGCAGGGTAAATTTTCTTTAAGAGAAAACAAAATGATCACTATCAATGTAGAAGTACGTAACGACCAGGGTAAGGGTGCGAGCCGCCGCCTGC
Source organism: Yersinia sp. 22-579 (assembly GCF_030433455.1). Lineage (NCBI taxonomy): Bacteria > Pseudomonadati > Pseudomonadota > Gammaproteobacteria > Enterobacterales > Yersiniaceae > Yersinia > Yersinia sp. 22-579. The sequence goes on along the minus strand of NZ_JAUJTZ010000001.1, from coordinate 260,085 downwards.
GTGCAGCAAATAAATTTCCGGCAATCATTTACGGTGGTTCAGAAGCAGCAATCTCTATTGCTCTTGACCATGACACCACCAAAAACCTTGAATTGAAACCGGGCTTTTATGATTCTGAACTGACTCTGGTTGTCGACGGTAAAGAAACCAAAGTTAAAGTACAGGCTGTTCAGCGTCACGCTTTCAAACCAAAACTGACTCATATCGACTTCGTTCGCGTTTAATCGCATCGCTGTCGATATTCGGGACGCCGAAATAAAAAACGCCGCTTATGCGGCGTTTTTTATTGGCGATTCAGACAGCTATCATTTACCTGAATTACGCTGTAGCTGGTCACGCAGATTCGGTGGCGTACCTTTAATGGTCAACGTGTCGGTTGCCGCATCCCAAAAAATACGCTCGCCCAATAACAACGCATCAAAATTAATACTCAACCCGCCGCCACTGCCGGCAAATTTGGTCAATTGACGCAACGTACCGCGATCCGCCGGGAAGCTCTCTTCCAATGCATAACCTTGTTCAACGGAGAATTGCTGAAAATCTTTCTCGCCCAACTTCGGCAACTCTTGCGCAAGTTCCTGCAAAGCAATTTCTTCACCGGCCTGCAACTGCTCATTACAGTAGCTATAAACCTGCTGGCGATATGCCTGACGTTCATTTTTACCCAGCTCGGCATCCGCGCAATAATCATCAACTGCCTGTAATAAACCACGGTTCTGCGCTTTAGTATCCAGGCCTTCACTAGCAGCCAGGAAATCCATAAAGAAGTCAGAAACCTTGCGCCCTACCCGCCCTTTCAGGAAGGTCAGATAACGGGTGGATTCCGGGTTGTTTTCCCATTCAGTTAAATCGATACGAGCCACAATATCAGCACGATTAATATCGAGATAATGGGTGGTACTCAGATCAAGTTGCTCATTAACCCGCATGCTATTGCAACTGCTCAGTACTGAAATCAGCAAATATTCCACTGCCAGATAGCGGTATTGGCAAAACAACACCACCCCCCCTTCGGCAAATGGATATTTGGCTAACTCATCACGCAAACGTCCAGTCGCTGCACGGCTAAAGCTGAGGAAGTCTTCATCACCCTTACGGCTTCGTTTCAGCGCATCAGCTAGCTCGCTTTGTTCATTAAACAATCCATAAGCTTTGCTTTTGGCACTGTAAACCCGATGCAGCTCGGCCATCATTTCTTCAACTACAGCATTGGCAGGTAACAATGAATCGCGCAACACCACATCAAGCGTTTGTTCATCACGTTTGACAAGCTGGTGTAAGGCTATCTGGTCAATATCCAGACTCATGATAAATACTCCTTTTGGCTAGTGGCGTATTCAATCACTGATGCCTGAGGGCTGCAACCCAAAAGCTATCCCGCCCCCCAATTAATGGCTAATGATTCTTAATGCTATAAAATAGCGGAAAAGCGCGTCTCTATACGGTAAGATATGGGACTTTGTCAGGTGTTGAGTTCAATTTTTATGCCACAATCATCCCGTTACAGTGACGAACACGTTGAACAATTGCTGTCTGAATTGGTCAGCGTACTGGAAAAACACCGTACCCCAACCGATCTTTCTTTGATGGTTTTGGGGAATATGGTAACAAATCTGATCAATACCAGCATTGCCCCCGCGCAACGCAAAGTATTGGCTCGTTCTTTCGCTGAAGCCCTTCAAGCTTCAGTACGTGAAGACAAAGCTCATTAATTTATCGGCCAAGACTGCAATTTCAATATGGTGACAAATCGTCAGCGCTATCGTGAAAAAGTCTCCCAGATGATCAGCTGGGGGCACTGGTTCGCCTTGTTTAATATCCTGTTCAGCCTGGTGCTGGGTAGCCGCTATTTGTTTGTTTCCGATTGGCCCTCATCGCTGATTGGCCGTGTCTATGCCCTTGTCAGTTGGCTGGGGCACTTTAGTTTTATCGTGTTTGCCGCCTATCTACTGGTGATATTCCCGCTGACCTTCGTGGTGATGTCACAGCGGTTGCTCCGATTCATCTCCGCCGCTTTCGCTACCGCGGGTTTGACCCTGTTATTAGTGGATACCGAGGTCTTCACCCGTTTCCACCTACATCTTAACCCCGTCGTGTGGGAATTAGTGGTTAACCCGGATCAAACTGAGCTGGCGCGTGATTGGCAATTGATGTTTATTGCCGTGCCGGTCATTTTTCTGGTCGAGATGCTTTTCGGCACTTGGGCATGGCAAAAACTTCGCAGCCTCAACCGGCAGCGCTTTGTTAAACCATTGGTTGCCGTATTTATTTCAGCCTTCTTTGCCTCGCATCTAATTTATATCTGGGCAGATGCTAATTTCTATCGGCCAATCAGTATGCAGCGCGCAAACTTGCCGCTCTCATACCCGATGACTGCACGTAAATTCCTTGAAAAACATGGTTTGCTTGACCAGGAAGAATATCAACGACGCTTGATAGAACAAGGTAATCCAGACGCCCTAACGGTGGAATATCCTCTCAGCCCCATTGTCTTTAGTGACAACGGCAGTGGTTACAACCTGTTATTAATTGTGGTTGATGGTATCCGTGCTAATAGCCTGCAAAAAGATATGCCAGCTTTGTCAGAGTTTGGTCATGCCAACATTCAGTTTGACCGGCATTACAGTTCAGGTAATCGCCAGGATACGGGTCTGTTTGGCCTGTTTTATGGTATCTCCCCAACCTACCTCGACGGTATTCTTTCTGCGCGTAAACCTTCGGCATTTATCACGTCATTAAGTGCGCAAGGGTATCAATTTGGGTTGTTCTCATCCGATGGCTTTGCCTCACCGCTCTATCGCCAGGCATTGTTATCCGATTTCACCTTACCTGCGCCAGCAGAGCAAACAGACAGTGAAACCACCGCACAATGGCAGCAATGGCTATCAACACTCAATAGCAATGCGCCGTGGTTCTCATACATTAATTTGAATGGCGCTGTTGAAGCGCAAGATCCGGTCATAGGCCACAAAGTTGCCCTCCCAACTGATTTTATTCATAACTATCAAACGGGTGCCAAGGATGTTGATCAGCAGATTGCGACCATTCTGGATACGCTGAAACAACGTGGCCAACTTGATAAGACCGTGGTTATTATTACTGCGGCCCACGGTGTCGAATTTAATGACACTGGCAATGATAACTGGGGTGCTGGTAGCGGCTTTAATCGACAGCAACTACAAGTTCCATTAATTGTTCATTGGCCGGGCACTCCCGCACAGAAAGTGAATAAGCTAACGAACCATGAAGACATCATGGCGACACTGATGCAGCGGCTATTACACGTCAAAACGGCCTCAGAAGACTATTCGCAAGGGGAAGACTTGTTCGCGGCACAACGTAACAATAACTGGGTGGCGACGGGCGATAATGGCACACTGGTGATTACTACACCAACACAAACCATCGTGTTAGATAATAATGGTGAATATCGCACCTATGATGTGCAAGGCAATGAAATTAAAGATGAAAAGCCACAACTTCCGTTACTGTTGCAAGTGCTGACTGATATAAAACGTTTTATTGCGAACTAGCTCTAAAAAATGAGTATGTCACGGTTAAAAAAACAGCAAACGTATTGGCATAGTCTTGCATTAGTCACTGTAAAATGTAGTATAAATGCCATTGCATCGGCATGTAGCGCAGCTTGGTAGCGCACCGTCATGGGGTGTCGGGGGTCGGAGGTTCAAATCCTCTCATGCCGACCAAATATCCCAAAGAAAACCAATCCGTTAGGGTTGGTTTTTTTGTTTGTGGGATTTGGCAGGGGAAACTCAGGGAAAAAAATGACTCATTTGCGAGTAGCTAGAAACCATTAACTTCAATTACTAATAAAATAAAAATACATAAATACTATTAATTATTAAAAACCAGAATTTTCATTGTATTGCCCATCAATTCCTCATCAATATGCTTAATTAGCAAAACATACCATTTGCAATAAATCAATTTCGTGAACTACATTTTTGATGGATATATTCATTATCCTAATGAATATGGTTGCATTTGTATTTATTGCAATTATATATAATCACATCGATTACCAGAGGGTGTTATTACCATGGGCAATAATAATCAACTGAAGAATGAAGATGATACTGCGGCATTAGATTTATTGGAGCAAGCGATGGGGTTTACTTTTCAAGCCTCATTGCGTGCTGCAACAATTTTAGGGGTAGCGGATTATCTGACAGAAGAGGCAAAAACTGCGGAGGAACTTGGACAGACAGTAGGGGCAGACTCACGTCATTTAAATCGCGTATTACGCATGCTAGCATCGCGAAATATCTTTGCAGAATCAGCAGATGGTCGATTTTCACTGACCCCAGCGGCACAGTATCTTCGCTCAGATCATCGTGACTCACTGCGCGCGGCGGTATTAATGCTGACGGATAAAACATTCTGGCTCCCACTCGGTAATCTTGTCGAAAATCTACGAGGTGAATCGGCCTTTAAAAAGGCATTCGGAATGTCTTTTTATGAATACTGGTCACGAGATAACATTCCCGAATCAGAAGGTGATTTTCATACTGGTATGTCATCGATGTCCTCAGTAGAAAATAACTTCTTGGTGCGCAGCTATGACTTTCCAAAACATGCCACAGTGATTGATATTGCCGGTGGTTTTGGGGGATTACTGTTAAAAGTACTGCAAAATAATCCCACATTACAGGGTATTTTATTCGATCGCCCTGCGGTCTTGGCGAAGAACCGTCTTGGTGAGTTAGGAGATGATTCACGTTGGGAAACCCAGACAGGTAATTTCTTTGAAAGCTGCCCAACAGCTGATATTTATTTATTAAAATACATCACAATGGATTGGCCGGAAGAACAAGCAAGTCAGATATTGCGCAGTTGTCGTAATGCAATGCGGCCCAATTCAAAAGTGCTTATCTTTGAACCTGTTATATCCAGAGAAGATACCAGGCAAGGTGGCAAAGAGATCGACCTTTTGTTATTAGGTAGTTTTGATGGAGGACAAGCACGCACTGAGGAGGAACTTAAAACACTGCTGGCCAGCGCAGATCTGAAACTTAATCGTATTATCGATACCGGAAGCTATGTATCAATTATTGAGGCTATTCCAGCCTAAATATAAGCATCTATTTTAAAGAAATACGGCCTAATTGAAGATTAGGCAAAAATTTATTCGGATAATGACCATCTATTAAATAATAAAGGAAAACGGGCAATGTTATGAAATATGGCGGTATAACATTGTCTATTTTATTAACAATTAAATATTAATAATAACAAGATTAAGAAGTCTTTCAATATTAAATGGGGGAAGTTATTTTTACAATTATAGCTATAAGTCTTTTTGCCAACCCTTGGCTATAAACATATTTGATGATCTTACTCACCACTCCCAGAAAACAGAGTGGCGAGAATCATACAAACATTAATCAACTATAATGCGACCATTAAGCGGCTGTATTGGCCGATTATTGTTATGATGAACAACAGACTGGAATTGATGTATTTGTTCAGCAGAAACATTAACAGGCTGATCAAGCACTAACCAGGTTACACCTTCAGAACAAGGTGGTGTGGTAAGTGAACCACTAAAACGGTAAAAATTGAACTGTTTTGGTAGCAACTCATTAATATCCAAAGGTCTATTCAGTATTGTTAATTGGTCTACCACTGTTGGCATTTGCTGCCAGGCTAGTGCCAATTGTGTATTAGCTTTTCCCAACTGGAACAGCAGCGCCAATACTACCAACTCACCCTTGTTATCTTTATAAACAAAATGAGCTTCCAATGGGAAGTGTTTGCCATCAATTTCGTTTTCACTGGGGGCGTGAAAATGGAATTGTTGCAATGTAAACGTATCGCCATCCAGCTTTAACGTATTACCAGCGCTAGTATTAATCTGAATCGTATGGCCATTATTAACGATTTGTTGCTTGCCTTGCTGGAAATTTAATTCCAATTGACCATGATGAGTTTTCAATGCGCCATGAATATTGATTGGTGACTGATTTTTACCCGTTTCACAAAGAGAGAAATCAGGGGAAAGTTTCCCCCAATGTGCCGGGTCTTCCTGCCCCTCATATCCCCAGTGAGCATGTTCCGCAGCACTGGCAGAAAAACTGGCTACCAACATTGCAGCGAACAATAATTTTCCTTTCATTTCTTATCCCTATTAAGCAAAAACTAAATTACACCTGACGAACAACCATACAAAGCATGGCAATAGCCGTCGGAGTAAAAGAGTAACTCAGCTTTTTTTTAGGATATGTCAGTTACTTCCTACAAAACGATAAAATTATTGTAATAGCTTAAATTTAAACTATTTTTTCATTAATGAAAAATGTAACCAACTGCGTTTGGGAGGGTGTAAAGGAGAAAATGGTGAGAAAGGCCGGTGTTAAACGGCCCTTCCCTGTTGGCTGGTTTATCAGAGAGTTAAAGCTCTTCACCATTGCTGGCAATCACTTTTTTATACCAATCAAAACTTTGTTTACGTGAACGCGCCATCGTGCCGGTGCCGTCATCATTTTTATCCACGTAGATAAAACCATAACGCTTGCTGTATTCACCGGTTGTGAATGATACACAATCGATACAACCCCACGGGGTGTAGCCCATCAGGTCTACGCCATCTTCAAACACTGCTTTCTTCATCTGCTCGATATGGGCTTTAAGATACGCAATGCGGTAATCATCATGAACCATGCCGTCATCAGCCACTTTATCGATAGCACCAAAGCCATTTTCAACAATAAATAGCGGCTTCTGGTAACGTTCATACAATACGCTCAGTGAATAACGCAAGCCGACGGGATCGATCTGCCATCCCCAATCGGATGCTTTAACATGTGGATTCGGTACACTGCCCTCAAAGCCAGAAAGGGAGTTGCCGCTACCGGGATTAACCGCAGAAACTGCGTTACTCATGTAATAGCTTAAGCCCATGTAATCGGCGCAGCCCTCACGTAGAGTATCAAGGTCGCCCTCTTCCATATTGATAGTGAAACCGCGGCGCTCCCATTCATTCAGAATATATGAAGGGTAGTAACCACGCATGTGGACGTCACCGAATAGATAACGCTCACGCATAGCCTCCACCGAATACATCATGTCATCTGGATGGCAGGAGAATGGATAGAGCGGCACCATTGCAACCATACACCCGATTTTGAACTCTGGATTAATAGCATGGCCCAGTTTGACTACTTTGGCACTAGCGACAAACTGATGATGCAGAACCTGATACATCGTTTCTTCAGGATTTTCTTGCTCAGTGAACACCACACCAGAGCAGCAGTAACCAAATAGTGGATATTTCCAGTTACGTTGGTTATTGATCTCGTTGAATGTCATCCAATATTTGACTTTGCTTTTGTAGCGCTCCATGACCACTTCACTGAATTTCACGAAAAAGTCGACCACTTTCCGATTTTTCCAGCCACCGTATTCTTTAACCAAGTGCCACGGCATTTCAAAATGAGATAGCGTAATAACCGGTTCGATGCCGTATTTCAGCAACTCATCAAACATATCATCGTAAAATTGCAGACCCGCTTCATTCGGTTGCAGCTCATCACCTTTCGGGAAAATACGCGTCCAGGCAATGGAAGTACGGAAGCATTTGAAGCCCATTTCGGCAAACAGCGCAATGTCTTCTTTATAATGACCATAAAAATCAACCGCTTCATGGTTTGGATAGCGATACCCCTCTTGCACACCATCAGTCATAACTCGGTCAACACCGTGAGCGCCGCCGGACAATACATCGGCAATGCTTACACCTTTGCCGCCTTTATTCCAGCCGCCTTCAACCTGATGTGCCGCAACTGCGCCGCCCCATAAAAAATCTTTCGGTAATTGTTTGTGGCTCATAACTCTCTCCCTTAATACTGTGGGCAATTGTTCACCCTGGAAATAAAAATCAATGGCGGATAATTAACCCGCCCGAACATTAAATATTCTAGCCTTGATTCATTTGTGCCTGAGCAATAGGTGCTTCAGATGCTTTAGCACTGCCTGGTTGTTCCACATTCTCTGGTTCATCGGTAAACCCAACCAGCCAGGTGAAAACCGCTCCCAAGACGAAAGCGACGGTAATAGACAGCAGAAATCCCAAGAACTGTGCCATATGCCCTTCTTTAAAGAAGACCGGCAACACCGCAATGCCCGGCAGGCAATAGCTCCATGACACCGCATTAAAAGACCCCGCGATAGCTCCACCAATCCCCCCTGCGGCGCAGCTGCATAAGAAAGGTTTCTTCAAACGTAATGCCACACCGTAAATAGCAGGCTCGGTAATACCGAATAAAGCGGTAATCCCCGCGGACAATGAAATTCCTTTCATTTCACGGTTACGCGTTTTTAAGTAAACACCAAACATGGTTCCGGCCATGGCAAAGACTGCGGAGGCTTGCAAGCCGGTAAAAGTGTCATAACCCAATGTCGCATAGTTCCCTACAGTGACCGGAGTGATGCCCCAATGAACACCCAATGTGACCAGTGGCTGCCAGAATGCACCAACCATAAACCCTGCTATCGCTGGGCTGAGATTATAAAGTGTGTTGTAAACGCCGCCAATTGCCCCACCGATCAAGTTACCCACTGGGCCAAATACCAACAAGGTTAAGGGCACCATAATGGCAATACAGAACATCGGGGTAAACAGGTTACGCACCACCATTGGCAGTACTTTTTCAAAGAAGCGCTGCACATAAGACATGGCCCAAACCATCAAAATAATCGGGATAACCGAGGCGGTATAGCTCAGGTATTGCACGGGAATACCGAAGAAATCCAAGGTGGGTGATGATAATGGAATACCAGCAATAGTATTCAAAATGTGGGCAACCTGCGGATTATTTAGCGCTTCATGCATCAATTGCTGAACGGCAGGGTCTGCGGAATTCACCGTAACAATTTTATTAGCCGTCAGCATGTTCATATAATCAGGGCTGATCAACGCACAAGCAGTAATTACGGCGGTAAAAGGGTTAACATTGAATTTTTTGGCCGCCGTAAAAGCCACCATCACAGGCAAGAAGGTAAATCCGGTCCAGGAGACAAAATTTAAAATTCGATACGTACCGCTGGCGGCATCCATCCAGCCAATCGCAGCCAGGAAAGAAATAATCCCTTGTAAAATACCGCAGGCGGCCAGTGGATAAAGGAAAGGTGCAAAAATACTGGAGATAATATCCATCAACCGGCTAACGATACCGACTTTAGGTGCTGCCACCGGTGCACTTTCATCGATATTAATCAGGTTCGTGACATGCTTATAGGCATCGCCGACGTGGTTACCGATAACCACTTGCATTTGCCCACCCGCTTCAATAACGGTAATAACCCCTTTAACACGATTTAATTTTTCTTTATCGACAGCTTTATTATCTTTCAATATAAAACGTAAACGTGTTGCACAATGTGTGACGGTAATCACATTATTATCACCGCCAATATACTTAATAATTTCTTGGGCGGTTAATGCGTAATCAATTGCCATTATTAATCTCCTGTCACGAATGCTGAGTATAAGATAAACAGAGTGTTATCGGATTATTATTAATATTTTTTCGATTGAGACTGGAGTTTAGCAAAAAGAAAGATGAAGTCACGATATAACAAAAACCATGAATTGGAATATGTAACATGTAAAAAACACCCTGTTTTATTGGGTGTTTTTATTAACTAATTGCGGGAGTTTTTTGCCTATAGTTTCAATAATATATAAAACGGGGATCTGAGTAGTAATATTATATTGACCTTCTAATACAATAGGAGGCATGTGATAAGAGATATTTAAATCAGCCATCTTAGCCAAGGTCGAATTATCACTATTGGTCAAGCTAATAATCTTGCAGTGTTGCAGGCTAAACTGATTGGCGATACGGATGATTTCTTCCGTTTCACCAGAAACAGAGAGGATAATCGCAATCGCATCCTGATACATATCACTATTGATTGGATAATAAGGATCATCGATATAAGTGCTGTATTTTCCTACATTAGAAAAGAAACGTGCACTGTATTTTCCTAATGCACCCGATGTTCCTATTCCAACAAAAATAATTCTACGTGTAGCCGCTATTTGCGCGGCAGCGCTCTCAATAAGTTCGTCAAACTCACTATTATTAATACTTTTGAAATAGCTAATTATTTCGCTAATACCGAAACTGACCGGTGGTTTTTCGTCATGTTCTAAATAGAGTTTAAAACGAACACGAAATTCAGAGTAACCATCACAATTCATTTTTTTACAAAAACGCAAGACGGTGGTAGTAGAAACACCCGCGGCGTCTGCCAACTCCCTGATGGTCATGTACATCACTTTATCAGTATTTTTTATGATGTAGTTATAGACGATCAATTCCAGTTCGTTCAGCGATGATATTTCTTTATAGGTAAACATACTGGTACCTGAAATCCCGTTAGATGCTAGAAACCATGGTACAAATACCATGGTCCAAGATAGATGAATTTAGCATGAAATGCAGGAAGTAACGAGGCAGTTATTGCAGGTTGGTTCCGCCATTTATTGTGCTTACGTTCGCAGTTGTAAAACTTGGTTAAACTGAGCACTATCCGCATCAATATCAGCGGCAGAAAGCACGCTCATCAATTCTCGCTGAATTGTATTAAACCATTCAGCCGGTAATATCGTTGGGGGAACACCGCCGGTGACATTGCCGTCAGTAAACTCGCCGTGACTGTCGGCGCGTGTATTAGGAATATCTCCAATTTTTTGCATAGAAAATCCTCACCCGTTAAGGTGCTAAAAATGAATAAAGAGATTAGTTAGCTAACGTAACCGAACTTCAAAATAGTATGAGATGGGTTTAGCACGGCTAAACGGCATTCCAACTGTTTATTCCCCCATGTACGCAAGGGGTCACTGCAATAGGTCAAGCCACACTGGGCATGGTTAATGGTGGTTTTAGGAGCCGTAATTAGCCAGGTAAAAGGCCATTCCTCACAGTTCAAAGCATCGCGACGCACTGCCATTCCGGCGCAGGCTTGCCGGTATTGAGTGATGCTGATGGAGTAACCCAGCGCCTTTGCTACGCGAATAAAATAGGCTGCTGATTGCTCAACAACGGAAGCCACCGATAAATCTGGCTGCCGTCCGCTTGTGCGAACCAGAGCAACTCATGCTGCAGATGCCTCTGACACTGATCACAGAGCCTGTTGCCGGTGCGATTACATGCGTTTCTCTTATATATTTCGATTGATTATTACCGCAAGTAATTTTACGATCAATACCGCAGGTGATTGGATATCATTGCTAACGGTAATAACATTGACTCATGAAAAAGAAGCCATTGACGCCAGAACAGTTAGATGACGCTAAACGGCTGAAAGAGCTGTTTAATGCCAAGAAAAAAGCACTGGGTATATCCCAGGAGTCTGTCGCGCATGAATTAGGGGTGGGCCAAAGTGCGGTGAACCAATTCCTAAACGGTATAAACCCGCTCAATGTGACCAATGCAGCTGCTTTTGCCAAAGTGCTTAATGAGCCTATTAGTAGTTTTAGTCCTTCTTTGGCAACAGAATTGGCGAAAATGGCTGAAAGTTTGTCTATCTCATCCCCAAACCGACTCAATGACAAACCCACAGGGACAGTCGCTAACAGTTACCCGTTAATCAGTTGGATTAGCGCAGGAAATTGGTATGAGGCCATAGAACCCTATCAATTACGTGATATAGAAATTTGGCCTGAGTCGACCAAAAATGCGCATGACAGTGCATTTTGGTTGAGCGTAAAAGGCGACTCTATGACTTCACCGTCAGGAATCAGTTTTCCGGAAGGAATGATTATTCTGGTCGATCCGGAAAAAGAACCCATGCCAGGTAACTTTGTTGTCGCCAAATTAACTGACGATAATGAAGCGACATTTAAAAAATTAATTGTTGATGCTGGCGTTAAATACTTGAAACCATTGAATCCTGCTTACCGTTTAATTGAGCTGAATGGCAACTGTAAGATACTTGGCGTGGTGGTTGATGCCCGCTGGTTAGAGATAGATTAGCCAAAGCCGCCTATTCTTAGATTTGTATTTGTGTGTCACAAAAATCTAAATCATGTGTATAAACAAGAAGATAAAGTCCCGCATAAAAATAACCGCAGGTGATTAGCCGTCAAATCACTTGCGGTTATTTTTCATATCACTAAAATAATTATTTGACCTCATTTCACATTAAAATGGCTAAAACTCGGTTGTTTTATGCTAAATAGAACTGTATATTAATACAGTATTAATCACCCAGGAAAGAAATCATGCGAGTAGAATTAATTTATGACAAGCGGAATGTCGCCGGCCTGACTAACGCCAATGAAATGATTAAAGCTGAATTGACCAAACGTGTGCATCAAGTGTTTCCCGGTGCCGAGGTTAAGGTCAAGCCGATGCAAGCCAATGGCATTAATACTGATGCAACTAAACAAGAAAAATCAGTGCTCAACCGTTTAGTAGAAGAAATGTTTGAACAAGCCGATGAATGGCTAGTCCATGAGTTTTAAACACAATTAAGCCGGGTAACCAAACCCGGCTCATATTAAGTTTGATAAAATTGTCATACTGGAATTTAATCTTTTTAATTTTTTTTTAATCTTTAATTAACGCCTTTAAATTCTTAGCAATGTTAGCTTTCTCCATGAACATTTAAACAAATTAAAGGTTAATTATGGAAGCTAATATTGCCGTAAAACAAATTCTGAGCGCATCAGTTCTTCTCGCACTGTCTCACTCTGCTGTCGCCAGTCATCATACCAATATTACTGATAGTTTAACTGTCAGTACCTCGCTAGGCTTATTAAATACAGAAGCAAATGAATATGTTTATGACAGCAATAATCGGAAAGTTAGTCAATTAGACTGGAAGACGGAAAACACCCCTATTATTAAAATGGATGTATCATGGGATCTGTTATCCCGTTTAACCTTAACGGCTCGTGGATGGTCTACATTATCTTCCAGCACAGGAACCATGGATGATTATGATTGGCTAAAGCCTGATCAAACCAAATGGACTGATTGGTCTCACCATGACAAAACCAATTTGAATTATGCTAATGAAATTGATCTTAATGCGAAATTTTGGTTTTTAAAGCAAAAAAATTATCGTATTGCGATGATGTCCGGTTATCAACGTAATAACAGCAGTTGGACCGCTTATGGTGGAAACTATAATTATGATAACGGTAAAAATATTTTTACAACTTCGGATACTGTTACCGTTATCGGATATAAACAAAAGTTTGATATGACCTATCTTGGCCTGGCGGGAAGCTATCATTATCAAAAATTTGAGTTTAATACCTTGCTAAAATACAGCCGTTGGGTAAATGCCAATGGGCATGACGAACACTATTCGCGCAAACTTTCATTCAAAGACAGCAACAAAAACTCTCGCTATTACGCCATAGTGGTAGATGCCGGATATTACATCACCCCAAGCACCAAATTATTTGTGGAAGCAGCCTGGAACCAGTACACCGAAGGTAAAGGAGCAACACAAATCCTCAACCGTACTACCGGCACATCTCAGAATCATGCTGATAGCTCCGGTATCGCTCAGAAAAACCACACCATCGGCTTTGGCCTGCTGTATAAGTTTTAACCCCTCACCTCATCATCACCAATTACAGCATCAATCTTGCTGACACGCCCCGTTTCAGCAAGATTGATGCTGATTTTGCAGTTTAAATGTCACTATTTTTTTCAACTTTATTTGAATTTTCACCACGAAGTTAAGATTAAATTGATTACCAAGCTTTTGTTTTTATTAGATATCGAGATCAACAAAAAAACCCTATCCCGTCACTGTTACATAAAGAAGTATTAACAATAGCGCACTAATTACAGTTTGTTACTGTGACCCAGCTCAAGTTTATCTCAGCCAAGCCGTTACTTGAATTACGCCTTCCCCTTTATTTAGGACGCTCTATGCTTGATTCCATTCGTTCACGTATCTTGGCTGCCTGCGTTATCATCGTGGCGGGCTCCCTTGCCATTAATACTTACTTTAACTACTCCGTTGCTAACAAATATAACAGTAGCGCAATCGATAACACCTTGAAGGCGGTCACCGCCAGTCATGGGGTTGGAATTGCCGATTGGGTAGCGATGAAGACACAAATGATCGTGTCTCTTAAAGAGAGCGCACTGGCAGCGGACCCTATTGCAGCCTTACGCCAGGTTGCTGCCGCAGGCAACTTCATTAATGTTTATATTGGTTACGCAAATAAGACGGCCGTTTTTTCTAATCCTGATGGTATTCCTGCTGGCTACGATCCCACCGGGCGCCCTTGGTATTTACAAGCAGTGAAAGCGGGTAGCCCGGTGGTGACTCCCCCTTATATTGATGCAGGGACTAATCAATTAGTTGTGACTTTTGCATTGCCTATTATTCAAGATGGCAGTGTGAAAGGCGTGTTAGCTGCTGATGTCACCATGGATAGCGTGATTGCTAACGTGAAATCCATCCATCCAACAGATGATAGCTTTGGTATGTTAATTGATGCGGATGGCACCATTATCGCACACCCAGATTCACAGTTAACCCTTAAGCCGTTGAGTGAGATAGCGCCAACATTGGATCTTAAAACGCTGCTAACTGCAACCTCCCCTACCGCTGCAGAGATCGGTGGCAGCACTAAGTTGTTGCTCGCACAAGCGGTACCTGGTACCCAGTGGTTTACCGTGGTCGCCCTGGACAAAGCCCATGCCACTGCGGGTATGCGCTCATTGTTGACGACATCTTTAGTCACCCTGATCGTCATTATCTTAATTGCTGTAGTCATTATTAGTCTGATTACGCAACGTGCGCTGACGCCATTGACACATGTACACCAAGCGATGGATGCCATCAGTTCAGGTACCGAAGACTTAACTCAGCGCTTACCGGTCGAAGGTCGCGATGAAGTCGCCAAAATAGCCCTTTCATTCAATAATTTTGCTGACAAGCTCAGCGGCGTCATGGCACAAATCCGCAATACCAGCGAGTCTGTCAGTATTGCCGCTAATGAAATTGCAGCGGGTAATCAGGATTTGTCGGGCCGAACAGAATCAGCCGCCGCCAGTTTGCAACAAACCTCGGCGGCATTAGAACAAATCTCAGCAACCGTGGCACAGTCTGCCAGTGCGGCAAGACAAGCCAATACAGCGGTGCTTTCTGCGGCTAATGATGCTTCTCGTGGTGGCGAGGTTATCGCTAAAGTAATTACTACAATGGAATCTATTGAGGCTGCTTCGGGCAAAATCGGCGATATCACCAGTGTTATCGATGGTATTGCTTTCCAGACCAATATTCTGGCACTGAACGCAGCGGTGGAAGCGGCTCGGGCTGGTGAGCAAGGCCGTGGGTTTGCGGTAGTCGCAGGGGAAGTTCGCACCTTAGCCCAACGCAGTGCGCAAGCGGCGAAAGAGATAAAAACACTGATTGACTCGACGGTTAGCAGTGTCGCCTCTGGCTCTGGTCAAGTGCGCCAGGCGAGTAATACCATGACTGAAATTGTGAGCAGCGTATCTGATGTCACGACAATAATGTCAGAAATCACTAACGCCGCAGATGAACAAATGCGCGGTATTCATGAGATCAACAGTGCGGTGACGCAATTAGATACTATGGTGCAACAAAATGCCGCATTAGTGCAGGAATCGACCGCAGCCTCTGCAGCATTACAAGCTCAGGCGGCTGATTTGACCAGTGCCGTCAACCAATTCAGAATCTAGCGCGCCAGTTCAATAGCATGTGCTTTTGTTGGTTTCAGCGGGTGACCTTTAACCCGCTGAAACACAACGCTATTCAAGTAATATTCGCGCACCAATTTTAAGCGGTGCAAAATTATCTCCCGCAACGCCTGCCTCGGTTAATGCGAGCTTCAATTGTTGCGGCGGCTCATCCAGTGATTCATCAGCCAACTCAAACACTCCCCAGTGGATAGGCACCGTCGTAGGCTGCTGTAATTGCTTAAATAACTGCACCGACTGCTGCGGGTCCATATGCTGCGCATTCATAAACCAGCGCGGGGCATAAGCGCCAATCGGTAAAGCGGCATAGTTAAATGGCCCCAATCTTTCACCAATACTCAGCAATTGCGGGCAATACCCCGTATCACCGGTGAAGTAGAAATTAATTGCATTGCGTTTAACCACCCAGCCTGACCACAAACTTTGGTTGCGATCCCAAGGTGTGCGCATGCTCCAATGGCGCGCGGGCACACAATGAAACTCAAATTCAGCCGCGAGGTGGGTGTCCCACCAATCCAATTCGTGAACATGGCGAGCACCGTGATGCAGGAACCAATTTTTCAGCCCCAGCGGAGCCAAAAATATCACGTCGGGGAATCGACGCAATAACTGGGTGATGGTCGTGACATCCAGATGGTCATAATGATTATGGGAAATCACCACCACATCAATATGTGGCAAGGCCTTTACGCTGGCCGGTACCGGTGTTCTGCGGGCTGGCCCGTAAAAATTGAGCGGTGAAGCCCGATTGGAAAGCACCGGATCAAACAGAACAGTTTTGCCGCTAACGCGCAATAATAACGAAGCATGGCCCAGCCACCATAATGCATCTTGTTGACCGCTAAAATCTGCCCGTTGCCACCAGTCCGCAACAAACTGCTCATACCCTTGTTGCGGAGGCTTAGGCAATGACAGGCGCTTTCGTTCCTCACGCCAGCGTTTCAAATCTTGCGGATGGTGGACGACTGGCTCCAGATTTTGAAAACCAAACTCGGTGTGGTGTGGCTTACTGGCATCATAATAAGGGTTTTTCTTCGCCATTTTACATCCTTCACTGCCAGCCACTGTTGCAGCCAGAAATATTCATGGGCCATGCCCGTAACCGCCCCACATGCCCAATATTGATATCTGAGCACAGCGAGCCACAAATCTTAATGCTGATAATGATATTTCAGGCGACTGATTAAAATCTTGCCACACCTATCACGGTCATGATTGACGCAAGCGTGCATTATCACTCATTCGTATTCTTATGGATATTTTGTTTTTTACCGAATATTCCCACCCACCGCTAATTTGATTCATATCAACTTTTACTGTAATACGCGCCGTTTCAGGCCACAAAACCCTTTTTCGTGATCAATCACTCATTTTTAAAAACGCCGTACCCTTATAAAGAAAACGATTATCCATTATTAATGAAACATTGTTTTAATTTGAGGTGGCGGTAAAAATGAGTAAAACGATTACAACAAGACACACACTGGCGTATGGGAGCGCCAACTTACTGGGGAGTGGGGCGCTGGCAATCAGCGGTGCCTGGTTGATGTATTTCTACACTACTTTTTGCGGCCTTTCTGTCGTCGAAGCAGCCACTATCTTTTCAATCGCCAGTATTCTCGATGCAATCAGCAACCCGGTAATGGGTTATATCACTGATAACTTTTACAATACTCGACTGGGCCGCCTGTTTGGCCGCCGTCGCTTCTTTATCTTGTTAGGTATTCCACTGGTATTGGTCTATCCAATGCTTTGGATGAGCGGGTTTGGTTTCTGGTATTACCTGCTGACCTACGCATTGTTTGAACTGATTTACACTTCCATCATGGTGCCTTATGAAACACTGGCCACCGAGATGACAACCGACTTCGCCAAACGCTCGAAACTGACCGGTTCTAAAGCCATTTTCGGCAAAGTTGCCAACTTCCTGGCAGCCTTTATCCCCGGCCAGTTTATTGCTATCTATGGCAAAGATTCGGCAACACCTTTCCTCTATACCGGTATCGCTTATGGTTTGATTATGTGCTGCGCCATGATCTGGCTTTACAGTTCATCCTGGGAGCGCCCGGCCAGCGAAGTCGTCAGGGAAACTACCAGCAGTTTAGGTCAGGCCTTGAAAAAACTCTGTATTGATATGGCCTCAACTTTCCATCTGCGCATTTTCCGCAAACATCTGGGTATGTATTTGTTCGGCTTTGGTGCTGAATGGCTGTTCGCATCTGCATTCACCTACTTTATTATTTTTGGCTTAGGTCAGGATGCCGCGCTGGTTTCTCAACTCAATAGCTTCAGTTCAATCATGCAGTTGATTTCTACCGCTATCTTTATCGGTATTTGCGTCAAAATGGGCTTTGCGCGCCCGTTCCGTATTGCTCTGCACGTCGTGATTGTGAGTGTGATTGCCTATGCGGCACTCTACTTCACGGGCTGGTCTCAGGCCACCACCGTGATTGTGCTGTTCTGCATCACTGCTGTTTTCGGTTTAAGTACTGGCGGTATCTACTACATTCCCTGGACGGTTTATACCTTCCTGGCGGATGTAGACGAAGTGCTGACTGGCCGCCGCCGTGAAGGGATCTATGCTGGAGCCATGACGTTTGCCGGTAAGATGGTGCGTTCGATTATCGTCTTCGCTATGGGCTGGACATTAAGCCGCTTCGGCTTTGTCTCCGGGCAATCGAGCCAGCCAGAAGTGGCGGTGCAAGCCATTGTCGGTGTCTTTGCCATTGGCGTTGTCTCACTGGCCCTGGTCGCTATTTATTACACCACGCAGATGAAACTGGACCGCAAGAATCACAAGATCCTGCTGGAAGAGATTGATCGGATTAAAAGTGGCGGTGCTATGGCCGATATCCCGGCTCATGCCAGAGCAGTGGCGGAAGAACTCACCGGCTGGAAGTATGAGCAGTGCTGGGGGAACAACCCTCTTGGCATGAAAGAATCATCGAATGTGATACCTAAGCCGGTCACTGAAAGCTAATGGAATAAGATTGTCACCCCAAACCGCAGCGGCCCGACTGCGTTGCGGTTTGGTTTCCTCGCCACTCCCGACACCGCTTTTCCACAGTGTAAATTATTCACTTACCCGCAAATTTCAGCAGGTTTTATACCAATATCCGATTACTATAAGCCTACGAACACTTATTTTGCTTTTTGCACATGGATAAAAGATTGCTGAAACATTTCTCCCCTCCGCTACTGGCCGCAGCTCTGTTCGCCATGCCATTACACAGCTATGCCAACACCGAGCTTTTGACATCACAAGTTGTTGATCAATATGCCGAACATATCTTCTATAACAGCGGGGCTATGGGGATGGCGCTAGTGGTTATTGATAACAATCAGGTGGTCAACCGTAGTTTTGGCGAAACCAAACCCGGTAACAATCTGCGCCCACGGCCTGACTCATTGATCCGCATTGCCTCTATTACCAAGCTGATGACCAGTGAAGTGATGGTCAAACTGGCCGAGGACGGCACGGTAAAACTGACTGATCCTTTGCAGAAATGGGCGCCTAAAGGTGCCCGAGTCCCGGCTTATAATGCTAAACAGCCGATTACTCTGCTCAATCTGTCCAGCCATACCAGCGGTCTACCGCGCGAACAGCCCGGCGGCCCACAAAAAAGGCCGGTATTTACCTGGCCGACCAAAGATAACCGCTGGCAATGGCTGAAACTGGCTAAGGTCACAGTGCCACCCGGCGTCAAAGCGGCTTATTCCAATTTAGCTTACGATTTGCTGGCCGATGCGCTCTCTCGCGCTTCCGGAAAGCCTTATACCAGTCTGCTGCGCGATAAAATCACCGCACCGCTGGGCATGCGTAACACCACCCTCACCCCAACGGCTGAACAATGTAGCCGTTTGATGGTCGGCGTGGGTAGCAGTCGCTGTGAAAACACCATTGCTGCGGCGGGCAGCGGCGGGGTTTATTCAACACCAGAAGATATGCAGCGCTGGATGCAGCAATTCCTGGCTTCCAATAACAGCGCGCGCAAAAGTACCGCTAAACGCGAGCAAGCACTGTATTTCCAACGGCGCGATTTGGTTTCATTAAAAGGTATGGATGTTGCTGGTCAAGCTGATGCACTGGGGCTAGGTTGGGTCTACATGGCACCTAATGCCGAACTGCCGGGTATCATGCAAAAAACGGGCGGCGGTGGCGGGTTTATTACTTATATGGCGATGATCCCGGAGAAGAATATTGGGGTTTTCGTGGTGGTCACCCGTACGCAACTGACTAAGTTCACCAATATGAGTGATGGTGTCAATCGGTTGGTCGCTCAATTAGCCAAGAATAGCTGACACCAGCAGCGGCAGAGAGAAATCCTGCCGCCATGCAAATTTGTCGGAAAGCAAAAAGCCCGTTATCTTATGCAGATAACGGGCTTTTAATTGGTGCCGGCACCAAGAGTCGAACTCGGGACCTACTGATTACAAGTCAGTTGCTCTACCAACTGAGCTATGCCGGCGTAATTTGGCGGAAGGATAGAGATTCGAACTCTAGGACCTGTTACAGTCGACGGTTTTCAAGACCGTTGCCTTAAACCACTCGGCCATCCTTCCAATGAGCGGGATTATCATCTATAGCGTGATGATATGTCTAGTGTTTCATTCAAAAAAAATTGGAATTTAGTTCGTTTGGTTAAACTTCACGCCAAAACTGGTCAAAAAAAGTCAAAATGGTTAAAAATACACCCGCGTTATGCGATGATGCCCGCAACCAAAATCCCCAATAAAATTGACCGCTAGCCAATTAGCAGGCACAAAAAACGCGGCCAAGTGACCGCGTTTTATCAGAACCTATCCTGTCAGCAGGATTAGAACTGGTAAACCAAACCAACCGCTACGATATCATCAGTATTGATACCGGCATTTTTAGTAAAGGTGTTTTCATCCAACAGGTTGATTTTGTAATCAACATAGGTGGACATGTTTTTGTTGAAGTAGTAAGTCGCACCGACATCAACATATTTCAGCAGATCCTGGTCACCATAGCCGTTGCCAAGGTCTTTACCTTTAGATTGCAGGTAAGCCACGGATGGGCGCAGGCCGAAATCAAACTGATACTGAGCCACTAACTCGATGTTTTGCGCTTTGTTGGCAAAACCGGAGTCATCATTTTTGAAGTTACCGAAGCGAGTCAGGTTGTAAGTCTGGGCATAAGTTGCAGCCAGATAAACATTGTTCGCATCGTATTTCAAACCGCCAGAATAGGCATCAGCACGGTCACCATGACCAAATGCCAGGTTATTTTGGTCATCGGTACGTTTAGAACTGCTCATTGCAGCAGCGGCACTCACACCCCAGCCCAGATCATAAGATACGGACATACCGTAACCGTCACCATTCTGGCCTTGCACATCACGGCCATTGTTGGTTTCTTCAGGGCCGCCATTTTTACCCTGATATTGCAGAGCAAAGTTCAGACCATCCACCAGACCAAAGAAGTTGGTGTTACGGTAAGTCGCCAAACCGTTAGCACGTTGCGACATGAAGTTGTCCGCACCGTAAGTATCACCACCGAACTCTGGCAGCACGTCAGTCCAAGAAGTTACGTCGTACAGCACACCGTAGTTACGACCGTAATCGAAAGAACCGTAGTCAGCAAATCTCAAACCGGCAAAGCCAATACGGGTAAAGTTACCTTGGTCTTGGTCTTCTGCTTTATTTAAATTTGCCTGATATTCCCACTGGCCGTAACCAGTCAGTTGATCATTGATTTGTGTTTCGCCTTTCAGGCCAAAACGCATGTAAGACTGGTCGCCATCTTTACTATTGTCGTCAGAAAAATAATGCAGACCATCAACTTTGCCGTACAAGTCCAGTTTGTTGCCGTCTTTGTTGTAAATTTCAGCCGCGCCTGCACTACCGGCAACTAATAAGGCGGGAACCAGCAGGGAAAGAACTCGAAGTTTCATCGTTATTATCCTCTAATTATTAGGTCTAACTATGCCACTGCTCTTGCGAGCATATAATCCCAATAGGGTTACGCTATTGTGGTAATAAGATTCGGATTAATCTATACAGAAAATGCTACGAAGTCTCGGATAATGTTTCATAACTCCAAAAAGCATTTCAAAATGTAAATACCAGCGAACTTTCACAGAATTTAAAAACACGACAAATATAGCACTCATAATCAAAATAAATTAATTATCCATATAAAACAAATATTTATGAAAACACTAAAACAGCACAAATTGACAAGTGACATCTGCAAATCAGGAACTATAATAATCGCGCTATCATCATTATTTTACTATTTCCTTCATTGTGGCCCCAGCGGCCAGATAATTCGTTAGTGTTACGGCCGGTCTTTGACCGGCTTTTTTATTGCCTGCAATATATATAATTCAGTATATTTATAATGGCGGGTATATTTACAAAATGAAATGATAGCCAAGAGATATAGTTTCATGTTTTTATTTAAGCACGAATAGCTTAAGTTGTTAAGAATAATAAATAGCCAGATAGCTTAACTATTACCCGACTATTTATTGGTTTTAATTCATATTTTTCTGCAGATAAATGCCCTATTTGGCCCATCCCCGGCACAAATAGGGGCAAAAAATGCGGTAATAATATTAACGCTCTCTCAATGATTCCTTCACTTTATTCAGCGGTTTTATCAGATAATCCAAAACTGTTTTTTGCCCGGTTTTAATTTCTACGCTGGCCACCATGCCCGGTAATATTGGGAATAATTTGCCAGCCTTATTAGTCAGATCAGCCCGATTAGTGCGAACATAAATGCGATAGTAAAACTGATCTCGTTTGACCTCATCCTGCAATGTGTCCGGTGACACGGTTTCCACGACCCCGGTCAGATTGCCGTAGATGGATGAATCATAAGCGGTTATTTTGACTGTCGCCGGTAACCCTGGCCGGATGTAAGCAATATCGCGCGGGTTGATACGCGTTTCGATCAGCAGTTGCTCTTCGATGGGGACGATTTCCATCAGTTTGCCACCGGGCTGTAACACGCCGCCAACTGTTGAAACCTGAATATCTTTAACGATCCCACGCACCGGTGAAATAAGCGTGGTTCGCGTAAGCTGGTCTTGCTTACCGGAAACCACCTGCAACTGTGCGTCTAAATCTGCATTATTCTTGACCTGCTCTTCTCTGGCTCTAACGGCATACAGGTTGCGTGCTTCATCAATTTTACCGCGCAAGTCACTTATCTGGCGTTGTAACCGAATCACCTCCACCTGACTGGCCGCCCCTTTAGCCACCAGCGGCTCAGTCATCCGCAACTCTTGCTGCACCAGTTTCAGGGATTGCTGTAAATTGCTCACGGTTTCATTGAGGTTCTGCCGCCGTGAAAGATAAAATTGCGTTTCCCGTGCTACCAACTCCGGTTCTTTTAAAGTGTCCGCACTGAAAGCCAATGCGGCTCCCGTTAGCTCGGCCCGTAGGCGTTCCGATGACGCGCGCAATGTCCGCACGCGGGCGGCAGCCTCACCATAATTAGATTGAAAACGGGTTGGATCGAGGCGAGCCAGAATTTGTCCTTTATTAATGATGGCCCCTTCATGTACCAATAACTCATTGATAATGCCGCCATCAAGGCTTTCTATTAACTGCGCGCGGCTGGATGGTGTGACTTTCCCAGTGCCCACCGTGACCTCATCGAGAATGGCGAAATAAGCCCAAATGAACATCACAATCATCCCAACCAACATCAGCCAAACAATGGCTGACATGCGCCGCTCCTGATGCGCCCTCTCTTGTTGCAGGCTTAGACTGCTCATGGCTCACTCCTGTTAGGCAGCACCTTGTTGCGATTTATTCGCCATTGAATTGAGGATATGGTCGCGTGGGCCATCGGCCACCACCCGCCCGTTATCCATAACAATGATGCGATCTACCAACTTTAATAACGCTGGTCGATGAGTCACCAACACCAACATGCGGCCATCTAACCAGGCATGCATCTGACGAATGACATAATCTTCCAAATACTCATCCATTGACGCAGTGGGTTCATCCATCAAGACAACTTGTGGATTACGTAGAATCATGCGGCTCAGCAATACCATTTGGCGCTGTCCACCCGATAACCCCTGCCCACCTTCATTAATAATCCGGTCAAGACAGGCTGCATCCTGTTGCACCATCGCTATCGCACCACTGATCCGCAGCGCCTGTATCATCTCCTGCTCCGTGGCATGCGGGTGCCCCAGCATCAGGTTTTGCCGAAGTGAGCCAAAGAATAGGCGGGAGTCCTGCGATAAAAATCCCAGCTGGCGGCGTAAATCAGCTGGTTCAATGCGTTTGATATCCACGCCATCAATCACTACTTTGCCCTGTGTGGCACTGGCCTGACCGGCCAATAATTTCAGTAAGGTGGATTTACCTGCCCCCACCTTGCCCAGAATCGCCACTTTCTCCCCCGGCTTGATTTCCAGTGCAGCGATGGCAACCACGTTTTGCCCTTTTTCCTCATCATAGGTGTACTGCACATTACGCAATTGGTAGTGACCGTTCAGTATTGGGCAATGCGCCAACTCCCCCTCCTCGGGGCGATCTAACGGTTTTTTAAGCAGTTCATTCAGGCCGGTCATGGCACTTTTTGCATGCTGCCAGCGCGAGAAAACCATGGTCAGTTGCATTAATGGCGCGATAGTTCTGGAAGAGAGCAAGCTGCTGGCGACCAACGTACCGGTGGTTATCTCACCAGCCAGTACCAGATAAGTGCCAAAAACCAACATTCCGGCATAAGTTAATTGCGATACAGTCGATGCCCACCCGGTCAGGCGCGCTCCCCATAGCCGCTGTTTCATCCCGACAGCAGCACTCACCTCGTGGGTTTGCTCCCATTGGCGCTGGAAATAAGGTTCGGCCTGTAAAGCTTTAATATCTTCAATACCTTCAATGGTTTCGACCAAAATGGCATTGCGCAGTGCTCCTTCCCGCATGCCCTCTTTCGCCAGTTTCGCCATCGGGAATTGAATCAATAAACCGGGGATAACAATGAGTGGAATAGCTAAAAGCGGAATGACCACCAGCGGGCCACCGATAAAGGCCATGATCGCCAGAAACAGCAGGACAAACGGCATATCTGCCGCCGCCCCTACCGTGGTGGAAGTCAGCAGTTCACGCACCTGATCGATTTCACGCAACTGGGAAATAAAGGATCCCGTCGATTTAGGGCGTGCTTCATTCTTGATGGCCATCGCCCGCACAAATAGCATCGACGACACATTAAGGTCGATTTTTTTACCCATCAAATCAGAGATCTGAGTGCGAGTCAGCCGGATGATATATTCCATAAATGCGGCGAGCAAAACACCAAAAAACAGGACCCATAATGTGGCGTAGGATTGCGCCGGGATCACCCGATCATAAACCTGCATTGAAAACAGGATCCCACCCAGCGCCAGCACATTACCCAGCACCGAAGCGAGTGAGATTTCCGCAATTTTGCGCCCGGCACCGCGAAAATTCTGCCAGAACCAGTGCTGCTGGTAAGGCCTGATAAATTCATCAATGCGGCTATCGCGACCACGGTTGGCAACCCCGACCATGACCACCCGCCCCTGGCTGCGCGCCACTAACTCTTCCAGGCTGGTTTCACGTACCACATCGCCGCCATCACTGAGCCAATAGCTCACCAACCCGTCGTCATTGATGTGTTCCAACACCGCCACACTGCCGGGTTCTAACTCCAGTAATACCGGCAGTAATTCATTGCGCCAGCGGACTTTTTTCAGCGGCATCACGTTGGTCTGCAAGCCCAGCAAACCACTGAGTCGTTCCAATTGACGTAAGCCACTTAATTGCTCAAACCAGCGCATTTGCTGGGCCAAAAAGTTCATATCAGCGGGTTTACCATAACGGCTGGCCACTCTCGCCATTGCTGTTATCCAGACCTCTGTTGGCGTAGATTGCATTGTCATGTTACCCCTGCCTTGTGGGCTATAATTTTTCCGGCGGTAAAGCGGCCTGTCATACCCTAAATAATTCGAGTTGCAGGAAGGCGGCAACTGAGTAAATCCCCTGGAACTTACATAAGTAAGTGACTGGGGTGCGCGAAGGCAGCCAACGCACATGCGGCTTGAAGAATGACGGGTATTAGAGAGTGGGTAACCTTTCACCACTCTGAGCAACCCGGTCAATTCCCAACATATCCACCAAATTATCGACGGCGGAGGCATAGCGCGCAGTGGCGTCCCAGCCGTCATACAGCGCCATCAGCCGCATCGAGTCGGCTTGTAACACATCCTGCTCCACACTCAGCAAGTCATTCAGGCTGCGTTTGCTTAACTTATATTCATCCTGATAGACACTGCGGGTGTGCACGGCACTTTGCAGTTGCTGCTCGCCTGCCTGTTGGCGCTGTATGGCACCAATCATGTCGGCATAAGCCGTGGCTGCTTTTTGATTCACATCCAGCTTGGCTTTTTCCACTTCAGCTTGCGCCGCAGCGCGCATACCCTCAGCAGCCCTGACTTTGGCACTGACCGCTCCCCCTTGATAAACCGGCGCTTCAACCGCCAGTTGCACCTGATCATCCCAATAAGAGCGTGATTCATTTTCGTAACGTGTTCTACCCGCCTGGATTTTTAAGGTGGGCCAGTGCTGCGCCTGACTTTGCCGCACCCGCTGCATCGCGGCCTGTTGTTTGGCCTCGGCACTGCGCACCGCGCTGCTGGCGTCATAAGGAATGGCATTCAGAGTGACTTTTTGTTTGAGCAGATCTTTGGGCAGATCCGGCAGGTTATCGGACACCACGCCAGTCAGCACCGTGAGTTGCGCCTGAGCCGAACGTTGCTGCGCCCGATATTGTTCCAGCGTCGCCACCATACCGGCGATGCGGGTTTCAGCTTGCAGCACATCAGATTGCGAACTGAGGCCAGCATCAGCTCTCAGTTGGGCGGTTTGTTTGACTTTCTCCAGAGAGGCAATATTGTTACGCGCCACCACACTTAACGCCTGATAGCGTTTGACTTGTAAATAAGCCTGAACCGTACTCAGCCCCACCGCAGTCATGGTGTTGAACAGGTCATAGCGATAGGCCTCCGACAAAGAGGCCTGCTCATCGATACTGCCGCCGGTTTTGCCAAAGTCATACAGCAATTGGCTCAGTTGGATTCCGGCTGACGCATTACTATTCAAGCTGCCCGCTGAGTCAGTTTGATGTGATTTCCCCGTGGTTCCTTGCAAAGAAATCTGTGGATACCAACCACTTTCGGCAACCTCTAAATCCCCTTTTCCCACTCTTATCTGCGCCGCCGCCTGTGCAATCTGTGGATTACGGGCGAAAGCACGCAAGATAGCCTCGCGCAAACTCAGCTCTGCCAGTTGCTCTTCGCTCGGCGCAGCTTGCCAGTTAAAAGCCGGTGCCGTCGTAGAGTCAGCCGCCTGTACTGAAGGCGGCCCCATCACCGATAACACCGTTATCATCCACCATGCGCCGGAGAGACTCCGGCTAGCAAAATACCCAGTTGTTTTTTTCATCGCCGACATACTCCTGTGCCGATCATTTTTATGGTCTTTTTGCTCTTATCCGAGCCGGTGATTTCACACCAAATGCACCTGCAAACCGTGCTGAATCAACACATCTCCCAATGTGTTACTGCTGTCTAGCGATGAGTTGTGATAGACATCGA
The DNA here is from genome assembly GCF_030433455.1 of Yersinia sp. 22-579. Lineage (NCBI taxonomy): Bacteria > Pseudomonadati > Pseudomonadota > Gammaproteobacteria > Enterobacterales > Yersiniaceae > Yersinia > Yersinia sp. 22-579. Next base: position 232,745 of record NZ_JAUJTZ010000001.1, on the reverse strand, counting down.
ATGCCTGTCCATCAATGCTGCGTTGACCCACGCTGCTCCACACCCCATCCGGGGTATTACTGAGCGTGACTTGTCCGCCTTGTGCGCCCTTAATCAACAAATCATCCTCTGGCTTGTCGGTTAGCGTGAGCGCATCCTGTAAATCAAGCCGGATACTGTTGCTGCCGCTCTGACCTAAATCAATGATTTCGATATGCTCCACCTTCAGGCCTAAATGGGTCAGATCCAATGTTTGATTCACCCCACCCAGCAGCAAGGTATCCATGCCCAAGCCACCATCTATATGGTTGAAGTTCAACGAGTTAACAGTGAAAACATCGGCACCACTGCTGCCAGTAAGCGCCTCGCCGGACATCACTACGCCATCAGCCAGATTCAGCGTAACACCACCGATGGTATAGCCGCCCTCCGTCACCGTGGTGGTCAGAATGCTGTCGATAGGTTGTGCCAGTGGTTCGACTAAATGAGAGGTATCCGTGTCATGGGTAACCATCATGCTGGTGGCCTGAATATCATGATCGGCTGACAACAATTGGATACCAGAGCCGGAGAGCAGGCCAACCGATATGGCTTTGTAGTTACCAGCTTCATCGGTGACCGATACCGCTACCGGGGTGGTTAAGATGCTGACAACATTCAGCGCTTTGAGGAAAGAGCCAAAGAACTGCACACTCCAGTGACCACTACTGTCGACGGTGCCTTCTAAGGTTTGACCCAGTAGCGTCACTTTAACTTTGGTATTGGCCAGCACATTTAAGCTGGAACCAGAAACAATCAGGCCATTGGTTGGCAGTTGCAGTAAGTTGCCGACATTACCCAATGCATCCACCCCTAGCAAAGGTAACGCATGAGTTTTCACAGTAAAATCAGTGTTAACAGCGACATGGTTGCCCACGGCATCAGTGACTGACACACCAATTTTAGCGGAACCGTCTAACAAACCGGTCAAGGCCGAAGGCGTAATCGGCACACTCCAGTGGCCATCACTACCAATAATGCCAGTCAAGACCGCACCACCCACAGTCACGGTGATTTGCGAGCCAGCGGCGTGGGTGCTGGTGCCAGAAATCACTTGGGCCGTGGTCGATTCAGCCCCACTGAGATAGCTATCTGAAGCAAAGAATGGGTTCAGTGTTAAGGTCGGCAAACTTATGCCAACCGTGACCGGTGCTGTAGCGCTGGCACTGTGTCCGGCGGCATTGGTCAGGTTGGCGCTGGCGGTAAAGCTGCCATCCAGCAGGCCTGCCAGCGCCGATGGCGGCACCGCAATGCTCCAACTACCATCGGCTTTGACGATGGTATTCAAGGTGAGATTACCCACTTTCACCGTCACATTGGCTCCGGCAGCAGAGGTACTGTGACCGCTGATGGTTTGGGTTAACAGTGCATCAGCAGCATTGAGCAGACCGTCACCAAAAACAGGGTCCAGTGACAGGGTTGGCAGCGCATTGGCGATGACACTCAACGCGCCAGAAGTGTTGGCCTGGTTGCCCACTGCATCTTGCAGCGAAACATTCACTGTCAGTGGGCCATCGGTCACCAGCGTTTTTAAATCCACCGGCTGGATAAGCACACTCCAATTGCCCCCCGCCCCCACCGTCGCGGTGTAGGGTTTGCCATTGAGAACCACATTGATTTGAGTTCCCAGCGCCACATTGGTGGTGGTGCCGCTGATAGTTTGCGCTACCAGCAAATCCGCCACACTGAGGATGCCATCACCAAAAATAGGATTAACAGACAGTGTCGGCTGGGCATGAATCAACACATTGACCAATCCATTGTCGCTGGTGGCATTTCCGGCACTGTCCACCAAGGATGCGCTGATGGTTTGGCTACCATCCAACAATCCGTTCAATATATTGCTCGGAACCTGAACACTCCAGCCACCACCCGTGCCGACGATTGCTGTCAGTTGATTGCTGCCAACTTGCACCAGCACCTGCGCCCCCACAGTGCCATTAACCACCGTCCCGCTGATGATTTGCGTCGCTTTGCTATCGTCAATACTCAATAGCCCGTCGCCAAAAATCGGATTTAAAATCAACTTAGGCACATTATTAATAATGACATTGACGCTGCCGGAGGTTGTTCCAGTGTTACCGGCGGAATCGGTCACCGACACTCCTACGGTCAGATTGCCATTCAATAATGCGGTTAAATCCGTTGGTTGAACCGCAATGGTGAAACTGCCGTTTGCCGTGGTGGTGCCAAAGAAGGTTTTCCCCCCTAGCGTAACTTTCACCTGAGTCCCCGCCTCCACCCCGCTGACCGTACCGCCGATGATTTGCGCAATGGCGGTATCCGCCAGGCTGAGCTTACCGTCGTCAAAAACAGGATTCAGCGAAATGACCGGCAGGGTGACATCCACCAGCAATGGGCGGGTTGCTGTATTGGTATTCCCCGCAGAGTCGGTCACCGAGGCGGTGACATTGAGTGAACCAGCCAGCAATCCATTCAATGTCAGGCTATCAACCGGCACAGTGAATGAGCCATCAGCACCGATAATGGCTTTTAGCAGCGCCGTACCCAGCTTGATGGTGACTTCCGCGCCTGCTGGCATATTGTTAACTGTTCCGCTAATAGTCTGATTTAACAGCAAATCAGCCGCATTCAGGATACCATCACCAAAGATAGGGTTCAGGGTGACCAGTGGTAGATCGTGGGTTAACACCGTAATCCCCACTTGGGTATTGACGATATTCCCGGCGACATCTTTCACCGAAATGCCCACTTGCAAGCTGCCATCCTGTAATCCACCTAATAGTGAAGGCAGCAAATCAACATGCCACACCCCACCAGCCTGTACTTGGGTGGTCAACACTTGAGTGCCGATGGTGACAGTCACTGTCGCCCCCGCGGCGACATTATTAATCACCCCACCCAGCGTCTGAGTCAGTGCAGACTCCACACCATTCAGGATGCCATCGCCACCAAACAGTGGGTCCAGCGCGCCGAAGGTCGGTAAGTTATGCGTCAACACATTGAGCACCGGTGCGGGAAGGAGCTGCACCACGTTGTTATTAGCATCGGTTACGCTGATGTTCAGTGTTAACGCGCCATCTGCCAATTGACTTAAATCGCCAGCGGGGAGAGTCAGTGTCCATTTACCATTAGCCCCCACCTCAGCAATCTGTTCGTGCCCATTAATGGTGACCTTCACTTTGGCCCCCAAACCGGCATTCAATACGGTGCCGGACAAGGTTTGATCGACCAACGCACCGATAGCATTGAGATAGCCGCCATTGAACAGCGGGTCGACTGTCAGTGCCAATGCCGGATTGAGCGCCACATTCACCGTGACATTACTGCTGCTAGGGTTACCGGCGGTATCGGTCACACTCAATCCCGCCACCAGCGGGCCATCCACAATTCCGCTCAAATTGCCCGGCAAAACAGTAATGCTCCATTTACCATCATTACCGACAACAGTGGTGAGTATGGTGCTGCCCAAGGTGAGGGTTAAGGTTTTACCCTCCGCCCCCAAAGCGGTGCCGGAGAGTATTGAGCCAAGTACATTACTGTTAAGAATCGGTGCCGCGACATCCAGTGTGATAAGCGCCGGGATAGTATCAACGACGATGGTGGCCGTTTTCTCGGCAGGATTACCCGCCAGATCAGTCAGTGTCACTTTCAGAGTATGAGAGCCTTGCGCCAGCACCTGTAGATCAGCGGTTGGGATGCTGACACTCCACTGACCCTGCGCCCCAATCAGGGCCGAATAGTTTTTACCGTTTAGCGTCACGGTCACGGTGCGCCCAATATCATCGGTTGAAGCCACACCACTCACTAACTGTGGCGATTTGGATTCAAGAGCATCCAGGATGTTATTGTCGGCAAAAGGCGAAAGCGTCAAGGTCGGCGGCGAACGGTCAACCAGCAATCCGACCTGTTCAGAGGCTGTGCCCCCCACTACGCTGGCCGTTATCTGATAATTGCCATCGGGGAAGCTGAGCTTCGGTAATGTCACCGACCAGTTACCATCTGCGCCGAAAACAATCGGGGCAATCAGTGGAATACCATTAATATTCACTAGCACTGTGCCGCCCAATGCTCCCGCCCCCGTGACCTTACCGCTAATAGTTATATTCAAGGGATCATCAGTAGCATTGATAATATTGTCAGTGGCGATGGGATTAATGGTCAGCACTACCGCTGGTGGGCTGAGATTAACGTTAACATTGATTGGATTAGTGGTATGGCCCTCGTTACCAGCGCTGTCGGTCACCGTGGCGCTGATGGCAGCAGAGCCGCTCAAAGTGCCCAATTGAGCACTGTTTACCAGCGCGCTCCATTTACCATCTGCCCCCACAATTGCGGTGAGATTGAGGGTACCGAAGCTAATATTGACCAGACTTCCCTGCGCTATATTAGTGGTGGAGCCACTCAACAGTTGGGGGATTTTGCTTTCAGCAAAGTCCAGCTCCGCGCCAAATAACGGCGCATCGACGGTGACGGTCGGTAAGTTATGGGTCACGACGCCGATATTGAGTGAATTGCTGCCGCTATTACCGCCGCCATCAGTGACATCCACTCTGATCGGTTGCTGTGCGCCATCAGGGATCTGTTTTAAATCAGCCGTCGGTACAGTGACGTCCCACGCTCCGGTGGCGATATTGACATTGGCGTTATACACCACTCCATTTATTGTCACTTTCACGGTTTGCACCGTGTTAAGCAGGCCGGTGGTGCCGGTCAGTAATTGATCGGTTCCGGCCTCAGCCAGATTCAAGGTCGCACCAAACAGAGGGGTGCTAATGGTGGGTGCGGGCAGTGTCAGGAAGCTGTCAAAATTGGCTGACTGGCTGCTGCTGTTACCGGCGGAGTCAGTCACAGTGACATTAATTTGATGCTGCCCATTGGTCAGGCCATTTAAGGATCCGGCGGGAATAGTCACCGTCCAGTTACCGGTGTTAGCATCGACCACTCCGCTATAGCTGATACCCCCCACATCAATCTTCAACTGCACATTTTGATTATTGCCGGTTATCCCGGTTTTACCGCTGATAGTGGTCGCCAGTGCGGCTTCGGCAATATTGATACTGGCACCGAAGGAAAGCGTATCGATAGATGGCGTTGGCACCTGCTGTTGTGAGGTAAATGTAATCTCGGGTGAAATAGTGACTTCATTACCACCACGGTCCGTGACTTTTATCCCAATGGTATGTGGCCCATTTGCCAGCCCGGCGAGTAATCCGGTCAGTAGCGGTAATGACCAACTGCCATCAGTGTTTGCCGTAATGGTTTGTACCAATTTGCCATCTATTGAGATAGCCACTTGTTGACCGACGCCGGTTACGCCGGTGCTACCACTCAATGTCTGACCCAGCAATGCCTCAGCATGATTGAGCACCCCATCACCAAACGGTAATACCAGTGTCGGATGGGGTAAATTGTGAGTCAGCACTTCAACCTGACTGGTCAGTGAACCGCTATTACCGGCGGCATCTTTGGCGGTGACCGTAACATCCCAGGTCCCCTCGGGTAAGGCTTGCAGTACATCGGGTGACAAGGTTAATGTCCATTTTCCGTCTGCGGTCACCGTCGCCGCATAACCGGTGCCATTGATGGTCACGGTGACCTGTTGCAACTTATCGCCGACAATCCCGGTGTTGCCGGTTAATTGCCCGCCCGCCGCCGCTTCAGCCGCATTGAGAATGCCACCAATAATTGGCCCGGCGTCAAAGGTCGGTGCAGGGCTAATGTTCAATGCAGAATTGAAGGTCACTGACTCGGTATCACTGTTACCTACCCGGTCAGTCACGGTGATGGAAATAGTGTGCGAGCCATCAGTTAAACCATTTAATGCCCCCGCCGGTAGCGCACAGATCCAGGTACCATCCAAGGCCACCGTGGCAGGATAGGTCACCCCATCAATTTTCAAGGTAATGGTCTGCCCGCTGCCGGTCGCTCCGGTATTGCCAGTCAGAATTTGGCTGGCGGCGGCCTCTAACTTGTTCAGATAACCATCACCAAACGGCAATGCTGGCAGGGTAATGTTCGGCACATTATGAATTAAGATATCCAGATCGGCGCTAGCCGAGGCTTTGTTACCCGAATCCGCATCCGTGGCACTCACCGTCACTTTGGTCATACCGTCGTTCAAGCTTTGCAGAGCTGCGGCACTGATATTGACCGACCAGACACCATTCGAAGTCACACTGCCGCTATAATTTTTACCATTAATTGACACCACCACCGCAGTACCGACCGCTAAGTTGCTACAGCTGCCGGTCAGAGTGGCATTGGCACTTATCTCACCGACACTTAATACGTTATCGCCAAACAGCGGCGCTAAAGTCAGTGTCGGCAGAGCATTGATGGCCACATTGAGGTTAGTAATATCGTGGCTTTCATTACCGGCGGCATCGGTCACACTGACCTTCACGCCACCCGCTAATGGGCCATCCCCTAACAGCAACAGATCAGCGGAAGGTATGGTCAGGCGCCAACTGCCATCACTTTGTACCTGCGTCTTATAATTATGACCATTTAGCGTCACGGTGACGGTGAGTCCGGACTCACCGGCGCAAGTGCCCTTCACCACTAGCCCCAGCAAGGCATCGGCCAGATTCAATACATTGTCGAGATTGGTTTGTACATCAACAGTCAGTAGCGGAGCCTGAGTATCGACTGTGACATTATGGGTCGAGCTGGCAGGGTTTTGCGCCACATCATTAACGGTGGCATTGATGACATTATTGCCTTGTGGCAGCGCCTGTACATCACCCGCCGGAACCGACACACTCCAACTGCCATCAGCCTGAACCACGCCTTGATAATTCTTGCTGTGTAAACTAACGGTCACGGTTTGCCCTGCTTGTACTCGCTGACTATTGCCACTGATGGTCAGTGCTGACTGGCTTTCCTGATAATTGATGATGTCATCACTGGTGACCGTGGAGACTGTCAAGACAGGTTGGTCTGCCAGAGAGGCAATGACTGTGACCTGATGAGTATCACTCGCCGGGTTCCCCGCCACATCGGTCACGGTCGCCTGCGCAGTTAAGGCCCCTTCCGGTAACTTACTGACATCGGCGGCCGGAACCGTCACTTGCCAGTTGCCGTCACTTTGCACCGTGCCGCTGTAGGTTTTGCCATTGAGCATCACACTGACGGTGCGCCCAGCCTCTACATGGCTGGACACCCCATTGATCAACACATCTTTGGTGGACTCAACACGACTAATGAAGTTATCACCCGAGACGCTGCTAATCGTGACCGTTGGGAGATTAACCGGCGAGGCATCGATGGTTAGCGTGCGGTCGACTGTGGTTTGGTTACCGGCGCTATCACTGATAGTCACCCGCACCGGATAGTTACCATCCGCCAGCCCTTGCAGCACGCTGTTACTCAGCGGAATACTCCAGGTGCCATCCGGTTGAACCAAACTGCTGTAAGTCACCCCGTTTAGCTGCACCGACACTGTTCGCCCCGCCTCAGATTGCGGCGCATTACCCGTGATATTGACGGTACTCAGGGCCTCAATGGCATTGATGATATTGTCATTACTGATAGGGTTAACCACCAGCGCGGGGGCAATTTTATCCACCGTCGCGCTACCAGTGTAACTGTTGCTATTGCCTGCACTGTCGGTCGCGGTAACTGAAATCACCAGATTGCCATTGGGCAGATTTTGCAATTCCGACGGTTGCAGGGTTAATTGCCAGTTACCCTGACTATCCGCCACCAGCGTATGGACCACCCCGCCCACTGTCACCACCACCTGTTGCCCCGCGCCACTCACGCCGGTGCTACCGCTTAATGTTTGGCTGGAGGTGACTTCTGTGGCATTGAGATAACCATCAGCAAACGGCGTAGTCAGTGTTGGGTTCGGAACCGACTGGGTGACCAGCTTGATATTCTCAGTCACGGTAGTGGTATTGCCAGCACTATCCTGAATTGAAATGGTGATGGGATAGCTGCCATCGGCCAACAAGTTGAGGGTATTAGCCGGGATATCGACACTCCAACTGCCGCTATTGCTCACTTTGGTGCTGTAAGTTTGGCCATTTATCACCACATTAACTAAAGCGCCCACTTCATTAGAAGTACCAAATACCGGGATGTTGGCTGCCGCTTCAGTGGCATTTATGACGCCATCAACGGCAATTTTCCCCACCGATAATTCAGGCGGCAACGTATCAACCGAAATGGCGGTGGTGGCGCTATTGGTATTCCCCGCAGCATCGGTAACTTGCACCTTAATTGACTGCCCGCCCTGTGCCAGCCCTTGCAACACGCTCGGTGGCAATGTTAATGACCACTGGCCGTCATTACCCACCGCGGCCTGATAGGTTTTGCCCCCGACAGTCACCGTCACCGACTGCCCTGCGCCCGTCACACCGGTGGTGCCATTTAAGCTTTGGCTGATACCGGCCTCGGTTTGGTTGAGGGTGCCATCACCAAAGGGGAGGTTGGTCACAACCGCCGGCAGACTATGGATATAAACCCCAAGTTCGCTGCTGGTGGATACCGTGTTCCCGGCGCTATCCGTCGCGGTAGCAGTCAGTGTGGTTTTGCCATCGGCCAACAAGGCCAAATCACCGGCGGGCAATGCCAGACTCCAATTCCCATTCGATCCGGTAGTGGTAGTGTAGGTTTTGCCATTTAGCGTCACCGTAATGGTCTGGTTGGCATTCAAATTACTGGAGGTGCCGTTCACCGTGATACCTGCCGCCGCTTCCTGCGCGTTGATCAGGTTGTCACCAGTCAGTGGGCTGATACCAATCCCGCTTTGAGTATTGTTGACAATAATAGTGTGGCTACCATTGGCGGCATTGCCATTCACATCACTGACTGTCGCGGTAATATTGGTCGTACCATTGGTCAGTAATGCCAAATCACCGGCGGGAATGGTTGTACTCCATTTACCGGCAGAATCCACAGTTGCGCTGTAGGTTTTCCCATTAAGGGATATCGTAATCGTTCGCCCGGCCTCAATGCCGGTGGTACTGCCACTGACGGTCTGACTCACTTTCTGTTCAGCACCATCCAGGATATTGTTATCCGCAAAGGCATTAATAGACAGTGTCGGGAAATTACGTGGATCGGCATCCAGCATGACATCTTGTGTCACGGTGGTGCTGTTACCGGCCGCATCCTGAACTTGCGTGCTCACGACATAACGCCCATCACCCAGCGATGACAGCGCACCGGCCGGAATAGTGACACTCCAGCTACCATCAGGCTGCACCGCGCCGGAGTAGAGTTGCCCGCCGATACTCACTTTCACAATGGCACCGATTTCCGAGCTGGTACCCCGAACAGTGATGCTGGCGGCGGCCTCTGTGCCATTGATAATGTTATCTGTTGCAATCGGAGCAACAGTTAACGTGGGGGCTTGAGTATCCACTTTGAATTGAGTGTTGAGTGTATTGCTGTTACCGGCCGCATCACTGGCAGTAATCGCCAGCGACTGGTTGCCTTGCCCCAATCCTTGCAATGCATTGGCTGGGAGTTGTAATGACCAACTGCCGTCTGCGGCAACCGTGGCGGCATAGGTCACCCCACCAAGGGTCACACTCACCTTCTGACCATTGCCAGTCACACCGGTGCTGCCGGTTAATGTCTGACCGAGTGCCGCTTCCGTACTGTTGAGTGTGCCGTCGCCAAAAGGTGGAGCCAGGCTGGCGGTAGGTAGCGTATGGGTATAAATGCCCAAATTTGCCGAGCTGTTAATCGGATTGCCGCCAGCATCGGTGGTACTGGCGGTTAATACCGCGCTGCCATCCGCGAGTTGAGCCAGATCAGCCGCTGGAATCTGGGCACTCCAGCGCCCATCCGCCCCCACCTGCGCAGTATAGATTTTACCATTTAATGTCAGGGTGATTGTTTGCCCGGCATTCACATTGAATGATGTGCCGCTGACCGTCACGCCTGCCGCTGCTTCAGCCGCATTAATCAGGTTGTCGCCCGTCACCGGATTGATACCCAGCCCGGTCAACTTATCATTAACAGTAATATTATGAGTTTCAGTGGTGCTATTGCCGCTGGCATCCGCGACGGTTGCGGTGATGCTGGCATTGCCATTGACCAGCAGAGCCAGATCAGCGGCACTGACTTTGACACTCCAGCTCCCATCAGCACCCACCGTGGCCTGGTAGGTTTTACCGTTCAGCAAGATAGTGACCACACGGCCTGACTCTACTTGGGTGGTGGTACCACTGACTATTTGATCAACGCGCTGTTCGGCAGCATCGAGAATATTGTTACCCGCAAAGGTATTGATAGATAAGGTGGGCAGATTGACCGGATTGGCGTCTAACGTCACATTCGAGGTGACGTTGGTGATGTTACCCGCCGCATCCATTACCGTCGCCGTTAACGGGTGGCTGCCATCAGCAATCCCCGTTAATGCACCAGCAGGGATATCGACATGCCAGGAACCGTCGGTCTGGACAATTGCCTGATAAGTTTTCCCTTCGTAAGTAATGACGACTGTCGCGCCAATCTCAGAACTACGACCACTGAGGGTTATCGGCGCGGCAGCTTCAATGGCATTAATGGTGCCGTCACCCGCAACGGGATTGACCGTCAGTGTCGGGGCCTGAGTATCTACATTCACTGTCAGTAGCTGACTTTTGCTATTACCTGCTATATCACTGACGGTCACCAGCAGCGGAGTATTACCTTGCCCCAGCATCTGTAAGATAGCGGAAGGGAAAACCAGCGACCAACTGCCATCCAGCGCCACCACCGGGTGATACGTCACGCCATTAAAGCTCACCGTCACCGTCTGACCCGCCCCATTCACCCCCGTTGAACCCTGGAGTGTTTGGTCGATCTTCGCCTCGGTACCATTGAGATTTCCATCACCAAAAGGCGTGCTGAATGTCGCCGCTGGCAAATTATTGATATAAATCCCCAGTGGCAAGGTGGCGTCTGGTAACCCGGCGGCTTCCACCGTTAAGGTGATCGGGCCATCGGTCAGTTTACCTAAATCTCCTTTCGGGATTAGCACACTCCAGTTGCCATTGGCATCCACAGTGCCGTTATAAGTGACACCATTTAATGTGACCTTCACTGCCGTATTCACCGCCAGCCCTGCCGATGTACCGGTGACGGTGAGATCAGTCTGCGCTTCATTGGCATTGATCAGGTTATCGCCGGAGACCGGGTTGATCCCTAAACCGCCTTGAGTATTATCGACAGTGAAAACGCTATCTTTGCTAGCCGGATTGCCCGCAGCATTGGTGACTTCAACATGGACAGTGGCAGACCCATTGGCGAGCATCGCCAAATCAGCTGGCGGTATCTGAGTACTCCATTTGCCATCCGCCCCAACCGTCGCGCTATAAGTCTTATTATTCAGCGTGATAAGCACTAATCTGCCAGCTTCAACATGGGTGGTTGCGCCACTCAATGTCTGGCTGACTTTCTGCTCAGCACCATTCAAATGATTGTCGCTGGCAAATGAGTTGACGAATAATGCTGGGAAGTTAAGAGGATCAGCATCAATCATCACACTTCCGCTGGCACTGGCGCTGTTACCGGCACTGTTGCTCACTGTGGCCGATATCGACTGTGAACCGTCTTTTAACCCAACCAACGCGCTGGCTGGAACATCCACACTCCAGCGCCCATCACTTTGTACCGTGCCGGTATAGGTTTTCCCGTTAAATACCACGGTGACGGTTGCGCCAATGGCTGATGATGTCCCGCCAATAACAACTGTCGCTTTGGCTTCAGCTGCGTTGATAATGCCATCACCGGCGACGGGAGAGAGAGTCAATGTTGGCGCGGTAGTATCAACCACCAGCGTGACAGTTTGCTGCGCTGTCTGGCCGCTACCATTGGCCACCGTCACCACCACCGGATAGCTACCGTCATGTAAACCTTGCAGCACACCGGCCGGTAATAAAACGCTCCACGAACCATCGGCTTGAACTTTCGCCGTATAGGTGGTGCCATTAATGGTGACATTCACCAACTGCCCGGCGGCAACGCCCGTTGTTGTACCGCTTAAGGTTTGATTGGAATTTACTTCGCTACCATTGAGGCGGTTATCGCCAGTCAATGGGTTGACTGTCAATGTCGGTGCGGGGCGCGGATTGCCGCCAGTAACAGGAGGAGGATCGATATTACCGCTGCCAGAACTGCCATTGCTGTTGTGTGATGCGGCAATGCCAATACCGCCGGCAATCGCCAGAAAGCCTAATGCACCCGCCAATAGCCCTGCCGAGCTGGCACTTCCTCCCAGCGCCAGTCCCGCGACACTATCAATGGCAGTCAATTGCGGCACCAGGATGGCATCAGCGCCAGCAGCGGCTCCCACAGCGGTTGGGAAAGTGACATGCACCGGCGGATTGACACCATCATCAAACACCAATTCGCTATAATTTCCTTCAGCGTCGGCGGTGAAAAAGTGCTGATATCGCACTGTGGTGCCATCTTTCATGTGCAAAATCAGATCATTGCCCTGACGCTCATAGCTGGCGACACTGTCTGCCGTGCCATGAATTCGCACGATGCTCAACCCGTTAAGCGCCACGACTGACTGATTTCCCGCAACCTCTGAAATCAATGCCCCGTTTTGCCGCGAAATAATATCAATTGCGCCAACCGCTGAATTCGCCATGGATAACCTCAAAAATCAAGCAAGTCACTATCTCCACGTAAGAACTTATCGGGGGGCCAGATAAGTCGGACGCCGGAGGGTAAATAAACACCTCAATTCCGAGGGTTTAAGCTTGTTTCTGGTGTGGTTAATAACAGCAAAGAAATCAGCGCAATATGTGTTTATCTTGTTTTTTTAATGTGATCTCGAACAGCTAGCTGATTGAGACTACTTAAATATAAGTAGATAATGTTAAAACTGTACAATTAAATTTTTCATTTAATTTACAAACATTAGTAATCAAAATAATATGTATCGGCTACTTCTCGATAAAAATCGCTAAAATAAAAAATGTAACCTAATGATAAATTAAGCTTTAATCGTTTCATCAACGTTAGCTATCACAGGAGGAAACCATAGTAATGTTAATTATTTATACACAGGAATAAGCATTAAAATTAATATATGGTTATTACATTTGTGCAACATGAAGGGGAAACTATTTTTCCATAGTTTAGATTTATTGAATTATTCTACTAAAGAGGTAGATTGCTCAAATATTAACCACATCGATAATAAAGTCAGCATATCGATAAATAAGGCGGTTAAGTTTCAACTAATCCAGATAAATCCCTTCGACCCGCATTTCGCTTTGTGATAGAAACGTCTGTCTATATTTATTATTCATATCAATCGCAGATCCCATACCTCATGACCGCCAAAACACACCAATTAACAGTGCAGCCCGGTGTTGCGCAGCAAGTCTCGACTCGGCTCGCATTTTTTATTTCCGGATTGGGAATGGCCGCCTGGGCACCACTGGTACCCTTTGCCAAAGAACGGATAGGTCTTAACGATGCCTCACTGGGCTTACTATTATTGTGCATTGGTGTTGGATCGATGCTTGCTATGCCCCTGACCGGAGTGCTCACAGCAAAATGGGGATGCCGGGCGGTGATTTTGTTAGCGGGAGCTGTGCTCTGCCTCGACCTCCCCTTGCTGGTGTTGATGAATACCCCCGTGACGATGGCGCTGGCGCTGCTGGTCTTCGGTGCGGCGATGGGCATAATAGATGTTGCAATGAATATTCAAGCGGTCATTGTTGAGAAAGCCAGTGGGCGCGCAATGATGTCCGGTTTCCACGGGCTGTTCAGTGTGGGGGGGATTGCCGGTGCCGGCGGCGTCAGTGCATTATTGTGGCTGGGGCTAAGCCCGCTCACGGCCATCATTGCTACCGTCGCATTAATGATTATCCTATTACTCACCGCCAATAAAAATCTGTTACAGGGCAGCGGAGAGCCTCATGATGGCTCACTGTTTGTGCTGCCGCGCGGATGGGTGATGTTTATCGGTTTTTTGTGTTTTGTGATGTTCCTGGCTGAAGGTTCAATGCTTGACTGGAGCGCCGTTTTCCTCACCACACTGCGCGGTATGGACCCCTCACAAGCAGGAATGGGTTATGCAGTATTTGCTATTGCGATGACGCTGGGCCGGTTAAATGGTGATCGGATTGTCAACGGATTGGGCCGATACAAGGTATTATTAGGCGGCAGCTTATGTGCTGCTGTGGGGATTATCATCGCGATAAGCATTGATAGCCCAATCGCCGCCCTTATTGGCTTTATGCTTGTGGGGCTGGGTGCATCAAATGTGGTGCCAATCCTGTTCACTGCCGCAGGCAACCAAACTGTCATGCCAGCCAATTTAGCGGTGGCCTCTATAACCACTATCGGTTACGCCGGTATTCTGGCAGGCCCCGCAGCCATTGGTTTTGTTGCCCAGCTCAGTAACTTATCGGTCGCTTTTGGCTGCGTGGCCGTCTTGTTACTCACAGTGACAGCCAGTGCCAAAGCCGTCACGCGCTAACCAAGGGATATGCATTATCGTTATGCAAAATAACTCGTTATCTACCAGTTCAGCTAACATTACGCGCTGCTTCTGGCTGTTTATCGTATTACTGCTCATCACCGTTGGGCTGTATGGCTACAACTATACCAATGCTTACCTGACAGAAAAAAAACACGCATTGAGCTATATTGCCACCGGTTTACAGCAACGTATCGATGATTATCGTTACCACACCTACCAGATATATGATTTTGCCAATAATCCGAATATCTCTGATAAAAATATTCTTTCTGCCCAAGAAGTGCGTCTGCGCCCTGATATTTACTATATTGAAAAACCGCGCAGAAAAACTGACGCCGTCATTTTTGGTAATCACGAACCTGCCACACTCGCCATGACCTTGCAGTTGTCAGATTATCTCGACAGCCATTGGGGAGCTCAGAATGATACCTACTCAATGTATTATCTGAACGGCCAGGACAATAGCCTAACCCTCATCACCACTCAGGCCTTAAAGGAAGTCACTTCGCGTTTTAAAGAAAGCTACCTGACTGCCGCCGCAGAGTCTCGGCGAGCAGAAATGCTACAACAGGCCAATACGCTAGATGAGCGTGAGAGTTTCTCTCCATTGCGGAAATTACGCTTCCAGAACGCCTACTATTTCACGATTCGAACCACCTTTAATCATCCCGGTCATCTGGCGACGGTCATTGCCTTTGATTTGCCGATTAATGACTTAATTCCGCCGAATATGGCGCGTTCGAACTTCCTGTTGCAACCGGATAAAACACCGATTAATGAGGGGATGGCACCGGAGGATACTGCCGCTGCCAGCGTGACACTCAATGGCTATTGGGTTGAAATTTCAGCGCCACTGGCCAACGCGTCGTTGAAAATTGTTTATCGTGTTCCGGTGACCGTGCTGGCCATTGATTTGCTGAGAAATAACTTCTGGCTAATCTTGTCCAATATATTGCTACTGGCTCTGGCTGTTTTGGGGATCTATTTTATTCGTCGCCAATTCGTTCGCCCAAGTACAGATATCCTTGATCAATTAGAAGCGCAAAAATCACTGAGTCAGGAAATTATTACCAGCTTGCCACAAGGGCTACTGGTTTATAATTTCAGTAGCAATGCGGTAGTCGCCAGTAATCAGATAGCCGATAACCTGATGCCTCACCTTAACCTGCAAAAAATTGCCCATATGGCAGAACAGCACCACGGGGTGATTCAGGGCACGGTGAATAATGAAGTTTACGAAATCAGGATGTTCCGCAGTAAGTTTTCGCCTGAAACCTATCTTTTCCTGCTCCATGACCAGGATAAAGAAGTTTTGGTCAATAAACGCCTACAACAGGCCAGACGTGAATACGACAAAAGCCTGCAAGCCCGTAAACTAATGCTCCATAACCTGGGTATTGAACTGAATCAACCCATTAATAACCTCAATCAAACGGCCAAAGAATTACAAAATACTACTGACCCGGCGTTGCAACATGAATTAGCGAGCAAACTGGCAGAACAATCTGAAAGTATCATTGAGCTGATTGATAATATTACCTTACTAACACGTTTAGAAACTCAGGATTGGCAACCAGAACAACATAGTTTCTCCCTGTCGGCATTAATTGATGGGCTGCTACTGGATGTGCTGCCAGCGATAAATCAGAAAGGGTTAACTCTGTTTAATCATTATCTTGTTGGCCTCGACCAAAATTACATTGGTGATGAAAAAGTATTGCGTAAAATACTTTCATTACTACTGCATTATTCTGTTATCACGACTGCTTACGGTAAGATAACGCTTAATGTGGATCATGAGCCTGGACACCCGGAACAACTGATTATTCAAATTACCGATACGGGTGTGGGCATTTCTGATGAAGAGATCAGTAATCTTAATTACCCTTTCCTCAGCCAAACATTGGCCGACAGATACAATCACAGTTCGGGGTTAACATTCTTTTTATGTAACCAATTATGTAAAAAATTAAACGGTCAATTAGAGATTCGTAGCAAAGTTGATATAGGTACTCGTTATACAATCCGGGTTACGATTGCTATCCAAAATGAGCAGGAGGAGGAACAAGAGAAATTATTGGATGGTGTCACGGTATTATTAGATATAACGTCAGAAGAAGTGCGTTCTATAATCACAACATTATTGAATTCATTTGGCGCTAACTGCATTATCGTCGATGACCGCTTGCCGGGCCGAGACTATGATGTGACAGTGACTGACAACCCACAACACTATGATAACTTTACTTTATTACTTGCATCTGACGAACCAGGAATGCAGCAGTTGCAGGATAATTATATTCGGGTAAATTATAATTTAGGAAGTGCAGTCATTGATGCAATATTATTATTAATCGAACAGCAGATTTCATCTGATGAACACATTGAAAAGCCTGAATCCATTGCTGCTGATGATATAAATGCTTACGAGCAACAACTAAAATCCAGTGACTATTATTCCTTATTTGTTGAGACAGTACCGGTAGATCTGAAGAAACTGTATACTGAACTTCAGCAACGTGATTTCATATCGCTTTCGCAGACCGCACATCGATTGAAAGGCGTATTTGCTATGTTGAATTTGCTTATCGGCAAACAACTGTGTGAAACATTAGAACAGCATATCGCAGATGGCGATCGGTTGAAGATCGAAAATAGCATCAGTCAAATTGATTCTTTCGTCACCAGACTGTTGCAGCAAGGTAACCCATAACCATGAACAACCTTAATGTAATTATTGCTGATGACCATCCAATTGTGTTGTTTGGCATCCGAAAGTCACTTGAACAAATTGAGTGGGTAAACGTTGTCGGGGAGTTTGAAGACTCCACAGCGCTTATTAACAACTTGTCTAAACTCGATGCCAACGTGCTAATTACTGACCTCTCCATGCCTGGAGATAAGTACGGTGATGGCATCACATTGATAAAATATATAAAACGACACTACCCAGATTTAGCCATAATAGTACTAACGATGAATAATAACCCTGCTATTCTTAGTTCAGTTTTGGACTTGGATATTGATGGGATTGTACTAAAACAAGGCGCGCCTGCTGATTTACCTAAGGCTTTGGCAGCATTACAGAAAGGGAAAAAATTCACCCCTGAAAGTGTGGCTAAGCTGTTGGAGAAAATCAGCGCTAATGGTTACGGTGACAAACGTTTATCACCGAAAGAAAGTGAAGTTTTACGGTTATTTGCTGAAGGTTTCCTGGTAACTGAAATTGCCAGAAAACTAAATCGCAGCATCAAAACCATCAGTAGCCAGAAGAAGTCGGCGATGCTGAAACTGGGCGTGGATAATGATATTGCCCTGTTAAACTACCTCTCCTCTGTCACTATTGGCCAAGACAAAGAATAATTTCTGTTCCCCAACCCGGCATTGCTCAGCAGCGCCGGGTTTATTATCCCCTTCATATTTGAAACTACAGCTTCAAGCTCAACACCATAAGCCAAAGTAATTGGAGTTGCAGGTAGGCAGCAAACGAGCAAATCCCAATGAGCTTACTTATTTTAAGGTCAATGGCTAGTAAGTGATTTGGGTGAGCGAGTGTAGCTAACAACCCTGCAGCTTCAAGTACAAAGGCTTTAGCGGGTTTTTCGCACCTTATCGCCATAATATCGCAACATCTGGCGCAAAGTATCCAATGTTACCGGCTTAGATAAACAGTTATCCATACCCGCTTCAATACAGCGCTGCTTGCCTTCGGCCAAGGCATTAGCCGTAACACCAATTACCGGGAAATTATGATTCAGTTCTCGCAGGCGATGAGTCAGGCGATAACCATCCATATTCGGCATATTCACGTCAGTTAGCACAATATCGACACTATTTGTATTCAACACCGCCAGAGCATCCAGCCCATCATTAGCCGTAATGACCCGATAACCTAAAGCTGTCAATTGATCAGCCAACAACCGCCGGTTGATAGGATGGTCATCCACCACCAGAATGTGCAGATCTGCATTCTCATCCAGATTAGTTTTCGGTGCAGGCAACGCCAGTGGTGTGTCCTCAACAACTCGCTGATCCAACAATATGTGATCCAATAATGGGATAATTTCCAGCAATGTGGATGTGCTAAGCAACCAATAACCTGGACGAGTCTCTTGTGGTAAACCAATATGTTCAATGGATAGCTGAATCCATGTTGATAATGGCGCGTTTATTTGTGGTAAATAATCACAGATAAGCACTTGATCCTGCAATGTTTGCTCATTGCTATAGCGTTGGATAGTCGCACCAAAGTGACTTAACAGATCGAGTAAATAGCTCTCAAGACGAGCATTACGGATATCCAGCCACAGTATTTTCCCTTGCCAGCGCTCACTCTTCGGCAAGACTGCATTTTGGACATGATGTTGAACTCCTTTCAGATACAAAGGAATACGAATGGCAAAAATGCTGCCCATCCCCAGCTCTGAAATCACTTCAACATCGCCGTCCATCAGGTTGACCAATTTCTCACAAATTGCCAACCCTAACCCGGTTCCTTGGAAATGGCGCTGTACCCCCGTTCCCACCTGGAAGAACGGATCAAATAGCTGATTTATCTCACGTGAATTTATCCCCACACCGGTATCGCGCACGCGGAACTCCAGGTAATAGCCACGGACCCTTACCTGCAAAATGATGCAACCGGTGTCAGTAAATTTAATCGCGTTATTAAGTAAGTTAGAGATAACTTGTTGTAGGCGAACCGCATCACCCAACATCAGCCGTGGAACATCAGCTTCAATAAAGCAGTAAAGGCCCAAACGCTTTTTCACCACCAGCGGTAAATAGTTCGCCGTGATATGTGTTATCACCTCTACAGTGGAAAACTCACTTGGCTCAATTTTCAGTTGCTCGGACTCTATTTTGGAGAAGTCGAGAATATCACTGATAATTTTGAGCAATAACCCTGACGAGTTGTTCATCGCCGTCACCAGACGCTCAACACCGTGAGGTAATTCTTTGGTTTGCAATAAATCGAGGTTACCAATAATGCCATACAGCGGAGTGCGCAGCTCATGACTAACCGTTGCCAAAAACATCGATTTTGATTGGCTGGCCTGCTCCGCCGCTGCCGCCATTTCCTGCAATGACTCTTCCATTTTTACGCGTGAACTGACATCTACCAGCACACAAATCGCTACATCTTCATTACGGTAGCGGGAGTGAACGAAGCTGATTTGTAGATTGTTGTTATTACTGGTCATCACATCGACAAAATTCGCCTGTTGCTCACAAATAATGCGCGTAATACGTTCACGATCCTCATTGGTCAGCAAGTTAATATAGTTATGTGCTAATTCGTTACTGAGGATATTGGTGCCGTCACTGATCCGCAGAATGGAAATACCCACCGGAGCAGAGGCCACAATTTTACGGTTAAATTGCTCATGTTCTTCCAAGCGCAAAGCATTATCTTCAGCCGGATGGAACATTTTTCGCTCAAACAACCAGGCCAGGGTAAATATGACCACCGCAGAAAGAGCATTCAGCAACAAAGCATTAAAAATTAATAACTTGAATATCTCTATTATGGTTTTGACCGGCAAGGAATAGGCAATACTTAGGGGGGACGGCAGTAAATTCTTTTTCAGCAAAAGATAATTATAATCGTCCACATAGCCAAAGTAAGAGGGAGTATCTGGGTAGTCATCCAACATCGAAGCATCGCGTTCACCCGTTGCCAGACGTAATACTGGCTCATTATTTTGATCCAGCAAAGTCACGCCAATGGGCAACGGGCCGGAGGAGATAAAATCTTCCAGACGAATAGTCTGTTCCGTGCCAACTAATGCTTCTAACTTATTCCCCACATAAAGTGGGCTAAGCACATATAAGGTGCCTATTTCAGGACGCACGCCGGGGACTACCCAATATAGCGGGCTGTCTTTATCCTGATTATTGGCCTCACGATACCGTGCAATATGTTCACTCAGCGACTTAAGTAAGCTTTCTTGCTCCATCGGAACATTGCGAATATCGAAGTCCACCATGCACATGGTGTCACTGCCAATAAAAAATATCCGATTAAGATCATAGGCGGCAGCGAAGTTCTCTTTCCAATACAAAATAAGATTACTGAGAGAATCTAATGATGAATGGCGAGACGAATTAAGTGTGGCGCAATCAGCTGCTGAATTGAGTGGGTAATATTTGGGCGTGGCTTTATTTTTGATAAAAGCGCCCGAAGCAATGTCACTGCTCGCAGTATTGTGATTAAGCCTGTTTTCCGACATATATTTGATATCACGAATAATGTCGGAAGAGTGCCTAATGTAGTTCTGCGCCTGCTCAAAGTTAGTATTATATTCCTGACGAATATCTGATTTTTTCTCGTTAAGAATGTTCAGGATATAAAAAGTGGTCAGCAGTGCGCCAAGTGACCATAACATGACCGCCAATACCCGAAATAGGTAACGGGAGATTTTCAGCGTCGTGCGAAATGAAGAAAGATATTTCAATCTGATTCCATGATGAAAGCATCGCCGGGCAGGCTGCGTAATAACAGAATACACTACCCATGACTCATTAAAAAGTCAGCATAAAAAAGCCAGCTCGTAAGCTGGCTCCTATTTCATTTACGCATTATGCGTTGTCATCGTCTTCTGCTTCGCCAGCAGCATCTTCATCTTCTGGTGCATTCAGTGCAGCATCTTCCTCGCTGCCCTCTTCACCTTCTAATGATTCACCCTCAAGGATGTCATCATCCTCTTCCGGCTCAGCTACACGTTGCAGGCCAACGACATGCTCGTCTTCAGCGGTACGGATAAGTGTCACACCCTGGGTATTACGCCCCACAACACTCACCTCTGATACGCGGGTACGTACCAGCGTACCGGCATCGGTGATCATCATGATTTGGTCAGTCGGCGCGACTTGTACCGCCCCAACAACCTTACCATTACGTTCACTAACTTTAATGGAGATAACCCCCTGAGTCGCACGGGACTTGGTTGGATATTCTTCCACTGCGGTACGTTTACCGTAACCGTTTTCAGTCACAGTCAGGATTTCGCCATCGCCACGAGGGATGATAAGAGAAATAACCCGATCGTCGCCATTGAGGTTGATACCGCGTACACCGGTCGCGGTACGGCCCATCGAACGGACCTGCGATTCAGGGAAGCGAACCACTTTACCCAATGCAGAGAACAGCATGACTTCGTTAGTGCCATCGGTCAGATCGACACCAATCAGTTCATCGCCTTCATTCAGATTGACGGCAATAATACCGGCACTGCGTGGACGGCTAAACTCGGTCAGTGCGGTTTTCTTCACGGTGCCGCTAGCGGTAGCCATAAAGATGTGACGACCTTCTTCGTATTCCCGCACCGGCAGGATGGCGGTGATACGCTCATTTGGCTCCAGCGGCAACAAGTTGACGATCGGACGACCACGCGCGCCACGACTGGCTTCCGGCAACTGATAGACCTTCATCCAATAGAGACGGCCACGGCTGGAGAAGCATAAAATAGTATCGTGGGTGTTGGCGACCAGCAGGCGATCAATGAAGTCTTCTTCTTTGATACGCGCAGCCGATTTACCTTTACCACCACGACGCTGAGCTTCGTAATCAGACAGAGGTTGGTATTTGACATAGCCCTGATGGGACAATGTCACAACCACATCTTCCTGATTAATCAGATCTTCAATATTGATGTCAGAGGTATTCGCCGTGATTTCAGTCCGACGCGCGTCATTATATTGCTCTTTAATAGCAACTAACTCTTCGCGGATAACTTCCATCAAGCGCTCTGGATTTTCCAGAATAAAGATCAGCTCGGCAATGACGGTCAGTAGCTCTTTATACTCATCCAGCAGTTTTTCATGCTCCAGGCCGGTCAGTTTCTGCAAGCGCAGATCCAAAATCGCCTGAGCTTGCTGCTCGGTGAGATAATATTTGCCGTCACGGATACCGAACTCAGCTTCCAACCATTCAGGGCGGGCAGCATCACCACCGGCACGTTCCAACATGGCTGCAACGTTGCCTAACTCCCATGGGCTGGCAATCAAGCCGGCTTTCGCTTCAGCAGGTGTTGCTGCACGGCGGATCAACTCGATAATCGGATCGATGTTAGCCAGTGCAATAGCCAGCGCTTCAAGGATATGTGCGCGGTCACGTGCTTTACGCAGTTCAAAAATGGTACGGCGAGTCACCACTTCACGGCGGTGACGCACGA
Source organism: Yersinia sp. 22-579 (assembly GCF_030433455.1). Lineage (NCBI taxonomy): Bacteria > Pseudomonadati > Pseudomonadota > Gammaproteobacteria > Enterobacterales > Yersiniaceae > Yersinia > Yersinia sp. 22-579. The sequence continues at coordinate 210,143 of NZ_JAUJTZ010000001.1, read as the reverse complement.
AAGCAACTAAAATGTCTTTCAGGTTAAGTAATTTAGGCTGCCCTTGAGACAGAGCCACCATATTGATACCGAAAGTCACCTGCAATTGCGTCAGAGAGTAGAGGTTGTTCAGAACCACTTCCCCGACAGCATCACGTTTGATTTCAATCACGATACGCATGCCGTCTTTATCAGACTCATCACGCAACGCACTGATGCCTTCTACGCGTTTTTCTTTAACCAGCTCGGCGATTTTTTCTATCAACCGCGCCTTGTTCACCTGATACGGGATCTCGTGAACAATAATGGTTTCGCGACCGGTTTTAGCGTCAGCCTCAACTTCAGCACGGGCACGGATATACACCTTGCCACGGCCAGTACGATAAGCTTCTTCAATACCACGGCGACCATTGATAATCGCAGCAGTTGGGAAATCTGGCCCCGGGATGTACTCCATCAACCCTTCAATGGTGATGTTTTCATCTTCGATATAGGCCAGACAGCCATCAATAACCTCAGAAAGGTTATGCGGCGGAATATTGGTTGCCATACCGACAGCAATACCTGACGAGCCGTTAACCAGCAAGTTAGGGATTCGGGTTGGCATTACGGCAGGAATTTGCTCCGTACCGTCATAGTTCGGCACGAAGTCGACGGTATCTTTTTCTAAGTCCGCCAACAATTCGTGAGCAATTTTAGACATACGGATTTCGGTATAACGCATCGCTGCGGCGGAGTCGCCATCAACGGAACCGAAGTTGCCCTGCCCATCCACCAGCATATAGCGCAGTGAGAACGGCTGGGCCATACGCACAATTGTGTCGTAGACCGCGCTGTCACCATGCGGGTGATATTTACCGATAACGTCCCCGACTACACGGGCCGATTTTTTGTATGGCTTATTCCAGTCATTACCCAGTACATTCATCGCAAACAGTACGCGACGGTGCACCGGTTTCAGTCCATCCCGGACATCTGGTAACGCACGTCCGACAATAACGGACATCGCATAATCCAGATAGGAGCTTTTCAGCTCTTCCTCGATGTTGACCGGTGTTATTTCTCTGGCAAGGTCGCTCATTGAGCCGCTATCCCTCTACTAATTACCGGATTTAAAGGTACGAAACTATATCACAAATCGCAGATTTTGGCGAAACTGCATGATGTTTGTCGAAACGAGTTATGTATAATCCGCGCAAAGAAGCAAAACAGTGAGAACTCTATCATGTGCGCAGATGTCACCGCCCTTAATCAGAACGTCGATGAACAAGAAATCGCCAAATTTGAGGCAGTTGCCTCCCGCTGGTGGGATTTGGAAGGTGAATTTAAGCCGCTCCATCGTATTAACCCGCTGCGCCTTGATTACATTTTGCAGCGCGCTGGCGGTATTTTCGAGAAGAAAGTGCTGGATGTCGGTTGCGGTGGTGGCATTTTAGCTGAAAGCATGGCGCGTGAAGGTGCGCAGGTTACCGGGTTGGATATGGGTTACGAGCCGCTACAAGTGGCTCGATTACATGCACTGGAAACCGGCACCAAGCTTGATTATGTTCAGGAAACAGTCGAAAGCCACGCGCAAAAACACCCGCAGTATTACGATGTTGTGACCTGTATGGAGATGCTCGAGCACGTCCCTGACCCTGCATCGGTTATTCGCGCCTGCGCACAACTGGTCAAACCCGGCGGTCACGTTTTCTTTTCGACCATTAATCGCAATACCAAATCATGGCTGATGGCCGTGGTTGGTGCGGAATATGTCTTGAAGATGGTACCGAAAGGCACCCATGATGCGAAAAAGTTTATCCGCCCGTCAGAACTGATTAGTTGGGTGGACCAAACCCCACTGCGCGAACGCCATATTATTGGATTGCATTACAATCCGATAACAGACCATTTCAAGCTGGGCCGTAATGTTGATGTGAATTATATGGTGCACACTCAACGGGATGAAGCATAAAGCGCAGATTATTACTGTCAGAGAGCCAGTCACTTGATTGCTCTCTGATGGAGCAAATTGCCCTTAATGTATCCATTTTTTGTGTCTTCGCGCACCATTTTGTCGCTTTATGCCGCGTCAATCAGAAAATTAGGCAGAAAGCGTCTTTTTGAACAATAAAAGCGATAAGTTATGCTGTTTTTTTCTAATGTTTAATAAACCGGCAAACGATCATGATTTTAAGATTTTCGGTAAAATCTTATCCCCCAGAGTGTCGGGCAGCAAGCCCCAGTAATGACGCAGCCTGTGAGCCTTTCGTAACAATTCACCCCCAAGTTATCCACACAATTTAGCGATCTTGTTCACTTGCCAAAAGTCTCAATACTCACTATCTTGTTATCTATCCACCACCCACCCCCTATATATTGTGTTTACATACTGAACAATACACTACGACCTCAGTGATTATCTTAATCATGGAGTGCGTAAATTTGTGCTGTATAGACACTGAGTAAGGGGAACAAAGGTCACGAACACATGAACCAAAGCCTACTTGTTACTAAACGCGATGGCAGTAAAGAACGCATCAATCTGGATAAAATCCACCGGGTCATCGACTGGGCCGCGGAAGGTTTACATAACGTCTCAGTATCTCAAGTAGAATTGCGTTCACACATTCAGTTTTATGATGGCATCAAAACCGCCGATATCCACGAAACCATCATCAAAGCTGCCGCAGATTTGATCTCACGCGATGCACCAGATTACCAATATCTGGCCGCACGTCTGGCTATCTTCCATCTGCGCAAAAAAGCCTATGGCCAGTTTGAACCGCCAAAATTATTCGCCCATGTGACGAAAATGGTGGAGATGGGTAAATACGATAAACATCTGCTGGAAGATTACACCGCAGAAGAGTTCGAACAGATGGACACTTTCATCGACCATTGGCGCGATATGAACTTCTCCTATGCTGCTGTTAAGCAGTTGGAAGGCAAATATTTGGTGCAAAACCGCGTCAGCGGCGAGATCTATGAAAGTGCCCAATTCCTGTACATTCTGGTTTCCGCCTGCTTGTTCTCTAACTACCCGCGCGAAACCCGCATGGATTACATCAAGCGTTTCTATGATGCTATCTCTACCTTTAAGATCTCATTGCCAACGCCAATTATGTCCGGCGTCCGTACCCCGACCCGCCAGTTCAGTTCTTGCGTGTTGATCGAGTGTGGTGACAGCCTGGATTCCATCAATGCCACTTCCAGCGCCATTGTGAAATATGTGTCACAACGCGCCGGTATCGGCATCAATGCGGGCCGTATTCGTGCTCTGGGTAGCCCAATTCGCGGCGGTGAAGCTTTCCATACCGGTTGTATTCCGTTCTATAAACACTTCCAAACTGCGGTGAAATCCTGTTCGCAGGGGGGGGTACGTGGTGGTGCAGCCACGCTGTTCTACCCGATGTGGCATTTGGAAGTTGAAAGCCTGCTGGTGCTGAAAAACAACCGTGGGGTGGAAGGCAACCGCGTCCGCCATATGGATTACGGCGTGCAAATCAACAAGCTGATGTATCAGCGCTTGCTGAAAGGTGAAGATATCACCCTGTTCAGCCCATCCGATGTTCCAGGGTTGTATGACGCGTTCTTCGCCGATCAAGACGAATTTGAGCGCCTTTATACTCAATACGAACAAGATGACAGCATCCGTAAACAACGAGTCAAAGCGGTTGAGTTATTCTCTTTGATGATGCAAGAACGTGCTTCTACTGGTCGTATCTATATTCAGAACGTAGATCACTGCAACACCCACAGCCCGTTTGACCCGAAAATTGCGCCGGTGCGCCAGTCAAACCTGTGTCTGGAAATTGCTTTGCCAACCAAGCCGTTAAATGACATTAACGACGAAAATGGTGAAATCGCGCTCTGTACCTTGTCGGCGTTCAACTTAGGTGCCATTGATAGCCTTGATGATTTAGAAGACTTGGCAGTGCTGGCTGTACGCGCGCTGGATGCATTGCTGGATTATCAAGATTACCCGATTGCCGCAGCAAAACGCGGTGCTATGGGTCGCCGTACCTTGGGTATCGGTGTGATTAACTTTGCCTATTATCTGGCGAAGAATGGCGTTCGTTATTCCGATGGCAGCGCCAACAATCTGACTCACCGCACCTTTGAAGCTATTCAGTACTATTTGCTGAAAGCCTCAAATGCGCTGGCCCGTGAACAAGGTGCTTGCCAGTGGTTCAACGAAACCACCTATTCACAGGGTATTTTGCCGATTGATACCTATAAGAAAGATTTGGATACCATCAGTGACGAACCTTTGCATTACGATTGGGAAACGCTGCGTAAGGATATTCAAACTCACGGCCTGCGTAACTCCACGCTGTCAGCACTGATGCCTTCCGAGACATCTTCGCAGATCTCCAATGCCACCAATGGTATTGAACCACCACGCGGCTATGTCAGTATCAAAGCTTCGAAAGATGGTATCCTGCGTCAGGTTGTCCCTGAGTATGAACGCTTGAAAGATGCTTATGAACTGCTGTGGGATATGCCAAATAACGATGGTTATCTGCAACTGGTTGGTTTGATGCAGAAATTCGTCGACCAGGCGATTTCAGCTAACACCAATTATGACCCAACCCGCTTCCCGTCAGGCAAAGTGCCGATGAAGCAGTTGCTGAAAGATTTGCTCACCACCTACAAATTTGGCGTAAAAACCCTTTACTATCAAAACACCCGCGATGGTGCTGATGATGTGCAGGAAGATATCCAAAGTCAGCCGGGTGATGACGACTGTGAAGGCGGTGCATGTAAGATCTGATTTTGAGTTCAGGCCCTCCCGATGATCCCACAAGGGGTCATCACGGGCCTATCTTCATTTGCCCTTTGCTGTCCCTGAGGAAATCATGGCCTATACCACTTTTTCGCAAAATAAAAACAATCAGTTACTCGAACCGATGTTCTTTGGTCAATCCGTCAACGTGGCACGTTTCGACCAACAAAAGCACGCTATTTTCGAAAAACTGATTGAGAAACAACTCTCGTTTTTCTGGCGTCCAGAAGAAATTGATGTTTCCCGCGATCGTATCGATTACAACGCCCTGCCAGATCACGAAAAACACATTTTTATCAGTAACCTGAAATACCAAACGTTGCTGGACTCCATTCAGGGCCGCAGCCCTAACGTCGCCCTGTTGCCGCTTATCTCTATTCCTGAGCTGGAAACCTGGGTTGAAACCTGGTCATTTTCAGAAACCATTCACTCACGTTCTTACACTCATATCATCCGTAATATCGTTAACGATCCGTCGATTGTTTTTGATGATATCGTGACCAACGAAGAGATCCTCAAACGCGCAAAAGATATCTCAGCCTATTATGATGATTTGATTGAGATGACCAGTTACTACCATCTGCTGGGGGAAGGCACCCATCAGGTGAACGGTAAAACCGTCGTGGTGAATCTGCGTGAGCTGAAAAAGCAGCTTTATCTGTGTTTGATGAGTGTGAATGCGCTGGAAGCCATCCGTTTCTACGTCAGCTTCGCCTGCTCCTTTGCCTTTGCCGAGCGCGAACTGATGGAAGGTAACGCCAAAATCATCAAAATGATTGCCCGCGACGAAGCCCTGCATCTGACCGGTACCCAACATATTCTGAATCTGATGCGCAGTGGCGAAGACGACCCGGAAATGGCTGAAATTGCTGAAGAATGTCAGCAACAATGCTATGACCTGTTTGTTCTGGCCGCACAACAAGAGAAAGAGTGGGCAGAGTATCTGTTCCGTGACGGCTCTATGATTGGCCTGAACAAAGAAATCCTGTGCCAATATGTGGAATATATTACCAATATCCGCATGCAAGCCGTGGGTCTGGGCATACCATTCAATACCCGCACCAACCCCATTCCGTGGATCAACTCTTGGTTAGTGTCTGATAACGTACAAGTTGCGCCGCAGGAAGTTGAAGTCAGTTCTTATCTGGTCGGTCAGATTGATTCAGAAGTCAGTGCTGATGACCTGAGTGATTTCGAGCTGTAATCCATGAAATCTATTGTGACGTTGAGCACCACCGGTGCTCGACTTAACCGCCCCGCTAACAGCCGTAACTTGCTAGAAACGCTTGAATATCATCAGGTAGCCATCGAATACCAATGTCGCTCTGGCTATTGTGGCTCCTGCCGCCTGCGCTTGCTGAAAGGCGAGGTCTGCTATCAACAGCAGCCGCTGGCATTTATCCAGACTGGCGAGATCCTGCCCTGTTGTTGTCAGCCAAAGGGCGATATTGAAATCGAGCTTTAAGCAGATAGATAAATCAGCCAATCGGATTTCACCTATAATCAGCCTGTTGAATAGATGATATTTTTGCATCTGGAATTAAAATCATAGGGACAAAAGATGAAAAAACTGTCAATCGCCATAACCAGCCTATTAATGGCCGCCTCTGCCAGTACTATTGCCGCTACCGAGCCGCCACTTAATCAACAACAGCCGTTAGAGAAGATTGCGCCTTATCCTCAAGCTGAAAAAGGCATGAGCCGCCAAGTCATTTTCCTCGAGCCACAAGAAGACGAAAGCCGCTTCAAAGTTGAATTGCTGATCGGTAAAACCATTGAAGTTGACTGCAACCGCCATATGCTCGGTGGCAATCTGGAAACCAGAACCTTGTCTGGCTGGGGCTTTGACTATTTGGTGATGGATAAAATCTCCGAACCTGCCTCAACCATGATGGCTTGCCCGGATAACACCCGCCGCCCACAATTTATCGCCGCCAATCTGGGTGATGCTGCTATGCAGCGCTATAACAGCCGCTTGCCAATTGTGGTTTATGTACCACAGGGCGTTGATGTGAAATACCGGATTTGGGAAGCAGGAAAAGACGTTAGAAGTGCGCAGGCGAAGTAATTTACATCTCCATATTCTGCATTAACCTTGTCAAAATACCCATTCAACTGAGTGGGTATCTGAATTCTATAGTCAATCGCTGGCATATGATTAATAATTGCTCGCCGTTAGAATATGAGAAACAAACTGGGGCAGTTTAGGTTGTGGATAGATGCCTTCGTATGCTCGGGTCGCGCCATCAAAATCAGGTATAATATTAACCAGTTGAGTAATATTATCTGGTACAAATGGGGCATTCGCCAGCATCGGTTCAGTGTCAGCAAAAATAAAATCCTGAGCATCAAGTTGCTCAATATCCAATCCATCCAGATACATTAAGCTGATACTTTTACCCTTCGGGCCAAACTCAATATCTACACCTTGAACAAGAGCCAATCCATTAATAATCATCGCATTTCTTTTCGTTACAGATAACTCAGTGAAATTACGAATGCCGACAGCACTTAAATCAATTTTATCAATACCATGCCTAAATCCACGAACGGTATTGCGATAATCCGATTGTTCCTCTTGGGGAACCACGACAAAAGTACTGGGTTCTGTATTCTCCCGCTGATAGACAGTCCCCGACAATGAAGCCACCATTTTACCCTGAGCATTGGTGCGTAAAGAGATACCTCCTCCGCCGCCATTCAGCAAAATATCGGTTGCCTTACGTACGGGGTTATCCATTGATTTGCTGCTATCAACATAGTGGGCAGGCGCGGTAAAGGTATCCTGAAAGTTAAAATGATGGGCCTGCAATGCGGCAACCTGTTGGCCTCCGATAGTTATTATTTGACCATCAGCTAGTTTGATCTGAACATCACCCTGCCGTTGTTTTAACCGTAATTCGCTGAATCCTTTTTCCGCAAAGCCAACTAAGTTAATGACCTCACGTTTGTCTGCCTCAAAGTTAATAATACGGTCATGCCCCTGTGGGCGTTTACGCACCACAAATATCTCTTTGCCCGCGCCTCCTTCCAGGGTATTTCTACCTCGCCCACCATCAAGCAAACTATTATTCCGGCCTGCGGTTAAAACATCGTTACCATCACCACTCACTATATTATGAATCGTTTGCGGGGAGTTAATCGTCAGAGTTGTCCCGCCAAGGTTTGCCTCTCCAGTCACTAAATTGATCTTCACCGCGCCTGACATAGCCGCAGCATTCAACGTATTTCGGCCACCGGCCACACCATTAATTGCATCATTTAAGATGGCTCGTGTAGGTTGCTCTGCAACCTGAGCGGCAAACTCATCAGTATAAAAATAGACATCATCAGCGCCAGTTTTGTGACCAAAGAGTCGTAGTGACCAGCGATTGAGCTTGATGGGTAAACCCTCTTTGGCATCTTTAACTACCAATTTCCACTGGCCGGTAGAATCTTCTCCACGAGAATGTGTCGACATAAAGGTATAGTTAAATTCACCGGATAGTGCGCTGCCCATATCGGTATCGTTGACCGCTGGTTTTTTCCCGGCCCGAACTAACAAAATACTCTCGCTGCCACCCGGCGAAATTAGTTTCACCGTCAAATCGCCCAACCGCCCCACAGCAGCACTGACATCAACCTCTACCTGTTCAACATTCAAGCCACTTGTCATAGTAATCGATGAGGTATCAACGTCCCCAGCATACAGCCGTTTCCACATAGCGTAATAATGACTTTTTTCCAAACTTTGTTGATTAGCATCGGTATTTTTACTCATCCAACTTTCTGCCAAACGCACTGCCGCCCGTGCATCGACCATACCAAAACCATAATCATGGCTTACCTGCATCCCGCCGCCATTCCAATTTTTGGCATTATTAATGCGCCACTGGGTGGCCGGATCATTCACCTTACGAGCCGACAAGGCGAGGATCTGTTGAGCATCGCGATAGCCCAGATTCGGATTGGCTTGCAGCATCAGTGCGGCAATACCGGAGACCATCGGCGCGGCAAAACTGGTACCTTGTTCGGTGCTGTATTCACTACCAAAGACCGCCCCGCGCTCCGTTTCTAACTCAACACTACTCGAGAGCACATGGTTACCGGGGGCTGAAACTAATAAACTGGCTCCGGGATTGGAGAAAGGTAATGTCCGCGTTTTTAAGATGGACAAATCATCTGCCCCATTAATTGCGCCGACCTGAATAGCAAAACGACTATGACTCATCAGCGAGCCTTGCGTGCTGCCCCCCTGTTCGCGTTGATTCCCGCCCGCAGTCACAATAACGGTGCCTAATCCCCCACGGCCATTGGCCGCCGCATAATGTAGTGTCGTGTTGAGGAGGTTTGGTAGATTAAGCGCCCCACCGGCGGTATGGCTCAGCGCAAAATCAGGTTGGGAACTCCAGCTATGGTTAACCACATCATAGCTGGACATTTTACCCAGAGTGGTCATATCCGCACCATTATTGCTCAGGTAATGGCCGCCCAAGGTCGCATCATAAGCCACCCCTACCCCACCGACACCATTTCTGGTGGCGGCCATCACCCCAGCAACCATAGTGGCATGATTGGAAACATCGGTGGGTAGTGTACCCGCGCTGTTTTGTGTTGCCAGCCAGATGGGGTCAACATTGGCAGCTAAATCAGGGTGTTGAATATCGAAAATCTCTGGCCCAGTGGCAAATGGCCCACCAGGTTCAAATTGCCCTATTCTTATGCCTTTACCGGTATAATCCTGCCATACAGGTATCACATTGATATCATTTAAATAAATTTGTTTGGCAACAAAAGGATCGTGGGGAATATCTGGTGTTAATAGCGTCACCGTCCCCCTCATTCCTGCCGACTCCCCCGTGGACAAATCAACCACAGAAATCGCCGGATCGCCGCTGCCACTCTTCACCTCATATTTAAAACTCATTACTCCAGTGAATGTGCTATCAGGTGTAAATATGACGTCCTTTTGAGCGTTAAGCTTGACCGTGCCCCCCACTGCATCGCCGACCGCAGATAGGTAGCCAGGTGTTCCGTCATTAAACTGTAAATCATTGGCGAGCAAGCTGGCTGCGGGAATGCGCTGCGCCCAGCGCCGATGAAGGGTTCTGCCTGGTTGACTCAACGACAATACATCATCGACTGGAATAATATTATTGGTATTTAGATCTACCGCGGAGATATCGGCAAAATTCAATTTTTGAATATTTTTCAGTGTCAGAGTGCCATCACGACCTGCCACTTTATCCCTTATCTGAAAGCCGCTATCAGTGCGAGTAATGGTGTAATCCGCATAGCTGCCATGCAATGTCACCAGATTGATCCCCCCGCCACCATCAATCTGTGCATCGCCGTGTCCCGCTTCAATAACATCATGACCTTCATTGCCGTAAATCCTGTCCGCACCACCACCGGCATAGATAATACTGCCTTGCTCTGAGGCATAAATGGTATCGCCCTGTGATCCTGCATAAATAACCGCTTTGCCACTACCACCAACAATCAGGTTTTTTCCACTGCCACCGACCAGTACATCATTGCCGCCCCCGCCCACCAAGGTGGTATTCCCGCTGCCCGCTTTAATAAACACACTGTTATTGCCGCCACTGACAATAATATCGTCGCCATCCCCCCCTTGAGCCAGAGTGATACCACTGCGCGCCATATTCAGCGCCACGCCTTTTTTACCGACAATCAGCACCGTATCGCGCCCGCCACTGCCTTTAATATTGTTCGTGTCATCACTGGCGCTGATAACAAATACATCGTCGCCAGTCTTGCCCATATAAGTATTACTGCCACCACGGCCGACTAACCAACTACCCTTGGCGCTGGCCATTAAAAAATCATCCCCATGACCGCCATAAATATTATTAACTTTCAGCCGGTCGGCCGATAGCACACTGCTGTTATCCGTGAGTTGAACATAAGCGGTGGTGGTGACCTCGCCGCTGTCAGAACGAATAAATGCGCCGCTGGCATCACGTTTAGTAATGGTATTACTCACCGGCGAACTGGCGAAATTCACCGCCAGCACTTCGCGTCTGCGGCCTCTGATGGAGAAAAAAGCTCGCGCCACTATCCGATTGCCGTGACTATCCTGTTCTTCGACCGCACTGGCGTTGACTTTAATTTGCGTAATCCGCCAGTCATCCAGCGTTTTCAGTTCACCGGCGTCGACCTTGCCGTTATGGGAAACATCCTGCCAAATACGCAATTTGTGCCAGACAGGATCATATCTATCAATCGCGCCATTGCCATCGGCATCCTCACTGGCCAGCGCGGCAAAACCATCCCGATAGCGTTTTTCCCCCGGCTGACCATTAATACCGGCGCTACCGCCGTAATATTCCGAATACATCTGGCTGATATTGTCAATTTTCCCACTGTCATTATCCAGCACCAGCATGCCTGTATCCGGCCCCGTCCAGCCGGTGCGCTTTAAGCTGCCACTGTTATCGGTATCAAACAGCACGCCATCTTCAATGCCGGTCATACTCACGCCCTGACCACTCAAATCCAGCAGCAGTGGGTCAACATAGGTATTGACGGTGGTTTGCGCCGACAGGCCATTGAGGGTGGCGGCATCAAATAAGCCGCTTTCCGGCAGTATGTAACTGGGTCGTTCCAGATAATAATCCGATAAATAACGGCTGGGCTGCACATTGGGGTCGAGTTGCACTTCCCCCGGGCGAATACCGCCCGATGCCAACCCCCCCATCTGCACCGAGGTAAAATCGGTGTTATCTAAAGTGCCATCACTAAAGGAGAAGCTGTGGGTGGGTTTATTCACCAGATAGCCGTTAGTGACATCGTGCCGCGCCTGATCTTCATCGGCAATACGCTGCACCGCTTGGGGGGTTGGGCTGATATTGATATCAAAATTGCATATCTCGCTTGAAAACAGTGCCGCTTCTTCTTCGGTGCTAAAGAGTTGGCGGGTGCTGCTTTTGGCTAACGCCCAATAGCCTGAGAGCGAATCGACTCTGTCAAACCATTCGCGCGAGGATGCCCGAATATCATCAGGGGCCACTTTCACAGACAACGCCATTTTTTGGTAGGTATCCACAGAAAGCATTAATTCTGCTTTGGGATTATCCGCCGCATTCAGCACCCACTGCCAATAAGCAGGCCGAATTTTAGGCTCGATAGCCTTAAATACCGGATCCAGCGTCCAGGCCTTGGAGGGTAATTCATGTTTCCCAAAAACATCATTATGAAATAATGCTGCTTGTTTATGATCGATATCACCATAGATAATTCCTGTGGGGCTTGCGTCCAGCCTCTTTTGCTGGGTATTAAGATAGCCATGCGCCATATCATAGCGGATATTATTAAGCTGTGACGCTGTCATCGGTTGATTGTGGCTGGCGGCCACGCTCTCCAAATAGTGAATAGCCATGGCACCGGCGATCGAATCCCCTTTCGCTACACCATTCGCCAACCTGGCATAACGATCGCCTTTGCTGGCTAAAAAGTCATACATTGGGCTGGGATCCTTACTCTCCTGATGAGCGGCCAATAACTCTCTGGCGCAGGCCAGATCGGCGGCATTCAGTTGTAATTCTCCTGCATTGCTATTTTGCTGTAACATAATTATCTTCCTTAACGTTTAATATGCGATAAAAGAAACTGCTGGGTACTGCTTACAATGGCTCTCCATTGTGGTAATTTTTCCACGGTAAAAGTAATCTCAACCAGTGAGCCTATTTCTGGCATCACAAAATAAGATTCACATCGGTAATATTTTTTTTTCAATGGTAGCCAAGCACAGTCAAATACCACCGGCACTTGCCCATTAACTTCTGACCAATAATAACCATTAACATCCTCATCAAACCAATAAGGCCAATCAGGGGCATTTTTATCCGGTGGCTTACCTCGGTTTAGTTTTTCAGTTGCCTCGACAAAAAACAGCCCTAAATTTTCAATATAAACAACCGGATCAAATACTTTATTCTTATCTTTCCTAAGGTAAGCATCGCGCATAAAGGCAACATCGGTATCGGATCGTCTAAATGGTCTGACACTGATTGTTAGCCCCTCAAACCTCAATATCTGCTCATACCACAGATTCTGATCGCCGGGTTTCATATCCGGCCAGCTGGTTATCATCGGCAATACCACAAAGTTGGCATCACAACCTTTTTTATTATAAATAAAATTGGGATCCCAGGCGCTGGCCCCCTCATACTCTGCCCAGTAAATAATATAGCTATCCGGTACTTCCATCACATGACCATTAAATTTACCGCAAACAAAACCGGGGCGATTATCAGCGAAGGTTAGCGGCGATATAATCAACAACATGATTTTAAATAAAAAAATTAAAGCTCCAATAATAAATTTATTCATTAACACCATCCCTATATCAATTCATTCCTATAGCAATATTAAATTAATTTCTTATATAATATGTGAAAATAGTTGTCTATTGTTAACGCCACTAAATTGAAAATAACGTGAATATAAAAATAAAACAAGAGATGGAAGTGAAATCAAAAACAAATAACAATCAGAAAAACAGGCTAATAAATAATATGAGCTTAATAAAAAAGGCGCTATTTTAAAACTGCGCCTTTATATTCTTATTAGAAGTTATCGACTAACTACAAAATCTCAACCACTTCCAGCCAACCGTGCTGACCACAAATCGGGCTGCCTTTTAACCAGCGGCGCAACATATCTAAAGCCAACATGGCACTGCTTTCCTGACGAATGCGCAAACCATGTCGGCTGGCCTGGTAACGCACCGTCTGAGCAAAAGTTCCCTCAGGGGTATGCAGTGCAACACTCAGACAATCATGTTGCATGGCCCCTACCGCCAGCACCATTTGCGCACCACACAGCATCGATAATGACTGAGCGCGGCCCGCCACCTCGGCTAATGACTCCTGACAATGGGCCGGTAGCAACTCGCCCCCAGCCAAGGGTGCCGCGGCGCTTTGTAATTGCCAGTGCAGCAAGCCAGCGGTAAATTGTTCGCTAACTGCCAACAATAATCCACGGTGGGTCAATTGCTCACTCAACAATGCCGGTAAACCGCGCGTGCCTTCGAATATCGTGCTATCACCCGCCACTGCCCTGACCTGTTGCCAAACCTCTTCCATCGCCGCTTGTTGCGACGCTGGCCCGGTGAGTTTCAGCTCAATAATAGGTGCAGATGAACGATAACCAAGCACCGCGCCGTCCGGAAGCGGTAGTGAGTCCAATTCGAGTGCCAAATCACTTTCTGAGCGACCAAAGGTGGTCATGCGCAGACACAATGGTGGCTCTGCCACATCAAAATGTTGACGTAAGCGCGGCATAATCTGCTGTTCAACCATCACTTTAAATTCTGACGGTACACCAGGTGTGAAAAACATCAGGCACTTATTGAGCCGTAAAGCGAAACCGCAGGCAGTTCCAACCGGGTTATCCAACATTTCCGCATTCGCCGGAATATGGGCTTGTTTACGGTTAGTCGATGACATCTCGCGGCCGCGCTCTTGAAAGAAAGCCTCCATCCGCGCAATCCATTCTGGATGCTCAATCAGTTCCGTCCCGGCAGCACGCGCCGCTGCCAACGCGCTCAAGTCATCACTGGTCGGCCCAAGGCCGCCATTAACAATCAGCACATCAGCCACCTGACTCCGCTCCGTCAGCACCTCAATAAGAGCGGAAAGTGAATCCCCGACGGTTTCCCGACTGCTGATTGGCAATCCCTGATTAAATAAATAATCTGCCAACCATGCCGCGTTGGTATCAATAATCTGCCCATGCAGCACTTCATCCCCGGTACTCAACATCTCAACTCTGATCATTTTCTTCTCCGTTGGCGCTTATACATTCACTTTATGAAGCTCCCTGCCTAAACACAATCGTTATCCATTATCAGAATGAATAACAATGGCAAAAGCCTCTATTTCAGCACCCTGAACACTGTAATTATAAGTTTACACATTGCGTAACGCCGATTTGACACAAATGGACCGATCTACTACCCTGCTGCACTCAATAATTTCAATAAATTGTCATGTAGTAGAGGAAAGCGTGAAGAATCGCACTCTGGGCAGTATATTTATCGTTGCTGGCACCACTATTGGTGCTGGTATGCTGGCAATGCCACTGGCGGCGGCGGGAGTCGGTTTCGGCGTCACCCTCGCACTATTAGTTTTTCTTTGGGTATTAATGTGTTACACCGCATTATTGTTGGTAGAAGTCTATCAACATGAAGCGGCAGATACCGGGCTTGGTACTTTAGCTAAACGCTATCTCGGCAATCGGGGGCAATGGCTCACCGGTTTTAGCATGATGTTTTTGATGTATGCGCTGACTGCCGCCTATATCAGCGGTGCCGGTGAGTTACTGGCAACCAGCATCAGCCAATGGACTCAACAATCATTTCCAACCTACCTCGGCGTATTGTTGTTTACACTCGTGGCCGGCGGTGTGGTCTGTATCGGTACTCATTCTGTTGATTTATTTAACCGCATCTTATTCAGCGCCAAAATTATCTTCCTGATAGTCATGCTGTCGCTGATGATGCCGCATATCGAAAAAACCAATTTATTGACGTTACCGCTGGAGCAAGGGTTAGCGCTTTCTGCTATTCCGGTGATTTTCACCTCATTTGGTTTTCATGGCAGCGTACCCAGTATTGTCAATTATATGGGTGGCAATATTCGCAAACTGCGCTGGGTGTTTATTATCGGTAGCGCCATCCCATTAATTGCGTATATTTTCTGGCAGTTAGCGACATTAGGCGCTATTTCCTCCCATACTTTTGTCGGAATATTGGCACAGCAAGCCGGTTTGAATGGTCTATTGCAAGCCGTACGCGATGTGGTGGCCTCCCCTCATGTTGAGCTGGCCGTTCACCTGTTTGCCGACCTGGCGCTGGCAACCTCATTCCTCGGGGTCGCCTTGGGTCTGTTTGATTATCTGGCCGATTTATTTAAACGCCGCAATTCAGTACGGGGCCGCCTACAAACCGGTGCGATTACCTTCGTACCACCGCTGCTGTTTGCACTGTTTTACCCACGTGGTTTTATTATGGCGCTGGGCTTTGCAGCGGTCGCATTATCAGTATTAGCATTAATCCTACCTGCGATGCTGGCGTGGAAAGCACGTAAAATCCATCAGGGAAATTATCGCGTTTGGGGTGGGAAACCGGCGTTGGCCGCAGTATTTGCTTGTGGCGTTCTGGTGATTGGCATTCAAGTAGGGATAGTGACCGGCGCATTACCCGCAGTCGGGTAATCAGCCCATAAATACAAAAAGGCGCATATCCTGTCAGGAGTGCGCCCTGCTTTAATCAACACCACCAATATATTAGCCAAAGTCATTGGCGTTACAGCTAGGCAGCAAATGAACAAATCCCGATGAGCTGACTCATGTCAGTGATTCGGGTGAGTGAATGCAGCTAACAACGCTGTAGCGTCAAGGACGAAGGATAATCAGAAGTTCAGGCCAGCGCCGATATATACACCATCCGCTACGCGATTATCCCGACGCCCGTCTTTACCTTCCATATTGATATAGCGATAGCCGACATCAACAGTTAATGGGCGGAATACATTCCAGCGCAGGCCGCCATTGGCTTCACTGTAGGACTTCATCCCGCTGGTCAGTTCTTCAGGGGCGAAATAGCCTTCACCGTACAGAGTAAATGATTTGTTGATTGGGTAAGTTAACCCGCCGCCAATCGCTACTGCACCACCACTGCTGCCATCTTCCGGTGACATATAAATGCCTTTACCGCCGACAGTTGCCATCAATGGGCCAAGTGGTAAGTTAAAACCCAGGCCTAATCCATAGACATCACCATCGTGATCGCTACGCGCCCAGTTGCCGCTAATAGCCAATCCACCAGTGTTAGTGCCCATGCCAAAACCCAGGTTGGTATAATCACTACCCACTTCACCATTAAGACTTATCGCACTGGCTGAACCTGCCACAAGCAGCAGACCGGCTGCGCACGCGGCTAAAGATTTATTCATATTCTTCTCTCATTATCCATTATGTCACCTGTGAGCCAATTCTCACTGACAGGTTTTTCCACCCCGAGTTTAACCGAAAAAAACCACATAAACACATGTAAAAACCGATTAAATACAACACTATTTCAAATGATTGCAAATGACCATGTAATTGACATGTCTTATGTCAGCAATGGTAACGATAAGGTGTGCCTATTTGCTGAATCGCACCAATAAGGCTACAACTAGTGTGGAGATCAAAGAATAAACCGCTGATGTTGTTTAAGTTATTATTTTGCCAATCGGACTTTTGGCGAAATCTCATGCTGTAAAACACCCGACGTGCAATCAATTCAACAGCCACACTGGAGAAAATGATGAGTAAAAAGAAAGGATTAACCACCGCAGCAGGTGCTCCCGTCGTTGATAATAATAATGTTGTGACGGCTGGTCGACGCGGCCCGATGTTGTTACAAGATGTTTGGTTCCTGGAAAAACTGGCCCATTTCGATCGTGAAGTTATCCCGGAACGCCGCATGCATGCTAAAGGCTCAGGTGCTTACGGTACCTTCACCGTCACCCACGACATTACCCAATATACTCGCGCAAAAATTTTCTCTGAGATTGGTAAACAAACTGAAATGTTTGTGCGCTTCTCAACGGTGGCAGGTGAACGTGGTGCTGCCGATGCCGAACGTGATATCCGTGGTTTTGCCATGAAATATTACACTGAGGAAGGTAACTGGGATTTAGTCGGTAACGATACGCCGGTATTCTATTTACGTGACCCACTGAAATTCCCGGATCTGAACCACGTAGTTAAACGTGACCCACGCACCAACCTGCGCAACCCAACTTATAAATGGGATTTCTTCTCGCAGCTGCCAGAATCGCTACATCAGCTCACCATTGATTTCAGTGACCGTGGCCTACCAAAATCATATCGCCATATGCACGGATTCGGCAGCCATACCTTCAGCTTTATCAATGCCGCCAATGAGCGTTTTTGGGTTAAATTCCATTTCCGCTGCCA
Organism: Yersinia sp. 22-579; assembly: GCF_030433455.1. Lineage (NCBI taxonomy): Bacteria > Pseudomonadati > Pseudomonadota > Gammaproteobacteria > Enterobacterales > Yersiniaceae > Yersinia > Yersinia sp. 22-579. Next base: position 192,424 of record NZ_JAUJTZ010000001.1, on the reverse strand, counting down.
GCAAGGCATTGAGAACCTTATGGATGATGAAGCTGAAAAACTGGTTGGTCAGGATCGTGAAAGTTCTCAACGTGATCTGTATGAAGCCATTGAACGCGGCGACTTCCCGCGCTGGAAACTACAAATTCAGGTGATGCCAGAACATGAAGCATCACAAACCCCATATAACCCATTTGACCTGACCAAAGTGTGGCCGCACGGCGACTACCCATTGATTGATGTGGGTTTCTTCGAGCTAAACCGCAATCCAGAAAACTACTTTGCTGAAGTAGAACAGGCCTCATTTAACCCTGCCAATGTAGTGCCAGGGGTGAGTTTCTCTCCTGACCGTATGCTGCAAGGCCGCCTCTTCTCTTACGGTGACGCAGCACGTTATCGTTTGGGTGTGAACCATCATCAGATCCCAGTGAATAGTGCTAAATGCCCATTCCATAATTATCATCGCGACGGCGCAATGCGTGTTGATGGTAATAGCGGCAATGGTGCGACTTATGAGCCAAACAGCTTTGGTCTGTTCCAGGAACAACCTGATTTCAGCGAACCACCATTAACCCTGGAAGGCGCGGCAGATCACTGGAATCACCGGGAAGATGATGATTACTACTCCCAACCACGGGCATTATTTAACTTGCTCAGTGCGGAAGAACATCAGCGGATGTTTACTCGTATTGCCGGTGAGTTATCACAAGTTCCGGAAGAAATTCAGCGCCGTCAGGTAGCTCTGTTTGAGAAAGTGCATCCAGATTATGGCGCTGGGGTGAAGAAGGCGCTGGGGTTAAAGTAGCATTGTTGTGATCGACTAGGTGATCGGGATCGGTTGATGGTTGTCAGGTGATCAGTTTCGGTTGTTAGAGCACCGGATCTGATTTCGGTTGATAGTCGATTAGGTGATCGGTTCGGTTGATATGGGGTCGGTATTCACTTAACTACAGGTGCCTCAACCGCCAAAGGGGTTACAAACGCGTAACCCCCTTGGAACCCCTGCGCTTACGCACGTATCGCTTGCCCACTTCGTGGGTTCCCTCCCTCATCATTTCGCTGACGGACCGCCGTGATTCGCCTCCTGCTCAAGCACGGCTCGCTCGGCATCCATGCCTCGCGTCCTACCTTCACTCTTCACTCGGCAGCTCAAATGTGCTTTTAACTTCAAGGCCAAAACCATGGTTTTTCTCCTTTGACGTTGAGCGCAATCAGGAATATTGCCGACAAGGAGGGAGGGTAGAGTGAGCGGGCATGGACGCCCGCGAAAAGCGCGCTTGAGCATGGATGCGAATCGCGCTGGCTCGTCAGCCCGAAAGACGTAGGAGGTTCACCCGTAGGGCAATATTTCGCGCAAGCGCGGGATTCCACAAGGGGGCCGCTGCCCCCTTTGGCGGTTGGTACATCGGAGGTTAAGTTAACTCAGTTGCTCTAACAACCGAACCCGATCACTAACTCAACTCAACTTAACTCAACTTAACTTAACTACAAAATCCGCCACCCCGCGCCGCGATACCTTAATCCCCCCCGTTTTAAGCTCTGCCGGTAAACGATAGAAAGCCACCGGGCGCTGGAATGCCGCCAATTGTGGCGCTAACCAATTCGCTAATACGGCGTCATTCACCGAATCATCAGCATCAATTACAGCTACAGGCCGGTGACCGAATTCAGTGTCGGCGACAGGAATAACAAAAGCTTGCTGCACTCCCGGATATTGCAGTAAAACTCGTTCAATATCCTCAGGTTGAATACCCTCACCGCCGCTGAAAAATAGATTATCCAGCCGCCCCAGAATACGTAATTCGTCTTGCTGCCATTCACCACGATCACGGGTATGGAACCAACCATCACTGTCAGTCAGGGGCTGTAACTGCCCCTGCTGCCAATAACCAGCGGCCAGACACGCGGCTTTCACCCAGACTTCGCCCTCGACTAATTTCACCTGTCGTCCTTCCAGTGCGACACCCACACCAGGCAAACCATCAGCGCGTTTAGCACACACAGTTGAAGCTGACTCCGTCAGGCCGTAGCCACACCAGCAGCGAATTCCGCGCGCTTCGGCTTGCTCAGTCAACGCAGTAGGGATAGTCGCGCCCCCGAGTAACACCTCTTTCAAGCTAAGTGGCTGCTCTGAACTTTCAAGCAAGCGCCAAAGCTGGGTTGGCACCAACGAGGCATGGCTGCAACCTGCCAGCGCATCAGATAAGGATACCCCGGCTTGCACAGCAAGGGCCGCTCCGGCACTTAACCAGCGCCAGACAATGCCCTGCCCGGAGACATGAAATAGCGGCAATGATAGCAACCAGCAATCATTAGCGGTGAAATCCATTAATCGCAATACGCCATCGGCACTGGCCAGATGCGCCGCCAATGTGTGCACTGCCGCTTTGGGTAACCCTGAAGAACCGGAGGTCAGTGTCATGGTTGCCAGCCGTTGGCTATCCCATGTCAGGGTATTATCCGTCGAATGTAGTGTAGTGAGATGCAATGGAGTAAAACTTAGCTGTGCAGGCAATGGTTCGGCCAGATTCAGCATAAAATCAATATCGAGCTGCGGCAAAAGTTGCGTCAACAGTGATTCGGGTAATTGAGGGTTAAGCGGTAAAACACGCGCGGCGCACTGCAATGCAGCCAGATACGCCAGCAACAATGAATAACTGTTTTTACCGCGCAGCACCACGCTACAACCGGGGGTGACACCTTGCTGCTGAAAGCCAGCAGCCAGATTATCAATATCGGTGGCTAACTGTTGCCAACTGATCCGTTGCGCCCCCAAGCGAATTGCCGTCGCCCGAGGTTGCAGATTGGCCCAATGTTGCCATGGAAATAAGTGTTGCCATGGAAATAAATCCTTCCAAGGCCAATCCTTTAGCTGTGCCATAGCACATCCAGTTGGTCGACAGTCACCACCGGCAGCGTGCTATCCGGCCACTGACGGACACATTGCGCCTGCATCAGACTCAATGTATCCAGCCCCGGCACGGTTGCAGGGGTTAGCCAATCCGCCAGGCGAGCCAACTGAGTCAGACCCAAACTCGACTCAATACTGGAGCTGATCACCGCCTCTAATCCTGCTTGATGCGCTTGCTGCACCAATTGCTGACAACGCGCGATACTGCCCACCAGCGTCGGTTTGATGACAATGGCTGCGACACCCGGTTCAGCTTCCACCTGGAAATCCACCTCGCGCACACTTTCATCCCAGGCAATAGCAATGCCGGTGTCACGGGCAAACTCACGGGATTCAGCGCGGGTTTTACACGGTTCTTCCAGAAACGCGATGCGTGAGCGCAATTCAGGATTAACATATTTGGCAAAACCATCTGCTTTAGCCCGCGTCCAACTGCGGTTGGCATCCAGCCGCAGTTTCAAATCAGGTAAAGCCTCCAGCAGCACATTGACAATCATGCCATCGCGCACCGCTTCATATAACCCAACTTTCACCTTGGCAACTTTCTCGCCTGGCAATGCTTGTAACACGGCGAACAGCTCATCAGGGTCACCGGTACACAGTGGGGCTTTGCGGTAATCCGCCGATAGTGGCAATAATTCCTCAAGCTCCGCCAGCGCGCAGCTGAGGCCAAAAGCCACCGAGGGCAAGGGGCCGAGATTAAGCTCCTCGCCATTCACCCAGCACTGTAACTCAGCGATTACAGCAGCTTGTGCCTCAGGCAACGTTTCCTGGCTGAACTCTGGCAAGGGGGCAATTTCGCCCCAGCCGGTCTGCTCGCCTTGTTGCAATTTCACCAACAATCCATCGCGACTTTTTAGCCGCTGATGCCGCAGTATCACCCCCGCTTCCATCGGGATGCTATAGCGGTAAAGTGTGGCCGCGCGCATTACGGATTACGCTTGAATTTGCTGAAGTCAGGCTGGCGTTTCTCATTGAATGCGTTACGCCCTTCCTGACCTTCATCTGTCATATAAAACAACATGGTGGCGTTACCGGCCAGCTCTTGCAAGCCCGCCTGCCCATCGCAGTCGGCATTTAATGCGGCCTTCAAGCAGCGCAGTGCCATCGGGCTGTTTTGCAGCATTTCACGACACCAGCGCACTGTCTCTTTTTCCAGATCAGCCAGCGGTACTACCGTATTCACCAGCCCCATATCCAATGCTTGTTTGGCATCATACTGACGGCATAAGAACCAGATTTCGCGCGCTTTTTTCTGGCCGACAATGCGAGCCATATATGCCGCACCCCAACCACCATCAAATGAACCCACTTTTGGCCCAGTCTGGCCGAAAATAGCATTATCAGCAGCAACAGTGAGGTCACACATCATATGTAATACATGACCGCCGCCAATAGAATAACCGGCAACCATTGCTACAACTGGTTTCGGGCAAGTACGAATTTGACGTTGGAAATCCAGCACATTCAGATGATGGGTACCGCTCGCATCCTGATAACCGCCGTAGTCACCGCGGACTTTCTGATCACCGCCGGAGCAGAAGGCTTTTTCACCTTCACCGGTCAAAATGATGACACCAATATTGTCATCATAGCGGGCATCAGCCAGCGCCTGAATCATCTCTTTAACTGTTAACGGGCGGAATGCGTTACGCACATGAGGGCGGTTGATGGTTATCTTGGCGATCCCATCACTGGATTTGTGATAGCGAATATCTTCAAACCCAGCGGAGCAATCTTGCCATTCAATGGCGGCGTACAGTTGTTCTTCGCTCGGATAAAGCATAGTAAGCATTCCTTTAACGGGATGGTGGTAAAAATGAAGACTGCGATAAAAATGAAAGCACCAGCGCAGCAAAAGCCCCTGGGTTCGCCCGATGGGCATTGTGCCCTGCGCGGGCCAGTGTCCGTAATGGCAACTTATATTGATGAGCCAATTGCTGGAATTTGTGGTCACGCTCACCACACAGATAGGTGTACGGGACACTCAGGCGTTGCAGAGCCGGTAATAGCCAGGGCTGATGCCCAAGTGAGGTGGCTTCGAGCATATCCGCCACCGCCGGGCCATGATTATTGGCTCGCAGCGCGACCAATTGCTCACGCTGCCGCGAATCCAAATCAGCAAATACCTCCTGCTGATACCAGTCAGCCAACACCTGTGGCAAAGGTTCGTGACGAAAGCGCTGTGCCCATTGGCAATCTTGCTCAAAGCGCGCTTTTCGCAGCTCATCGCTTTCCAGCCCGAGATTGCCCCCTTCGACCAGCAGCCCTTGCAAACCAACCTGATGACCATAGCAGGCGTGATACATCGCAATTCTGCCGCCTAAAGAATAGCCCGCCAGCCAATATTCGCGAATACCATTAGCCTGTAATGTTTCGGTTATCTGGCGGCTGATATCTTCAAAGCCAGTGGTCGTCAGAGCGACAGAGTTACCGTGTCCCGGCAAGTCGATGAGTAGTGAGGGGGTGTCACCGCATAATTCCGCCACCGGTAGCCAGTCCTGACCGCTGCCCAATAAACCATGCAGCCAGACCAGCCACGGCCCAGTATGTTGCCGTGCCGGAGATTGGGGATGTGGGTTGAGCTTACGGCATGCCAGCGTCATAATTGGGCCACCTGTTGTACCAATTGTTGCAGTGTTTCTGCCCCCTGACTCGACGGCACCTCTATTTCAATCAGTGTAACTCCACCGCGCAGCCAGCATTGATCGACTTGCTGTTTGAGCATCAACCAGCTTTCTGGCCGGGAATAATCTAAACCGAACATCGCAGCAGCATGTTCAAAACTCACATTCTGCGGCATGCAATAAAAACGCTGACGGTCAGCTTCAGGTGTCGGCAGCAGAGAGAAAATCTGCCCGCCATTATTGTTCACCACCAGTAGTACGGTAGGCGCGGAACATTGGCGCAATAGCGCCAGAGCATTAAGGTCATAAAGAGCCGATAAATCCCCAACTATCGCCAGCGTTGGCTTAGCGGTGGCGCGCTGGACACCGGCGGCGGTCGATAACAAACCATCAATCCCGCTGGCCCCGCGATTACTGTAAATCGGATACCCCGCAGGCAACTGCCCCAGCGCATCAATCAAACGGACAATCAAACTATTGCCGACAAAAAGCTGGCCGTTTTCCGGTAACAACTCGGCCAGGCGATGGGCCACTGCCGCCTCACTGAATTGTTCGTTCAACGCTTGTACAACATGCGCATGAGCGTTTTCCGACCATATAATCAGCTCGGAAGCCCAGGGTGTGCGGCGTAGCGCCGGATGTTGTTCTAACCACTCATTCACCGGAGAGATAATCCGGCGACCACGGTGATTCGCCGGATCAAGACGGCCCGCGATGTTATCCACCAGCCAGTATTCTTGCGGCTGGCATTGTGCCTGCCACTGCAACAGGCGTTTGCCCGTTAAGCTACTGCCAAATTGTAAGACTATCTGCGCCTGAGCGAGCACACGTTGTGCGCCTGGGTGTGCGAGCCACAGGTCGGCACAAGGTAGCGGTTGGCCGGTTTGCGACAGCACATCGCCAATCAGAGGCCAGCCGAGTAATTCGGCCCATTGCGCCAGCTGTTCGCCCTCTTCAGCGGTCATGCGCCCGGCAATCACCACGCCACGCTTTTGCCGCCAGAAAAACCAGTCGGCTTGCTCTGTTTGCGGCAAAGAACGGGATTGGCGCAGCCAGGGATGGCAATCTTGCCACCAGTCACCCAAGGCGGCAGACCAGTCGGCATAGCATTGTTCATCACCACCATAGAGCGGTTCAGCAAATGGGCAGTTAACATGCAAACCGCCGTGGTGCAATTGCGCCATCGCACTGTCGATAGTTGAAACCAGCCAACTGGCAGGAATATCCGGTGTGGGGCGAGGCAGATTAAGGCTGACGGTCGGATGGCTGGCGAACATGCCTTGCTGGCGAATCGCCTGATTGGCACCGCAATCAATTAATTCTGGTGGGCGATCGGCGGTCAATAAGATTAAGCGCTCACCGGTAAGCCCAGCTTCAATTAAGGCCGGATAAAGATTAGCCGCCGCAGTGCCGGAAGTGACAATCACCGCCACCGGTTCAGTTGAAGCTTTCGCCAAACCCAATGCCAGATGCCCCAAGCCGCGCTCATCAAAATGAGTATGGCAAACCAGCGACGGATTAGCCGCCGCCGCCAAGGTGAGCGGCGTCGAACGGGAACCCGGAGCAATACAGATATGCTGCACACCGTGGCGACTCAACGCCTCCAGTAGTAATGCCGCCCAACGACGGTTAAAAACGCTTGTCGACATGGTTCGCCCAAAAGTCAGTTAACAGACACTGCGACCCCGATAATCAACGTGAGGAACTAAACTATCCGCTGAAAAAGCCCTGAGTGACTGATTAATGGTTAAATTTTTACCGTTCTATATAAATAACAAAGACAACAAAACTCGCTTGCATTGGCCCTGTTTGACAGTTTACACCTGCTACCTGAGGGCGACAATCCGCCCACATGATTTGTACGGTTAACAACTCAGCGAGTGCGGCTAATTACTGCATTTTATGATTATTATCAGACTTAATATTTACTAGCAAAGTACGTAACCCTGCCGATTTATTGTTAATTTCCTGCCATTCTTGCTCTGCATCAGAACCGGCGACAATACCAGCACCGGCATACAGATGAATCTGTTTATCCTCCACCCATGCCGAACGCAATGTCACACTAAATTCAGTTTGCTTGAGAGAAAGATAACCGGCAGAACCGGCATACCAACCACGAGAAAAAGGCTCGTTTTCTGTAATAAACTGCCGGGCAATATTGCGCGGTAACCCCGCCACCGCAGCCGTTGGTTGTAGCCGGTGTAAGCAGTCAGCATCATTAGCATGATTAAGTTGCGCATGGATACAGCGGCGTAAATGCTGCACTTTACGCAGGCGGATAACTTCTGGTGGCATGACATCCACTGCGACCACTCCGCCTTGTAAACGCTGGCAAATATCATCAACCACCAGCAAATTCTCGCGTTGATTCTTTTCATCATGCATCAACCAATCAGCCAACTCAGTGGCATGAACAATATCTTCATCATTTGACGCGGTTCCTGCCAGCGCTTCTGTTTCCAGGTGGTGAAGCTGGCGCAAATACAGGCGCTCAGGGCTGGAACCCAAAAATGCCCGCAAGCCATCAAAGCGCAGCATAAAGTGAAAACAATGATGATTCACCTGACGGCTGGCGGCCATAAAAGCCCCGCACGAGAGAGGCTTATCCAGCATCAAGCGAGTCGCCCGAGCCAGAACCACCTTCTCCATTTTTTGTTGCTCAATATTGCCCAATGCTTGTTCAATCAGGCGGCTCCACTGCGGATATTCCGGCATATGGCTGGCAGCTTCAACCACCACGTCCAATGCAGCCAAAGGTTTGGCGGCAACCAGTTGATCAATAAAAGCAATGGCGAGCAAAGCATCTTGCGCAAGGGAGTCGTCACTGACCAAATTTAGGGTCAAATAGGTATTTTTACCGCGCCGTAAAATTTCGATACGCGGTAAAAACAAGAAACTGGTCTGGGTTTGTTGAGGCGAATCAGGAGAGGGTTCGACAATACTGACCGGCTCAAAAGCATTCAGCCCCCAAACACGTAACCCCACAACAGCTCTGTGCTGTTGGATAAATTGATCAGCCGATTGTACGTCGTTGAATTGCCGAGTTTGACCACAGACTGCGGCCTCTTCATGACCTTCACGATGACACCAATAAAATTGAGGAAAATGATATTGAGCGGCAAGCCATTCAAGCAATTGATTTCCCACTTGTCCCGGCGCGGGCAAGATAATTTGCCGAATACCGGCCTGGTCAGGGAAATTGGCACGTAACTTTTGCCGTAATTCGCCCAACAAACCAGAAAGTTGCTTCACGACCACCTCGGCAAATCAACAGAAAGAGTGGGATTATACGGGGCATGAATAATAAGAAAAGTCAGATTGAAAAGTTATTGTTACTTATCACACTAATATTTGATATTGATGTTTTTATATACTCAACAAGGGGTATTTAGCGGCACGAATTCAACTCAGTTCGTTAAAACTCAGTTCGTTAAAAGGGGCCGCAGCCCCTCTTGAGATCGGGTATCTCAACGGCGGGCAAGCAACAATCCAATAACCAATCCAACAGTTGCGCCAATTCCTACACTGCACCAGGGTTTGTCGCGCACATAATCATCGGTGCAACACGCCAGCGCTTTTGCCCGTTTGATATAGCACTCACTGCGGCCACTCAAACGGTACTGTACCTCCTTTAACGCTTTTTCCGCTCGCGCTTTGATTTCTTTATAACTTTCATCCGCCGCATCACCAGAAGCACGCAGCACCTCTTCCAGAGTGTCGGTTAGCATTGTCAAATCATCATCCAGCGAAGTTTGCTGTTCTTTATCTCGGTTCATGTGAATTCTCCATGAGTGAAAAAAGTGCATCTTTTAAGCTTAGTCGAAAAGCGCTGTGCAGTATTGATTCTGGGCGGATGGGGGAACTTTCAGGATTAATCTGGATGAGGATTTTGATAGCGTGATGAGGCTATGGCATCGCCTTGTGTATGGGTTTCCGGCTCTTCCACACCACGTAATCTGATTTCTGCCCGGCAGAAACCGCGGCAAAGGGGTGAGCGCCCTTTGCCGCTGAACTCTCATTAAAACCGAATACAGCACGCCCCTTGCTCTGCGCCTGTCAATTGTTCGCGCAATGCGCCAAATAATTCACGACCACATCCCACATGGAAAGCCGAGATATCAGGTAATGCTGGATGGCGAGTGGCCAGTTCGGCTTCATCCACCAACAGCGAAAGTTCACCGCTGACGCCATCAACCCGCACCCGATCGCCATTGCGAATTTTCGCCAATAAGCCCCCACAATAAGCTTCTGGTGTCACATGAATGGCCGACGGCACTTTGCCGGATGCACCAGACAAACGACCATCAGTGACTAACGCCACCTTAAAACCGCGATCCAGTAATACCCCCAGTGGCGGCATCAATTTATGCAATTCCGGCATACCAATGGCACGCGGCCCCTGATAGCGCACCACTACCACGCAATTTCTGTCCAGCGCACCGGATTCAAAAGCTGGCCCGACATCATGTTGGCTGTCAAACACCACGGCTGGCCCTTCAATAATCTGATGATCATGCGGTACGGCTGAGGTTTTCATCACCGCTCGGCCCAGATTGCCACTCAATACTTTAGTGCCGCCATGAGGTGAGAAAGGTTTGCTCAGACTGGCAATGACGCTGTCATCCAATGAACGCTCTGGCCCACTGCGCCACTGCAACTGACCTGCGGCCAGATAAGGCTCTTGCGTGTAACGTTGTAGGCCGAACCCGGCCACCGTATGAACATCCTCGTGCAACAAACCGCCTTGCAATAACTCTTGTATCAACAAAGCCACGCCGCCTGCGGCCTGGAAATAGTTAATATCCGCCGGGCCGTTAGGGTAAATGCGGCACAACTGCGGAATCACTTCCGACAGTTCAGAAAAATCATCCCAATCAATGATTATGCCTGCCGAGCGCGCCATCGCCACCAAATGCATGGTGTGATTGGTCGAACCGCCGGTAGCCAGAAGCGCCACAATGCCATTCACCACCACTTTCTCATCCACCAATTGGCCGACCGGCAAATAATTGCCACTGGTTTGCGTCAAGCGCGTGACTTGCCGTGCCGCCGCGGCTGTCAGTGCATCGCGCAGTGGGGTATTGGGCTGAATAAAAGAAGAACCGGGCAAATGCAGCCCCATCACTTCCATGACCATCTGATTCGAGTTGGCGGTGCCATAAAATGTACAGGTACCGGCGCTGTGATAAGAGGCTGACTCGGCTTCCAATAGTGCATGCCGGTCAACTTTACCCTCGGCATACAATTGGCGCACTCGCACTTTTTCTTTATTGGACAGGCCGCTGGCCATTGGCCCTGCTGGCACAAAAACTGCTGGTAGATGACCAAATGACAACGCCGCCATCAGCAACCCCGGCACAATTTTGTCGCATACACCGAGATACAATGCGCCATCAAACATATTGTGCGATAAGCCGATAGCCGCCGACATAGCAATCACATCGCGGCTCATCAGCGATAATTCCATGCCATCCTGCCCTTGCGTCACACCATCACACATCGCAGGAACGCCCCCCGCCACTTGCCCGACCGCCCCCACTTGATGTAGCGCATCTTTAAGTTGTTGCGGATAATGCTCGTAAGGCTGATGAGCTGACAGCATGTCGTTGTAGGAGGTAATAATGGCGATATCGCTACGCACCATATTCTTCAGAGAGACTTTATCCTCGGGCTGGCAAGCGGCAAAACCATGAGCCAGATTGCCGCAGGCCAATTGTGAACGGTGAACGGTATTTTCTTTTGCCGCACTGATGCGTTGCAGATAGGCGGTTCGGTTCGGCGCAGAACGCGCAATAATACGCTGCGTCACACGGGTAAGAGTCGGGTTCATCGCCATTCCTTATTCAGTCAGCGGAGCCAAAAGTTCAATACTGCCCGCAGGAAGACCAATAAAATCCGCCAGTACCTGCAACAGCAAATTGTGATCATCCAAATGTGGCGCGCCGGAGACATTTACGCTGCCAATAATACCTGCTTGCTTAACCTGTAACGGGAAGCCTCCGCCTAGCGCGGCATAGTCACGTAAGCTGACACCATAGCGTTCCTCAAGGGAGGTTTGGCGCTGTTGCAGCATCAACCCTGCGGCATAGGAGCTGGTGCCCAGTAACTCCACCACATTACGTTTGCGCCGCAACCAGTCAGCGTTTTCTGCGCTGGTACCCGGCATGGCGTAACTCAATAAAGTTTGCCCGTTTACCCGGATATTGATAGCCAGCGCCAGCCCCTGCCGCTCTGCCTGTTGCTTTATTTTTTCACCCAACTGCCAGGCGATTTCATGATTGAAATGGGTCAATTGCAGTCGTTGCTGATGCTGCTGGCAGAGGGTAAGTTGCTGTTGTAAATTCATGAGATTCTCCGGTGATGAATGGCGGCGGTCATGCCCGTTGCAATAAAGACCGCCTACCTGGCTTAAGCGCGTTTTATTTTGGCTAAGCCTTTGTCAGCAATGCCCTTTCCCTTCGCTGCGACTTCAACATCACACTCTTTTGGCAAGGTTAAGGTAATCAGCCCGGCAATAATTAATGAGCCAGCTAACATGCAAACTGCTGCACTTTGGCCGTAGAAGAAAATCATGACACCGACCAGATACGGGCCACAGAATCCGCCCAAATTGCCTAACCCATTAATCACACCGCGAGCGCCACCGGCCACTTCTGGCACAGCAATACGGCCTGGAATAGACCAGAATGGGCTGGTTGCGGCTTTGAGGAAGAATCCGCACACCACCAGAGCCAGATAAGAGACCAATACGTTGTGGCGGAAAATAACGGATGTCACCAGACCAGCGGCAAAGCAGAACAGAGAAATCATTATCAGCAAACGGCGTTTACCGGTTTTATCTGATAGTGAAGAAATGACATAAATACCGGCGGTGGTGGCAATAAACGGCAGAATAGCCAGAATACCAACCGAAGCCATATTACCGCCGGTCAGATTTTTCAGAATAGTCGGCAACCACAAGGTGTAGCCATAATCCCCGGTCTGATAAAAGAAGTTCAGAGCAACCAGTTTCATCAAACCTTTATTCAGAAATACCGCTTTTAATGGCGCATTAGTGACTGGCGCATCCAGCATCCGCTCTGCCCGCTCACGTGCCAGCTCGGTGACCAGATAATCGCGCTCTTTTTTCGACAGCCATTTGGCTTCTTCCGGTCGGTCACTGATAACAAACCACCACATAATCAACACGACGGCTGACAATGAACCTTCGAGGAAGAATAGCCAGCGCCAGTCTAACGCATTGATAATAAAACCAGATAAAGGCGCAGTGAACATGCCACCGATAGGGGCAAACATCATCACGAAAGCATTGGCGCGGCCAATTTCGCGTTCCGGGAACCAGTTACTGACCATAGTCAGCACCACAGGCAACATGCCGCCCTCAGAAACACCCAGCACAAAGCGCAGGAATAATAATTGATAATGGTTAGTCACAAAGCCAGTCAGAATCGACACCACAGCCCAGACGGCAAGGGAATAAGCAATGAATTTTCTGCCGCTGCCATGAACAGCAATACGGCCACCCGGTACTTGTAAAAATAAATAACCAATAAAGAAAATACCGCCCGCTAAACCGGCCATTTGGCTGGTAATAGCCAGATCACTTTCCATGCCACCTGGTAGTGCAAAACTAATATTTACCCGGTCCATAAAAGAAATAATACAAGCAATCATTATTGGCACAATAACGCGGAACCAACGGGCATTAGGGATCTTACTGTCCATATAAACACGCCTCTTTCTCTAGCTGAATAATTCCCACACCATTAAGAAAATAGCGTAGAGAATGCCGCCAACAAATTAGGGTAATTTGCCAGTTATTTAAAACTCACGATGTGGTCTTTTATTTTTATTATAGTAATTTGAGGATCAATTTAATTAACCCTCATTTTTTCTTAATTAGTAAGTAATAGCAGTGGGTGCTTTCTCACCCGCGAAGTGAGCTTGAATATTTGAAAATACAATATCACTCATTTGAATTCGGGTTTCGATGGTGGCACTGGCGATATGGGGCAGTAATACCACATTATCCATTTCGATTAATGCCTGCGGTACATTAGGCTCATCTGCAAATACATCCAAACCTGCCCCACCAATTTCTTTCTGTTGCAATGCACGGATTAAATCATCCTGATTGACCATACTGCCACGAGCAATATTAATCAGCAGAGCATGATTTGGCATCGTAGTAAAAATGGTTTTATCAACCAGACCAACACTGTCTTTGCCACCCGATATGGCTATAACCAGAATATCGCTTTGTCTGGCAAGGCTGATTAAGTCCGGAACATGCTGATATGGCAGGCTTTCGATGTGGGCGGTGTCGGTATAAGCAATTTGCATATCAAAACCGGCTGCGCGGCGGGCAATAGCTTGACCAATGCGGCCCATACCAAAGACACCCAGACGTTTGCCGGTCACTTTAGAGGCCAATGGCAAGTTGCTGTGCGGCCACTGACCGGCACGCAGGAATTTATCTGCCTGACAGAGACGTCGTGAAGTCGCGATAATCAGCCCCAAAGCGGTATCGGCTACATCATCAGTCAATACGCCAGGGGTAGTGGTGACGATGATATTGCGCTCACGGGTATAGTCTAAATCGACCGCGTCAGTCCCTACGCCAAATATTGAGATAATCTGTACTTCAGGTAATAACGCCAGTGCTTCGTTGGTCACACCAATATCACCACGAGTGACGATACCCTTAATATTCTCGCCTTGTTGTGCAAAAAATTCAGCAGTATCCGTAACTTCGAAGAGCTTATGAACAGTAAAATTCTGTTCCAGTTTCTCGGTCAAATAGTCCATTACCGGGGCAATAATTAATACGGCCTGTTTGAAAGAAGATGGTTTGCTGTTTTTCATAACGAGTACCTGATCATGTCAATAAATCAAAAACCAAAAATGGCAGTGGATAGTCATCAGATGATTAAGCCATTTAGCGAATGTCGTTATAAGACCCGTTTTCAATGTTTTATTTTGTGATGCAGGTCACTGTAAATCATGTTAAGAAAACATGTTACCGGTAACGTGATCGACCTATCATTGCTGGTGCTGAATTGTTTCAGCTAAGCAAATCAGCGTTAATGATTTATGTAATGCCTTAATGAAAATGTTATGGATTGGCATAATTTGTTATGCTAGGAATATTATTATGACGGGTTATCCAAGAGGAACATTGACTGCCATTCAATAACACAATGGCAGTTGTGGGCAATTTAGAAGTATTTCAACAACAGCAGAAATCTTAGATAGTTCCACCGAGTGAAATACGATAATGCAGGTCAACTTGTTCAATTGTCGGGATTTTTTTTATTTTCTTAATCAAGATTTCAGCAGCCACTTTGCCCATTTCAAAACGTGGAGTGGTGACACTGGCCAGTACTGGAGTGGTCGCCTGGCCGATATCCAACCCATGAAAACCGGAGATCGCCATTTCTGCTGGTACCACCATGCCCAATTTCAAGCATTCTTGTAACACGCCTACCGCCATATCATCATTGGTACAGAAAATAGCATCGACTTGCGGATACATTTGTCGTGCCAATGCCAACATCCCGGCACCAATAGAGACGGATGAAACTTTATTAGGCGTAATATGTAGTGGTGCAAACCCCGCGTCCGTCATTGCCTGGCTATAGCCTTGATAACGTTTACGATCTCGCACATCAGACATTGAACCGAAATAGACAACATTTTGCTTCCCACTTGCCAGCAATGTGGCCGTCATATCGTAAGCGGCCTGATAATTATTAAAACCAACCGTAATACGGTTGAACTGGGGTTCCAGGTCCATCACCTGCGCAACCGGAAGCTCTGAAGCATTCAGGTATTTGTCCGCACGTAAGGTATGTTCAGAATCAGTCAGTATCAGCCCGGAAATCTGGCAAGAAAGCAGATTAACTATTTGTTCTTCTTCACGTTCTTTATTGTAGTTATAGTTGACTACCAGTGTTTGATAACCGCTGGCGGCGGTGACCGACTCGATACCAGCCAGTAAATCAGAGAAAATCTGGTTATTAAAGGAGGGAACCAAAATACCGATTCTCGGGCTTTTTTGATTGAGGCTAGTTTCCCCTTCTGAATCAGCACTGTAATTGACTTCAGCCATCACTTGAGCGATACGCTCACCGGTTTCTGGAGCCACTTTTTCCGGCGTGCGTAAGTAGCGGCTGACAGTCATTTTAGTCACGCCTGCTAGTAACGCGATATCCTGTAACGTAACACGCTGGTTTTTCATGGCATATACCTGGAACAAGAGTGTGGGAAGAATATACTCGTCATACTTCAAGCTGCATGTGCGTTGGCTGCACTCAATAACCCGAATCACTTACAACACAGTAAGCTCATCGGGATTCTCTCCCTTGCCGCCTTCCTGCAACTCGAATTATTTAGAGTAAAAAGTGATTATGCACTGTTAGCGGAGATAATGAAAAGCATGTTACTGATTTAAAATACAATAACAATCATGCTTCCTATTATTTAGTTATTTTATTATCAATAAGTTAAGCCACTACGCCCCCCATTGAAGAACAAAGCCCATACAAATAGTCCTCTTTTACCGTCACCAAGGCGATGTCGCTCACGTAAGTGGTAACAGCTTGTCGTAACATGAATTAAAGTGATCTGCATCACAGTTTGGCAAGGCGGAAAACGGTTTGATAGGCACATGTTTTCGCACAGCCATTATTCAATAATATTGATTTTATAATGTCGATTAATAAGCGCCATTTCCATCAGGAATTACTATGAAGAATTTATTTTCGTTAGAAAACCGCAAAGTATTAATTACGGGTTCCGCTCAAGGCATTGGTTTTTTATTAGCAAAAGGCCTTGCCGAATTTGGCGCAGAAATAATAGTTAATGATATTACCGCAGAACGCGCAGAAAAAGCCGCTGCAGAATTACGCGACAGCGGTTTTGTTGCTTATGCCGCGGCATTTAATGTCACTGACCATGATGCTGTGAATGATGCTATTGCACAAATAGAAAATAATATTGGTGCCATTGATATTTTAATTAACAACGCCGGTATTCAACGGCGCCATGCCTTTACCGAATTCCCAGAAAAAGATTGGGATGATGTGATTGCGGTAAATCAGAAATCCGTATTCTTGGTTTCACAAGCAGTTTCCCGTTATATGGTTAAACGCCAACGCGGAAAGATTATTAATATTTGTTCAATGCAAAGCGAATTAGGCCGCGACACTATCACGCCATATGCTGCCTCTAAAGGTGCAGTGAAAATGTTGACGCGTGGGATGTGTGTTGAACTGGCCCGTTACAATATTCAGGTCAATGGTATTGCCCCAGGTTATTTCAAAACGGATATGACAAAAGCACTAGTAGACGATAAGGCTTTCACCGATTGGCTGTGTAAACGCACACCAGCTGCCCGCTGGGGGGATCCGGAAGAGTTGATTGGTGCCGCGGTGTATCTCTCTTCCAAAGCATCAGACTTTGTTAATGGTCATCTGCTATTTGTTGATGGCGGGATGTTAGTTGCAGTCTGATAAGCAGCAGGGGAAAGTTATGTCTGGGAAATGCATTATTGTTATGGGCGTATCGGGCACGGGTAAATCCTGTGTGGGCCAAGCGCTGGCACAGGCACTTAACGCCAAATTTATTGATGGCGATGATCTGCACCCACGCGCCAACATCCAAAAGATGGCATCAGGTCAGCCGCTTAATGATAGTGACCGCGCTCCGTGGCTTGAACGGCTAAGTGACGTGGCATATAGCCTGCAACAAAAAAATGAAGTCGGTTTTTTAGTCTGTTCAGCGCTGAAAAAACAGTATCGTGACCGTCTGCGCGAGGGTAATCAGGGAGTTCGCTTTCTGTGGTTGACGGGCGATTACGATTTGGTATTACGCAGAATGCAGCAACGGGCGGGGCATTTTATGCCGGAGAGTCTGTTAAAAAGCCAGTTCGCGACACTGGAAGTCCCTGATGCCCGCGAACCGGACATCATTCCAATTGATATATCTCCTGACATTGCTGGTGTTGTTAAACACTGTATTACCGCACTGGAGCAGGAAAATAACGTCAGTCACTGTGCTTAAATCCTCGGCATGATGCATACGCAGAAATATAGGAATAGTTATGATACTTGATGAATTGAAAAGCGCGGTGAATAACCCACTTTATCCAGATGCTATCCGCCGCACACTGGCCGCCATCAGCAAGATGGATTTAGCCAATTTACCCGCTGGTGAATTAGACATTGAAGGCCGTGAGATTTATCTCAATCACATTATTGCCTCATCTAAACCATTGTATGAGCAAGCACCTGAATTACATCGTTATTACATTGATATTCATATTCTGCTGGAAGGCAGTGAGGTGATTGGTGCTTCACCATCAGCTCAGGGCCAGCGCCCTACAATGGATTTTGATACCGAACGGGATTACGGATTATTTGAAGGCATTACCACCGAAACTTTATTGACTCTGGCTCCGGGTGATATCGCCTTGCTGTTCCCAGGTGAGTTGCACCGTCCAATGGGAACATTAGGCGACGTTGCACCGCTGCGCAAAATAGTAGTTAAAGTGGCGAATCATCTGTTGTGATTTAGGAATGGGTCGATAATCAGGGTCGGTTGATATTGATTGGTGAATAGATTTGGTTGTCATAACTTCACGGCTCACTTAGCTTTGAGCGCCTCAACCGACCAATTGGGCAGAAGGGACAGCCTGCCCTCCTGCCCAATTGGGGCAACAAGGATTAAGTGATTGCTGAATAAATATCAACCAATAGCTCTAAGTTTTTGGGTTCAGTACAAGTGCCGTCTAAACTGTCCACACTCACGCGCGTATGGATTTTTCCGCAAGCAAGATAGATACACACAATCATTATTCTGGCTGACGAACAGCCACAATTATCCGCTCTTAAATACTCCTTCTTCGGACCAAAGTAAGCTTATACGATAAAACAAGAGACGAACCTGCGATTTTTTCCTGATAACTCAGCGCTTTATTATGACTTAACGTCAATATCTTGTTTTTCTCGAATATAGTCGTCTACCGCTAGAATACGGCTAACATTTTGTTTTTGTTAGCAGTACACTTCAATAAATAAAGTCTATACGCTGTGGTGTAGTTTAAATAGCTAACTTTTCCTGTAGATTTTATGAATCGTAGAATAATGGCAAACCGCAACAAACATAACAAATTAAATATTGGTTTAAATATTTAACTTTAACTAAATAATAAGGATTTTAAAAATGTCATTAAGGAATTTATTCATTGCCACCCCTCTAATTCTCTTAACTGGCTGCTCCCATTTACTTCCTCTTGACTACCAAGGTTATAATAATGCTGATGCGGCCACTATATACATCCAAAATGATAAGGGCAATGTTGGCACAACGTATATTGCCAAATACCATTATGTTAAAGCTGATGCTTGTTATCAGATGGACACAAGATATGAACTGAATTCTAATATATTAGCCGCCGATGGGAATATAATAGAAAGTAAGATAGAACCGGGTGGTTTTTATGCGGTGGAACAAAGTCTATCTCAGGGTCCAAGGGTCGCCTACCTGTCAGCATCGTTTGTGCCAGAACCGGGTAAACATTATTTTATTTCTCCAGGTTACGGTTCGGCAGAAATTCCTGATAATTTAAAAATAACCCTATCCATGGATAAGGATGAAATCTTCCAGCAATACGGCAAAGATCGGGTCAAAGGTTGGCCAGTAAGAAACTATTGCAAGAATTTCGTGCAAAAAGCATTAAGTTTTAATTAGGTTATATAGTCAAAATTTACTGAGAATGGATTTTAACCATGAGATTGATAAGAACCACACTTCTGACCCTGCCAGTTTTACTTCTAATAAGTTGTTCCAGACCAACCCCTGTTGTGAATATCTATCATGATGTGACCAGTGGTGATACAGCCAAAGTTCGCATCATTGGATTCACAGAAGACTCGCATATTTGGTCGGGTTATGACTGCAATGAACCGTATAAAATGCCAGAGAAGGGTTATTATCCTCATGTCCGTCAATCCTATGAAGGTAAACCTGTTTTTATCGATAAAGGATTTACAAAAACTGAGCTCCCTAAAGGAAAATATCCTATTGATATGGCAGAGTTTTATGTTCATGCAGGAAAACTAACAACAGTTTGGGCCTCTTACCACACCTCAGATCAAAGACTCTGCCAAAAAACAATAACCATCCGCCCTGAAAAAGATGAATTATATGAATTTAGAAATCGCATTGAAGGTGATATATGTGTATTTGAATTGTATAAAGTCAGTCCAGATCAGGCAACACCTCTCCCATTGCAAGATTTTCAGAGTATTTGTAAAAAACCTGGGCTGTAATTTAGAGAAAATCGCGCTTTATAAAAAAGAATAAAGACATTACTTTCTATTCTCATGGATGTCGTTATGCCAACTGACAAATTAATCTAATTGTTGGAGCCAAGGGCTGGCTTATTATGGCCCCTTGGCTGATTGCTTTATCGCAAGCCCGGTGACTATCACGTTTTGACAATCTAACTGGGCCACATAGCCCAATCTATGCCTTGTCGAGAACGTCTGGAACTCTGCTCCCTTGCCGTTCCCTTTTCGCCGCTAACCATAATCCGCTGTTCTTCATGGCATAACCGAACACTACCCCGACTAACAGCGAAACAATCACCAGCTTCCAATTACCATTAGCGGCAAAAGTTGCACAGGCACCGATAAAGGTGCCGGGGACAAAGGATAACCACTGCTGACAGGCCTGAATACACATCAGAAACGCCACAAGACCCGTCAGAACATAGCCAAGGATAGCCCATTCCGGTTGCAAAGCGCTGCCCTGAATAATCATCATCGCCCAAAATACCCCGCTCATGCAGGTTAGTAGGGTGATAAGCAGCCCTTTCAAACCACCTTGCGGACAGGCAAAGTAGGCAGTGCAGCCCAAAAAACCCGCCCAACTAATAAGCCCCAGGCTGACCGCAACCCAACCCCAGATACCTGAGAGAATGCCAGTGGTAATGGCAATCATCAGAATAATGTTCATCAGTATTCACCTGCGCAAAACGTTAAAAGAGAAAATGTATTGCATGAAAGTTGCGCAGTTTACCTGAATTCAATATCCTTTCATGTACAATGATCACAAAAACAGTTAACAACCAAGATTGCATACATTTTTTTTGTGATTAAAGTCACATTTAAGCTCTATTTGGAATGTATATGTAATCACGCGTGCCGTCAGATTGTTTCAATAAATTTTCTAACATATTCAGAGGATATGATTTTACAAATTCAAAATTTTCTACGGCTTTATCGCCGATTTCTTTTAACTGTGCTGCCGAAGGAAAATCAAACTTCCCCGCGTTGTAATCATAATATGCCATTAATAGATCACTAAACTTCTCAGGCCCAACAGTGTAGCTGGCATGGTTATTTATATAGTCAGCCAAGATAGATGCCATACTATCATAGGGTTTATCAGTAATATCAGTACAAAATTCCTTATTTATATTTTTCAAATCACCAATCTCAGCATTAAGCAATCTTACTACCATATCTTTACACATTTGTGGTGGTAAATACTCTTTAGCTTTATGGCTAACGTCTCCTTCTGTATCTAATAAGCTATCAGATGAATCAATTTCAGGGTTTATTTTTTCTAATATATCATTAGTGATTGTTTTTATTGCATAATAAGACAAATGTTCTTTCGCTTCATGCTGGTTTTTAAATTCAATTTTATACTGATTAAAACATGCCCGTTCAATAAGATGACCACATGAATCTTTATGTTTTTGTGCTTTTAAAAGAAAAGAATCAAGGTGTTCTTTGCTTTTATTTAACATTTTATCTATTTCTATAGGGACAGAATTTTTGTCATGTACAGTTTTTTCTTTTTCTTCTTTATTTAAGAAGTCAATTAGTCTCTGAGTTTTTTCATTTTCACCCCAATCAAATATTTCTGGTTTTGCCTTTAAATAAGACTTATCGTTAGGATCATGATTAAATAATTCTTTGGCAGTGCAAATAGTTTGAGAAACAATACCAACTAAACCCATAAATATCACCTTAATAACATTTCCACCATGAGCCCCATTAATGAGGGTGTCTATAAGCCTCTATTTTATTTAAACTCAGCATGTCATAGCATCCACTATTAACCCCACCCCCACCTTAAATAACCTTAATTTCAGCGCAGAGTAAAAAAACAAAACCCCCTGCAAGTTTCAGCTTACAGGGGGTTGGCATGACGAACTTAACGCAGTATTACATCAGTGGCTGCGCCAACTGCACCAGCGAAATCAGCGGTTGCGGATAGATACCCAGCACCAGTACCAAAATCGCGGAAATCAGCACCACCACACCACCGGCAGTCAATGCCCAGTTACTTGGTGTATCACGAACCAGGGTTTCCGGCGCACTCAGATACAAGCTGACAGTCACGCGCAGATAGTAATACAGGCCGATGGCGCTGCCCAATACCACGGCACCGGTCAGCCACCACAGGTTGGCGCTTACACCCATTGCCACGACAAAGAACTTACCAATAAAGCCCAAGGTCATTGGGATACCGGCCAGTGACAACATCATCACCGTCATCACCGCAGAGAGAATGGGCTTATGCCAGAACAACCCACGGTAGGAGAACAGTGATTCCGCATCCGGGCCTTTGTACGGACTGGACATCAAGCTGACCACACCGAAAGCCCCCAAGCTACTGAACAGGTAACCAGCCAGATAGACGCCGACGGTCTCCAATGCCAGTTGATGGGTTTGCACTGCCACCAACGCAATTAGCAAATAGCCAAGGTGCGCGATAGAGGAATAACCCAGCAGACGCTTGATGTTGGTCTGGCTGATAGCCATCAGGTTACCAAACAGAATCGAGGCCACAGCAATCAGCGAGAGCACTAAACGCACCGCTTCACTGTCAGCGGCTGGCGCGTACAGGAACAAGCGCATTACCACCGCAAAGATGGCAATCTTACTGGCGGTCGCCAGGAAAGTAGATACCGGGGCAGGTGCGCCCTGATACACATCCGGCGTCCACAGTTGGAACGGCACCAGCGATAACTTAAAGCCAAGACCAACAATCATCATCCCCAGACCGGCCAGGATCAGCGGTTGGTGAATCATGGAGTCACTCAGGCTTTTGCCCAGACCGGCGAATGACAAACTACCAGATTCCGCATACAACAGCGCCATACCAAACAGCAGGAATGACGATGCCGCCGCAGACAGCAGCATGTACTTGATGCTGGCTTCCAGTGAGCGCTTCTGCCGATAGGCATAGCCGATCAAACCAAACAGCGGCAAGGAAATCAGCTCGATACCCAGGAACAGCGATGCCAGATGATTGGCGCTAGCGAGCAAAATACCGCCCATAGTCGCAATCAGCACCAGCAGGTAGAACTCTTCGCGGTTATCCGGATAGCCATTGAGCCACGGATAAGCAAAGGTGCTGGTCGCCAGACTGGCAACAATCACCAGCCCAGTGTAGAACATCGCGTAGCCATCAACCCGCATCAGCGGTGTGACATCCATCGGCCCGACCTGACCGACAAAGTAGAGTGACAGCAGCGCCAGGTTAAGCCCGATAACCGTGAGAGTGGCGTTGATAAAATGATCGCGTCGCCACGCAATGGACAGCATCACAACCACCACCGTCAATCCGACGATCAACAGCGGTAGCATTGCGATCAGTTGTTGAGGAGTTATTGTCATGGCGAATTACGGCCTTGTTGTTGGAATAATAGATGAAGCATTGAACCACTGCTGTACATTACTCATCGCAGCATGAGATGTGTCGAGAATTGGCTGCGGATAAACCCCCAGCAATACTAGCAACACCACTAACAGCAGGATGATGGACAGTTCCCTTGCACTCATGCCCGGTAATGCTTCTTCAGATTTTGGCGCGCCGTAATAAGCACGCTGCATCATAATCAGCGAGTAAACCGAAGCAAAAACCAGCCCAAAAGTGGATATCACGGTAATCACCGGAACCACCTGGAAGCTGCCGAACAGGATCATGAATTCGCCCACGAAGTTACCGGTACCCGGCATCCCCAATGTTGCCACCGCGAAGAACAGCGATAGCGCAGGCAAGTATTTGATTCGACCCCACAGGCCACCCATTTGGCGCATATCACGTGTATGCAGGCGCTCATACAGCTGGCCGCAGATGATGAACATACCGGCGGCTGACAGGCCGTGGGCAATCATCTGGATAACCGCGCCTTGGTAAGCCAGTTGGCTGCCGGTATAAATGGCAATCAACACAAAGCCCATGTGCGATACGCTGGTATAAGCAATCAGGCGTTTGATATCGGTCTGGCAGAAGGCCATCCACGCACCGTAGAAGATACCGATGACACCCAGCCACATGGCGATTGGCGCAAACTCATGCGAGGCATTCGGGAACAGTGGCAGGCTAAATCGCAGCAAACCATAAGCTGCGGTTTTCAGCAAAATCCCCGCCAGGTCGACAGAACCTGCTGTTGGTGCCTGACTGTGCGCATCTGGCAACCAACCGTGCAATGGTACAACCGGCATTTTTACCGCAAACGCGATAAAGAAGCCCAGCATCAGCAGCCATTCCACATTATGGGACATCGGGGTTTTCAACAAATCTTCATAGTTGAAAGTCCAGATACCGGTGGCGTTGTAGTGCACGAACACCAGCCCCAAAATGGCAATCAGCATGATAAGGCCGCTGGCCTGGGTATAGATGAAGAACTTGGTGGCTGCCGCGATGCGAGTTTTACCGTCTGATGCTTTGTGACCCCACAAAGCAATCAGGAAGTACATCGGCACCAACATCATTTCCCAGAAGAAGAAGAACAGGAACATGTCGATGGCGAGGAACACGCCGATTACCCCACCCAGAATCCACAATAGATTCAGGTAGAAGAAGCCCTGATTGCGCTGAATTTCACGCCACGAACAGAGGATAGCCAGCACACCCAACAGGCCGGTCAGCACCACCATCAGCAGTGACAAACCATCTAAAGCCAGATGGAATGAGATGCCGAACCGTGGGATCCACGGCAAGGTGAATTCTGACTGCCACTGCGGGATACCCGCCGGGTTCATCAGTGAATAGTTGCCCTGCACCCACAACTGCAAGGAGAGCACCAATGTCAGCCCCATCGCGAGTAGCGCTATCCAGCGCGGTACTCTGGTACCGAAGCGCTCACACTGCCAAGACAGTAAGCCGCCGATAAAGGGGATAAGAATTAGCCAAGGTAATAGCATGGCGTTTTGTGTCCCTAATTAAACGAAAAGCAACAGAGCCAGTACAACGACTGCACCCAAACCCATAGACGCGACATACCAACGCACCTGCCCATTTTCACTGACGGTCAGACCGCGATTACTCCAGCGCGAAAGTATCGCCGGGGTATTCATCAGTGAGTTCAGCGGATCACGTTGCAACAATCTTGCAATCCACAGATACGGGCGGACAAACACGTTATGGTACAGCCAGTCGAAGCCCCACGCGTGGAACCACCAGACCGTAAAGAAGCGGCCCGGCGCACTTTGCGCGATGCTGTTGACCAGCTGACGTTTGCCCAGATACAGCATTGCTGCCAGTGCGATACCCATCACCACCAACACGCCGGAGAAGATTTCCAGCGGCATTTTGCCCTCTTCACCGAAATGAAGCTCTGGCAATACACCCGCCAGCGGCGGAGTTATCAGCGCGCCAACAAATGTCGATAGCACCAGCAACACGATCAGCGGCAGGCTGTGAGTGATCCCTTTGACCGGATGCGCCTTGGTTTTTGGCTCGCCGTGGAACACAATGAAAATCATACGGAAGGTATACAGCGCGGTAAGGAATGCCCCAACCAGCCCCGCGGCCATCAGATTGATATGGCCACTGGCCAATGCACCCCACAGAATTTCGTCTTTACTGTAGAAGCCTGCGGTGACGATTGGCAATGCTGCCAGCGCCGCGCCCCCCACCAAGAAGCAGATATACACCAATGGAATAGTCTTACGCAGACCACCCATTTTGAAGATATTTTGCTCGTGGTGACAGGCCAGAATCACTGAGCCAGAAGAGAGGAACAGTAACGCTTTGAAGAATGCATGAGTCATCAGGTGGAAGATAGCCGCATCCCACGCCTGAACGCCGAGCGCCAGGAACATGTAGCCAATCTGGCTCATGGTGGAATAGGCCAACACGCGCTTGATATCGCTCTGCACCAGCGCGGCAAAACCGGCCAACACCAGAGTTACGGCCCCGATGATTCCCACCAGATGAAGCACTTCTGGTGCCATCAGGAACAGACCGTGAGTACGGGCAATCAGATAGACACCGGCGGTAACCATGGTAGCCGCATGGATAAGCGCGGAAACCGGAGTTGGGCCTGCCATCGCATCGGCCAGCCAGGTTTGTAACGGCAACTGCGCCGACTTACCCACTGCACCACCGAGTAACATCAGCGTCGCCCAGGTAATGGCGGTAGAGCCCATTTCCAGTTTCTGCGGTGCCAATACCATCAGCTCACGAATGTTCAGCGTGCCCAGTTCCTGATACAGGATGAACAGCGCGATAGCCAGGAACACGTCACCCACACGGGTCACGATAAAGGCTTTCATCGCCGCCGCACCGTTAGCCGGATTGGTGTAGTAGAAACCGATCAATAGATAACTACACAGACCCACACCTTCCCAACCCAGATACATCAGCATCAGGTTATCGGCCAGCACCAAAACCACCATACTGGCGATAAACAAATTGGTGTAGGCGAAGAAGCGGGAGTAGCCCTCTTCTCCACGCATATACCAAGAGGCATACATGTGGATAAGGAAGCCCACGCCAGTGACGACAGACAACATGGTCAGCGACAAGCCGTCCAGTGTCAGAGTCAACGGAATGTTGAAGGTGCCGACCGACATCCAGTTCCACAGGGTTTGGTTAAACACCTGAACCCCGGTGGCCTTCTGACTGAGGAAGTCTACGGCAACATACAGTGTCACCAGTGCCGTCAGACCAATCGATCCAACCCCGACAATGGCAGAGGTATTTTCAGACCAACGCCCACGGGAGAATGCCAACAGCAAGAAGCCCAGCAGTGGCAGCAGAATTGTTAAATATAATAGGTTCATCCGCGCATCTCACTGACTGTGTCAATATTCAGAGTATGACGGCGACGATACAGCTGTAACAGCAGTGCCAGACCAATACTGGCCTCCGCCGCCGCCAGCGTGATCGCCAGGATATACATCACCTGACCGTCAGCCTGACCCCAATAACTGCCCGCCACCACAAAGGCGAGCGCCGCCGCGTTGATCATCACTTCAAGGCTTATCAGCATAAACAGCAGGTTGCGACGAATAATCAACCCCGTCAGCCCCAGCACAAACAGAATGGCCGCTAAAATCAGGCCATGTTGTAGAGGGATCATGCTTGTTCCTCCGTTTTTCTTTTCGCGCTTTCACTTGCGCCCAGCACTTCACCCGGCTTGTGTTCGCGCCCGATATGGAAGGCAACCACCAGACCGGCCAGCAGCAGCATTGAAGCCAGTTCCACCGCCAGTACATAAGGACCGAACAGGCTGATACCGACTGCTTTGGCATCGACCATTTCACCGCTAATACCGGAATCAGTGACTGAACTGATGGCATAAATCAGCACGGTAAGCAGTACCAATGCCAGTAAACCAGGGCCAATCCACAAGCTCGGTTTCAGCCAATCGCGCTCTTGTTGCTCGACATTGCCCAAGTTCAGCATCATCACCACGAACACGAACAGCACCATAATGGCACCGGCGTAAACAATGATTTCCAACGCACCGGCAAAGTAAGCCCCCAGTGAGAAGAACACGGCCGAAATAGCCAGCAAAGAGATAATCAGGTACAGCAGCGCATGTACCGGGTTGGTGTGAGTGATAACGCGAATAGTCGCCACCACTGCCACCAATGCTGCAATATAAAATGCAAATTCCATGGACGCTGGCTCCTAAGGCATCAGACCTTTAACGTCGATCGGTTTGGCTTCATTTTCGGCTTCGCCTTTCTGCTTGCCGTCAATCGCCATACCGGACATCCGGTAGAAGTTATATTCCGGATATTTACCCGGCCCCGAGATCAACAAGTCTTCTTTCTCATACACCAGATCCTGGCGTTTGAACTCACCCATTTCAAAATCCGGCGTCAGCTGGATAGCGGTAGTCGGGCAAGCCTCTTCACACAGGCCGCAGAAAATGCAGCGAGAGAAGTTGATACGGAAGAACTCCGGATACCAGCGGCCATCTTTGTGCTCGGCTTTCTGTAATGAAATACAGCCAACCGGACAGGCAACCGCACACAAGTTACACGCAACGCAGCGCTCTTCACCGTCGGGGTCGCGCGTCAGCACGATACGGCCACGGTAACGCGGCGGCAGGTAAACCGGCTCTTCCGGATACATTTGGGTTTCGCGCTTGTGGAAGGCATGAAGGCCAATCATCCACAGGCTGCGCACTTGGGTGCCGAAACCAACCACTAACTCTTTCAACGTCATGGTTCATTCACCCCTTATTGAGCGTTGTACAAAATGACCGCGGCAGTCGCCAGCAGATTCAGCAGGGTCAACGGCAGGCAAACTTTCCAGCCGAATGACATCACTTGGTCATAACGTGGGCGCGGCAAGGATGCACGGATCAGAATGAACATCACCATGAAGAAAGCCGTTTTCAGCGCAAACCAGATAAATGGCGGCAAGAACGGGCCTTGCCAACCGCCGAAGAATAAGGTGACTATCAGTGCAGAGACAGTCACGATACCGATATATTCACCGACGAAGAACAAACCGAATTTCATACCGGAATATTCAATGTGGTAACCATCGGCCAGTTCTTGTTCAGCTTCTGGCTGGTCAAAGGGATGACGGTGACAGACGGCAACACCCGCAATGGCAAAGGTCACAAAACCAAAGAATTGCGGGATAACATTCCAGACGTGCTCCTGAGAGTTAACAATATCCTGCATGTTAAATGAGCCAGCTTGTGCCACTACGCCCATCAAGGATAAGCCGAGGAACACTTCATAGCTTAGGGTTTGCGCTGAAGCACGCATCGCCCCTAACAGAGAATATTTGTTATTACTGGACCAACCGGCGAACAGCACAGCGTATACCGCCAGCCCCGCCATCATCAGGAAGAACAAAATACCGATATTCAGATCCGCAACCGCCCAGGTCGGGCTGACCGGGACGATGGCAAAGGAGAGCAGCAGTGAGGTAAAGGCAATCACCGGTGCCAGGGTAAAGATAGCCCGGTCGGAGAAGCGCGGCACCCAGTCTTCTTTGAAGAACATTTTGATCATGTCAGCCACCAGCTGCAATGACCCGCCCCAACCGACACGGTTTGGCCCGTAACGGTTCTGGAACAAGCCCAGCAAGCGACGCTCGCCGAAGCTCATAAATGCACCGCAAGTCACCACGACCAGCAGAATCACTACCGCTTTCAGGACAGAGATTAAAATCTCAATCAATTCAGGGGTAAACCAGCTCATAGTACTGCCTCCCGCAGATTCTCAACGCGCGCACCCACCATAATCGGTGGAATACCCGGTAAGCCAAGCGGCAAGCCGACCTGACCCTGAGCCAAGGTTTCACTCAAACGTACTGGCAGACGCAAGGTCTGACCGGCACAGTTGAACTCCACCAGCGTACCGAGGTTTACCCCGAGACGGGCCGCATCAGCAGGATTGACCATCACATAAGGTGCTGGCATGCGCTGCTGGATGACATCTGAACGCTGAGACATCTCTTCACTACCAAACAGATGATAGTAAGGGGCAATCTGCCAGTTTTCGCCGTTGGCGGTAAAGGCGGCGGGTATAGAATCAAAGTAACCGAGCGTTCCCTCCCCTGCTTCAATCAAACGAATACCCGGATCACCAAAGCGCAGCTTGCCGCCCACTTCAGCCTGGAATTTGTTCCATGCTTGCGGTGAGTTCCAGCCCGGTGCCCAGGCAAATGGGATCTGCTGACGGTCAGCCAGTGGGCTGTTGTTCCCTTCCATTGAGAAGGCAAACGGCGTGTCGATATCCTGCGGTTGGCGCGGTTCGTGCACACTGATATCCGCACGCATGGCAGTACGGCCACTGTAGCGAATTGGTGAACGGGCCAGTTTCTGACCACGGATACGGAAGCTGGCATCGGGTGCAGCTTCAACAATCCCTTCCAACTGCGGCAATGCTGCAACACAGGCGGCAATCACATGATCAAGCTGTGTCCAGTCCACATGGCGGCTGGTATAAGTTGAGTGCAGTGAATGCAGCCAACGCCAGCTTTCCAGCATGATGCTGCGGCTTTCTGGTTTTTTCGGGTCGTCATAATAAGTTGGGTCATAAACCTGGAAGAAGCGCTGAGCGCGGCCTTCCTGATTGACCAGCGTACCGTCACTTTCAGCAAAACTGGCCGCTGATAGAATTAAGTTCGCTTTATCCATAATGGCGGTGCGTTGATGATCAACCACGATCAGGTTGGCCACTTTATCCAGCGCCGCATCAACTTTGTCTTTCGCCGCGTGGCGATAGAGATCGTTTTCCATCACGATAACGCTATCTGCATCACCTTGGGTCAACGACTCCAGCGCTTGATCCAATGAACCACCACCGATCATAGCAAGGCCGATGCTGTTAGCCGCACTGGCAACGAAAGTAATACCGACATCCGAACCACGGCCTTTCAGCGCTTTCGCCACGTTAGCGGCGGCTTCAATAATGGCATCGCTGCCAGCACTGCTGCCGGTAATAATCAGTGGTTTCTTCGCACCCGCCAAGGCTTGCACGATGATATCCACTTTACCTTTCAGATTACGATCCAGGTCAGCTACTGCAGGGGCAGATTCATCCAATGCATGCGCAATGGCGAAACCTAACCGGGCCTGATCATCCACTGGCGCACGATAGTTCCATGCCGCGATATCATCCATGCGGGTGTTATCAACGTTGGTGATAAACAGCGGATGTTTGGCATGCTGGCCAATGTTCATAATGGCAGCAATCTGCCAGTCAGCCACTTTCTGTGCTGCCGCCATTTCACGGGCTTTGCCTTTCACTGCCTGACGAACAGACAGCGCGATACGGGCCCCCGTCTGAGTCAAATCTTCACCCAGAATCAGCACGGCGTCGTAGCTTTCGATTTCACGTAATGCTGGCGTGTAGATACCGCCTTCGCGCAGCACTTTCAGCATCAGTTGCAGGCGTTGTTGTTCGCTGGCGGCGATACCGGTATAAAAGTTTTCCGCCCCCACCAGTTCACGCAACGCAAAGTTGCTTTCCAGGCTGGCACGCGGTGAGCCGATACCGATGGTTTTCTTCGCCTGACGCAGAATATCCGCCGCACCTTGCATCGCCTGTTCGGCGTTCAGGTGGATCCAATCATTGCCACGCAATTGCTGCGGCTGACGTGGGCGGTCTTTGCGGTTGACGTAGCCATAACCAAAGCGGCCGCGGTCACACATAAAGTAGTGGTTCACGCTGCCGTTGTAGCGGTTTTCGATACGGCGCAGTTCACCATAACGTTCACCTGGGCTGGTGTTACATCCTACGCTGCACTGCTGGCAGATACTTGGCGCGAACTGCATATCCCATTTACGGTTATAACGCTCGGAATGGGTTTTATCGGTGAATACACCGGTCGGGCACACTTCTACCAGGTTACCGGAGAACTCGCTTTCCAGCGTGCCGCTCTCGGTGCGACCAAAGTAGACGTTGTCATGCGCACCGTAGACACCAAAGTCAGTGCCATCAGCATAATCTTTGTAATAACGTACACAGCGATAACAGGCGATACAGCGGTTCATTTCATGAGAGATGAACGGGCCGAGATCCTGATTTTGGTGAGTCCGTTTGCTAAAGCGATAGCGGCGGAAACTGTGGCCGGTCATCACTGTCATATCTTGCAGATGACAGTTACCCCCTTCTTCACAGACCGGGCAATCGTGTGGGTGGTTAGTCATCAACCATTCAACCACACTCTCACGGAACGCTTTGGCTTCACCGTCATCAATGGAAATAAAGGTTCCATCGGTGGCTGGCGTCATACAGGACATCACCAAACGCCCACGCGTGTCGTCCGCGTTTTGGTATTGCTTTACCGCACATTGGCGGCAAGCGCCGACGCTTCCCAGCGCCGGATGCCAGCAAAAGTAAGGAATATCGAGTCCCAGGGAGAGACAAGCCTGTAACAGGTTGTCGGCCCCGTTTACGTCGTATTCTTTGCCGTCTACATGAATCGTAGCCATATGCATGCTTCCAAATGACCTACCTTACGGCAGGCGTTAATCAAAAATGCTGACCCCCACGGCAAACCGTAAGGGTATCTATGCTACCAGCGCGCTTTTAACAGGTTTGGTTGAATACCGGCTATGGCTCGGGTGTTGCCATAGTCTTTGCTTGCGATCCCGGCTTCGAATTCTTCCCGGAAATATTTGATCGCACTTTGTAGTGGTTCAACCGCGCCCGGCGCGTGGGCACAGAAGGTTTTACCCGGCCCTAAGAAGCGGCAAAGCTGCTCCAGCGTCTCGATGTCGCCCGGCTGACCTTCGCCGCGCTCCAGTGCACGCAGGATCTTCACGCTCCACGGCAACCCATCGCGGCAAGGTGTACACCAGCCACAGGATTCACGGGCGAAAAACTCTTCCAGATTACGCACCAGCGGAACCATACCGATTTCGTGGTCTACCGCCATAGCCAATGCAGTCCCTAAACGGCTGCCAGCTTTAGCGATATTTTCAAAATCCATCGGCAAATCCAGGTGGTCGGCGGTCAGGAAGTCAGTACCTGCTCCACCCGGCTGCCAGGCTTTGAATTTCAAACCATCGCGCATGCCACCAGCGTAATCTTCCAGAATTTCGCGAGCGGTGATACCAAACGGCAATTCCCACAGACCCGGATTTTTCACCCGGCCAGAGAAGCCCATCAGTTTGGTACCCGCATCGTTACTTTTACCGGCGGTAATTCCCTGATACCACTCCACGCCATGCTCAAGAATGGCCGGAACGTTACACAGAGTTTCAACGTTGTTAACGCAAGTTGGTTTGCCCCAAACACCAGAAGATGCCGGGAAAGGTGGCTTGGAACGTGGGTTGGCACGGCGGCCTTCCAGCGAGTTAATCAGTGCAGTTTCTTCACCGCAAATATAACGACCCGCCCCGGTATGAACAATCAGCTCAAAATCAAAGCCGCTGCCCATAATGTTTTTGCCCAGCAAACCCGCTTCAGTCGCTTCAGCAATGGCACGGCGCAAGTGCACGGCAGCTTCGATATATTCGCCACGCAAGAAGATGTAACCGCGGTAAGCTTTCAGCGCAAAGGCACTGATCAGCATCCCTTCCACCAACAAATGAGGCAATTGCTCCATCAGCAGGCGGTCTTTATAGGTACCCGGTTCCATCTCATCGGCGTTACACAGCAGATAGCGGATGTTCATGCTTTCGTCTTTTGGCATCAGGCTCCACTTCAAACCGGTGGAGAAGCCAGCACCGCCACGCCCTTTCAGGCCGGCGTCTTTGACTAAGCTAACAACATCAGGTGCTGCCATACTTTTTAAGGCTTTTTCCGCGCCGACATAGCCGTTTTTGCTGCGATATTCATCCAACCATACTGGCTGTTTATCATCGCGCAAACGCCAGGTCAGCGGGTGCATTTCCGGCGTGCGCACAATCTCTTTGGTAAAACCTGAGTTGACTGTCATGGATATTGCTCCAGTAACTTCTCAATATCTTCAGGCTTCAGGTAGCTGTGCGTATCGTCATCGATCATCATCGTCGGGCCACGATCACAGTTACCCAAACAGCAGGTCGGCAGCAGTGTAAAGCGGCCATCAAAGGTGGTCTGACCGGGTTGGATGCTGAGTTTTTTCGAAATCGCGGCTTGGATTCCCTGATAACCGGTGATGTGGCACACCACGCTGTCACAGTAGCGGATCACATGACGCCCAACCGGTTGACGGAAGATCTGGCTGTAGAATGTCGCCACACCTTCAACATCACTGGCTGGGATACCCAACACTTCAGCAATGGCGTGAATCGCCCCATCCGGCACCCAACCACGTTGTTTTTGCACAATTTTCAGTGCTTCAATTGACGCGGCACGGGCATCTTCGTAATGGTGCTTTTCATGTTCGATAGCATCACGTTCTTCAGCACTCAACTCGAAAACTTCTGCTGTGGTCGCCGGTTCAGCCGCATTGACTGCCAGGTTAGCCACATTTTGGCTTTCGTTACTCACCTGAGTATCTTTTTGGTTGCTCATAATTAGCGGTCCACATCAGACATTACAAAATCGATACTGCCCAGATAGACGATCAAGTCAGATACCAGGCTGCCACGGATAACCGATGGGATCTGCTGTAAATGGGCATAGCTTGGCGTACGTATCCGGGTGCGATAGCTCATGGTGCTGGCGTCACTGGTCAGATAGTAACTGTTGATCCCTTTGGTCGCTTCAACCATCTGGAATGATTCGTTAGCTGGCATCACTGGGCCCCATGAAACTTGCAGGAAGTGAGTGATCAGCGTTTCGATATGTTGCAGCGTGCGTTCTTTCGGCGGCGGAGTGGTCAGTGGGTGGTCTGCCTTGAATGGGCCTTCTGGCATGTTTTTATAACATTGCTCCAGAATGCGCAGGCTTTGACGCAACTCTTCCACTTTCAACATCACGCGGTCATAACAGTCACCGTTATTGCCGACGGGAACTTCGAAATCGAAGTTTTCATAGCCGGAATACGGACGCCATTTACGCACGTCAAACTCAACGCCAGTAGCACGTAAGCCAGCACCGGTCACACCCCATTCCAATGCTTCTTTGGAATTGTAGGCAGCAACACCGATAGAACGCCCTTTCAGGATACTGTTCTGCAATGCCGCTTTGACGTAGGAATCCAGGCGTTTTGGCATCCAGTCAAGGAAGTCACGCAGCAGACGTTCCCAGCCACGCGGTAGGTCGTGTGCCACACCACCAATACGGAACCAGGCTGGGTGCATACGGAAACCAGTAATCGCTTCTACCAAATCGTACACTTTCTGCCGGTCGGTAAAGGCGAAGAACACCGGAGTCATTGCACCGACGTCCTGGATGAAAGTACTGATATACAGCAAGTGGCTGTTGATGCGGAACAATTCAGACAACATCACGCGGATGGTTTTAACGCGATCCGGCACTTCTATGCCAGCCAGTTTTTCAACTGCCAGCACGTAAGGCATCTCGTTAACGCAGCCACCCAGGTACTCAATACGGTCGGTATAAGGAATGTAGCTGTGCCAGGACTGGCGCTCGCCCATCTTCTCCGCACCACGGTGGTGGTAACCCACATCTGGCACGCAGTCGACAATCTCTTCACCATCAAGCTGCAACACGATACGGAACGCACCATGTGAAGAGGGGTGGTTCGGGCCGAGGTTAAGGAACATAAAGTCCTCATTTTCGGTCCCGCGCTTCATACCCCAATCTTCTGGTTTGAAAGTCAGTGATTCCATTTCCAGATCTTCTTTCTGCTTGGTCAGCACAAAGGGATCGAACTCTGTTGCACGGGCTGGGTAATCTTTACGCAGCGGGTGTCCTTCCCAAGTCTGCGGCATCATGATGCGCGTCAGATGAGGGTGACCATCGAAGGTAATACCGAACATTTCCCAAGTTTCGCGCTCATACCAGTTGGC
The DNA here is from genome assembly GCF_030433455.1 of Yersinia sp. 22-579. Lineage (NCBI taxonomy): Bacteria > Pseudomonadati > Pseudomonadota > Gammaproteobacteria > Enterobacterales > Yersiniaceae > Yersinia > Yersinia sp. 22-579. The sequence goes on along the minus strand of NZ_JAUJTZ010000001.1, from coordinate 157,266 downwards.
ATTAGGGAAAATCTTGGTCGCTGTGGACACGTGCAAGTCTTTTTCAGACAGTGCCACTTTCAGCATGATGTCGCGGTTACGCTCAATGGAAAGCAGATGATAGAAAACAGAAAAATCCGCGTCAGGCAAGCCCTGGCGGTGGGTACGAAGGCGTTCATCTACACCATGTAGGTCAAACAGCATGACATACGGCTTCGGTTGTTTTCTCAGAAACGACATTACTTCCAGTAATTGTTCACGCTTCACCCATACCACGGGCATACCGGTACGAGTTGCTTGAACAACAAAGGCCTCTGGCCCAAAACGGTTCGACAGTTCACCAATCACCGGATCATCAAGATGGTCCCGGGTCTGCCATGCTGGCTGGGTGCTGTCGGACGTCGTTAAATCGGTCATTATTTATTCACCACACTGTTTTTTCACCACACTGAATGTGTCATTTTGTGGTCATTTGCCGCACACATGTTCTGGAAGAAAAACGGTTCTCTCCAAAAACAAATCACTTACGCACCAAAATCTTATGCCTAAAGGCACATTAGATTTCGTCAGGTGTACGCAGGTTAGTTACTGCAATTCGTTCAGCATGCTTACGTTCTCTTTCTGGCTGCATATTGGCGCGGTAAACACCTTGATCACCCACAACCCAAGAGAGAGGACGGCGCTCTTTACCGATAGATTCCTGTAGCAGCAACAATGCTTGCATATAGGCTTCCGGACGCGGTGGACAGCCCGGGATATACACATCTACCGGCAAAAATTTATCCACGCCTTGTACGACAGAATAGATATCGTACATGCCGCCGGAGTTAGCACAGGCACCCATGGAAATAACCCATTTTGGTTCCAACATTTGTTCATACAAACGCTGAATAACTGGGGCCATCTTGGTAAAGCAGGTACCGGCCACGACCATAAAGTCAGCCTGGCGCGGAGAGGCACGCAATACTTCTGCACCGAAACGTGCCACGTCATGCACGGCGGTGAACGAGGTCACCATCTCCACATAACAGCAGGAAAGACCGAAGTTATACGGCCAAAGAGAGTTCTTACGCCCCCAGTTCACCATGTCATGCATGGCGTTCTCAAGTTTACCCATGTAAACACTACGGTGGACATGTTGCTCGAGAGGATCGCCGCTGACGGTTTCCTGAGTTTGCAGGGGGTAACGGTCGTTCTCACCGTTAGGGTCTATGCGGGTGAGCGTATAGTCCATGTTAATGCCTCGCTGTATTTATTGACCACTATACCCTTTGTACTTAAAGCCGCAGGGTTGTTAGCTGTGCGCTTTCCTCCCAATAACTTACCTGTTTTAACTATAGATAAGTTCATCGGGATTTATTTGCTGGTAGCCGTACTTTCAACACCACGATCTTTGGGTATAGCTTGCGGATGATTGCTGGCGTATTTAACTATGCTCGGTTTGCTCACACGACGATTAGAACGCACAGGAGTCCAATCCAGAGCGCCAATACGCACCAGATAAACCAAACCAGCCAAGAGCACCAAAATGAAAATGGTTGCTTCGATGAAACCTATCCAGCCACTCTCACGGATGGAGATTGACCATGCATACAGATATAAGGCTTCAACATCGAAAATAACGAAGAACATGGCGACCAGGTAGAATTTCGCAGACAGGCGCATGCGCGCGGAGCCTACTGAATCAATACCAGACTCATAAGGGACGTTTTTGGCACGGGCCCGAGCTCTCCCACCCAGGAAGAACGCACCTAGCAGCATCAAACCGCACAGCCCGATTGCGCCGATCAGGAATACAGCGAACGCCCAATGATGAGCGATAACTTCAGTGGTTGTTGACATACTCATTGCTTACTCATCAAAAGTGGCGTCGGACATCCTGCTCTTGTGTTGGCAGTTAGTGCACCACATCGATTCAAAGGGAAGGATAAAAACCACACAATACACACTGTCTTAACAACTGTTTAGCCAGTGTTTTACTGTGGGCTTTTTACTCCTTTCAGTAACCTTTTGTCAACTTTGACAAAAGTAACTACAGATTAATTTACAAACGCACGATCTTACTTAACATTTGATGCGAACCTGCAAGCTAAATCGAGTCAGTAATTTGTTAAGTCAGAACATACACATATAAACCAACATGAATAGTTCGGACTAACTATACCATTGTCTCAGGAATAACCGGTTCTTCCACTCACTAGCTAGGGGTATTTTTTTGATCCAGAACACGTTTTGAGTGTTATTTCATAAATATTCGGCACGAAAAGTTGCTCTTAATTATTTACAAATAATGAAACGGTGTTTTAATAAAAAAATAAATGACATATGAGAAAGTCATTATTAACCATTATATAACTAAGGTTTATTGTTCGCTATCGACTCTCGAACACCCGCTATAAGTAAAATAAAACGACGTTTTACTCATAAAATTAACCTGAACGGGATAAAAAAGACTTTTAACAAAAAATGAAAATAAAAAAGCCCCTAAAATAAGGGGCTTAGCTTGACCTGCTCGAATTACTGCTTAATTTTGATCGTCGACTAAATAATCAGAATCTAGCATTAAATCCGTACCGGACTGCAAACCGTGTTGATGACCTGTCTGCATAGCATCGAAAATAGCCAAGGCCAATTCATTGCTACACCGGCTGTCTTTACATAATGAATAATGAGTTTCAGGCAGACGAGGTAGCCCTTCTGTTTCACCCAATACCCGTAAATCAGGACTCATCATCTCAATCGGTCTGGCAGTAATACCCAGCCCTGCCCTCACTGCCGCACGAATGGCAGAAAGTGAAGAGGCGACATAGGCAATACGCCACGCGATACCGGCTCTGGTCAGATGCTCTATTGCCATATCACGGAATGGACTTGGCTCATCCATAACAACTAAAGGTACTGATTCGCCGGGTTGGAATTGGTAATCGGCGGAGCAATACCACAGAGTCGGTGATGTTCTTAAAATCACATGAGGATGGTTGTCGACCTTGGCGGTGGTAATCGCCAGATCCGCTTCGCCATGACTCAGCATGTCAGCAATGAGTGGGCTACGTTTTACCCGCACATCAATGGCCAGCCGAGGATATAGCGTCGCCACTCGGTTTAGCAAGAAAGGCAACAGTGTATCGGCAGTATCATCAGATGCGCCGATAATGAGTGAACCTTCTACATTGCTATACATCAGTGACGTACAAGCTTCATCGTTGAAACGCAAAATTTTTCTGGCATAGCCAAGTAACTGGAGACCATGTTCAGTGAGCAATTTGTTACGCCCGTGACGGGCAAATAACTCCTTACCTACTAACTGTTCTAACCGTTGCATTTGTTGGCTAACTGCTGACTGAGTTCGACAAACCGCTGCCGCAGCAGAGGCAAACGTATTCAAGTCAGCAACAGCTACAAAGGTTCTAAGCAGATCGAGGTCGAGATTAATTATCGGACGATTTGCATTTGTCATAGTGTATTCTTCACTTTTTTGAATTCTAATTACAAACTACCCTGGTGTTTATGTATTAGCGCCATCAATAAGGGACAACGCTAAGTATGACAGTACCCCACTCATTCGAGTAGGGCAAAAAATTTACTTATATTTCGTTACCGCTATCTCTTTTTAAAAAAAACTATTGGCTGAATTCTGTCTCTGTTTGTGAGTGCGGTCATAAAAAAGTGCTAAATCTTCGATAAATGAAGATTTTTTCCTTTAGAAACCCTGATTTTTTGTACCCTTTATAAAGCAGCTCATCTCCAATTTTAATTAAATTAACGAGACCAACTCATCGATAAATATTAAAAATCATCAATATTTCTCTTGCGGCTTTTTTTATCTAATTGAGCAATTTCAAGTGGTAAGAATTGATAATCGATAAGCATTTTTAAGATTAACATTAGCTACTCTTAATAGTTTTCCTATTTACAAATTTGCCTCTTTTTGCCCTTCTATATATGTATGATGATATAAACTGTTGAATCCAGATTTTCAGCTTGAAACGCAACGTAATTGGACACCGATACTCTCACTTCCTTTCTGGTTTCTATCGCGCAGAAAATGGGTCTTAATTTTTATCAAAACCTATTTTTTGCTAATGCGCACGTACGATGAAATCTGGCAGAAGAAAACTTCAGACAAACTCATCAATCACACAGCGCCCGATAGGTTTGAGAGCAAAAACATCGGTAAAAACACCTATACTTTACGCCCAACAGTCATTTGCACTAAAGAATGTACATATACTCTAAATAATTCGAGCTGCAGGAAGGCGGCAAGTGAATGACAAATCGGTCGGGAACCGATTTGAACAGCATTTATGCTGCCCGCAGGGTGAGCCTCAGGGACGAGGCTCATTAATCCCGATGAGTTGACGTCAGTCAATGATTCGGGTGACAAATCTGTCGGGAGCAGATTTGAACGCTGCTTGCAGCGGCCTCGTAGAGGCGAGGCCCATGGACGGGCCGAGTAACGAGAGCAGCCAACGCACATGCAGTTTGAAGTATAACGAGTATAGAGCTTCAAAAATCAACGGCGTCGGAGTACATTGAACACCTTGCAGTGTTCCACGCTGAGGACACGCTTTTACCAGCAAAAGGCTCAATTTTTTATGTCCCCCATTGAGAAATCCAGCAAACTGGACAACGTCTGTTACGACATTCGTGGCCCAGTGCTAAAAGAAGCTAAGCGTCTTGAAGAAGAAGGTAACAAGGTTCTGAAACTCAACATCGGCAACCCTGCCCCGTTTGGTTTCGATGCACCGGATGAGATTCTGGTGGATGTGATCCGTAATTTGCCGACTGCACAGGGCTATTGCGACTCCAAAGGCCTTTTTTCGGCGCGCAAAGCCATTATGCAGCACTATCAGGCACGCGATATGCGCGACCTGACGGTAGAGGATATCTACATTGGGAATGGCGTTTCCGAGCTGATCGTGCAGTCCATGCAAGCATTGCTAAACCTTGGCGATGAAATGCTGGTACCGGCCCCGGACTATCCGTTATGGACAGCGGCAGTATCGCTTTCGAGCGGTAAAGCTGTGCACTATATGTGTGATGAAGAATCAGGCTGGTTCCCTGATTTGGACGATATCCGCAGTAAAATCACCCCACGCACCCGCGGGATAGTGATTATCAACCCGAACAACCCGACTGGCGCGGTCTACAGCAAAGAGTTGTTGCTAGAGATTGTCGAAATCGCTCGCCAGAATGATCTGATTATTTTCGCCGATGAGATCTACGATAAGATTTTATATGACGAAGCTCAGCATCATTCGATTGCTGCACTGGCACCTGACCTACTGACGGTGACCTTCAATGGTTTGTCCAAGACTTACCGTGTAGCCGGTTTCCGTCAGGGCTGGATGGTGCTGAATGGGCCGAAGAAACACGCGAAAGGTTATATTGAAGGTTTGGAAATGCTGGCATCCATGCGCTTGTGCGCTAACGTGCCAATGCAGCATGCGATTCAGACTGCATTAGGTGGCTATCAAAGCATCAGCGAATTTATCCAACCTGGCGGGCGTTTGTACGAACAACGCGACCGCGCCTGGGAGCTGATTAACCAGATACCTGGTGTTTCCTGTGTGAAACCTCAGGGTGCGCTCTATATGTTCCCGCGTATTGATCAGAAGCGTTTTAACCTGAAAGACGATCAGAAGTTGGTATTAGATCTTCTGTTGCAGGAAAAAGTCTTGCTGGTACAGGGCAGTGCCTTTAACTGGCCATATCCGGATCATGTGCGGATCGTGACCTTGCCACGCGTAGATGAGTTGGAGATGGCCATTGGGAAACTGGGGCGATTTTTGGAAACATACCATCAGTAATTTGTTGATTTCGTGATTAGTTCGGTTGAGATTTAATCATGTAATCGATTCCGTTGTTAGGGCAGATCGAATCATTTTTTCGGTTGATAATCCTTCAGTTATGACCTGACCACCGTAGACTCAACCGAGCAGGAGGGCAAGCCGGCCCTCCTGCACCTGCGGCTTGCGCGAAATATTACTGCTATTCGCAGTCCCCTCCGGCAGCCGTTGGCCTTATCGAGCCAGCGCGAGTCGCGTCCTGCTCCAGCGCGCTTTTCGCCGCCGTCCATGGCGGCTCACTCGGGCCATCGTCTTTGTCGGTAATATTCCTGATTGCGCTCAACATCAAAAGCCAAAAACCACGGTTTTGACCTTGATATTAAAAGCACATGTGAGCCGCCGAGTGAAGAATGAAGGTAGGACGCGAGGCATGGATGCCGAGCGAGGGCTGCTTGAGCATGGATGCGACAACACTGCGTAGCAGTTTTGAACAACGCTTGCGTTGGCCCGAAGGGTTGCCTCGAAGAGGCTATAATCGGCCCGGTCCGTCTGCGTAATGATGAGTGAGGGAACCCACGCAGTGGGCAAGCGATACGTGCGAAGCGCGGGATTCCACAAGGGTGCGCGCCCGCACCCTTTGGCGGTTGAGGCATTGGAGGTTAGATGAGCGATGAAGCTCTAACAACCGAACCTAATCACAAGACCGAATAACAACCGAAATAGGTTCCGATCAAATCCAACATCAACCAAAACCCAATCTGATATGCTATCCCCGGTTCTACCTTTAAAAGTCACAAAGAGAGAAAACTATGAGTCACTTCTTTGCTCACCTATCCCGCTTGAAACTCATCAACCGCTGGCCGCTGATGCGTAATGTCCGCACTGAGAATGTTTCTGAGCACAGTTTGCAGGTGGCATTTGTCGCTCATGCATTGGCTATCATCAAAAATCGGAAATTTAATGGCAATCTTAATGCCGATCGTATTGCTCTGCTGGCGATGTACCATGATGCCAGCGAAGTGATAACCGGTGACTTGCCTACCCCTATCAAGTATTACAATCCACAAATTGCTCATGAATATAAAAAGATAGAAAAAGTCGCACAGCAGAAGCTGATTGAAATGCTGCCCGTCGAGTTACAACATGATTTTCGTTGTTTGCTGGATGAGCATTATTACAGCGAAGAGGAAAAAGCACTGGTTAAACAAGCTGATGCCTTGTGTGCTTATCTCAAATGTTTAGAAGAATTATCCGCCGGTAACAATGAGTTCATCCAAGCCAAAGCGCGGCTGGAGAAGACCCTCGCCATGCGTCAAAGCCCGGAAATGGACTATTTTATGGAAGTTTTCGTCCCCAGCTTCAGCCTGTCATTAGACGAAATCAGCCTCGACTCACTGGATTAAAGTTGAAGTTGATTTTCAAAAGCACATTTGAGCTGCCGAGCGAAGAGTATAGGCAAGGAAAACGGGCAGGACGCCCGTTTTAGGGGCACGCGCTTGTGACCCCTTTGGCGGTTGAGGCACCAAGGGGCAAGGTGAGCACCGATCTCATATCAACCGAACTAAACACAACTCTTACCCTGTAGCATCCCAATTAAAAAGGAAAAAGTATCGGCACGACCATCACACTCACTATCATCACCAGCAGGGTAAACGGCACCCCTATTCGAATAAAATCACCGAATTTATAGCCACCGGGGCCTAAAACCAGGGTATTAACCGGGGACGAAACCGGAGTCATAAAGGCCGCTGATGCGGCAATACCGATAATCATCGCGAATGGATACGGGGAAAGCGACATCTCACGAGCGGCCGCTATGGCGATCGGTGCCATCAACACCGCTGTCGCTGTATTGGAGATAAATAGCCCGATGGTGGCGCATAGCACAAATAAGCACAGCAACATCACTCTTGGCCCCATGCCACCCGCGACATCCATCAAACCACGAACTATCAAATCTACCCCGCCAGTTTTTTGTAGCGCTTGTGCAAAGGGCATCATCCCGATAATTAGAATCAAACTCGGCCAATGAATTGAGCGATAAGCACTTTCCATATCAATACAGCGAAATTGCCCCATCAACAGACATGCCACTAACGCCGCTATCACATTCGGCACTTCGTCAGTTAGCATCATCGCCACCATCAGCGCCAGACAGAACAAAGCATGGGGCGCTTGTGAGATAGCAGGTGCTACTTCATCAACTTCAGCCGGTAAATTCAGCACAATAAAATCACGGGTTTTCTGCTGCAATTGACGAATCAATTTCCAGTCACCGATCACCAATAAGATATCGCCAAACTGTAATTTATCATCGACCAGTTTACCTTCCAGCGTCTTACCATTGCGGCGAATACCCACAACATTCAGGCCATAGCGGGTACGGAAGGTGACCTCACGTAAACTTTTTCCCAGCAGGGAAGAGTCTGGAATAAGAGAAACTTCGGCCATCCCGACGTTACGCGCCTGTTCAGAGAAATACTCGCCACGCAACACCATCGGCTCTAGCATCTGCTCAGTACAAAATTCGCGTAAATCCACATCGCAATCAGACATATCAATCAGCAAAACATCATTTTCGTGCAGCTCAGACGAACCGGTTGCACTGACCATGACCCGCCGAAAACGTTTCCAGCGTTCAATCCCGACCACGTTCGCGCCATAGCGGGCGCGCAGATGCAGTTCATCAAGAGAACGACCAATCAAAGGGGAATCGTGGCGAATCGCCAGGCGGCGGGCGCGGCCGGTAAGTTTATAATCGCGAATAAGATCACGGAAGGTACGGCGCTTCCATTGCTGCTCTTTTTCTGAACTTTCCGGCTTTCCCCCCAACCAGTGGCGGGCAACCAACATGTAGCCAACCCCCATCAACAAGATGATAAGGCCAATCGGCGTCACGCCGAAGAAACCAAAACCTTTAATACCTTCGCGCAGCAACTCACTGTTCACCACCATATTGGGCGGCGTCGCGACCAGTGTCATCATGCCACTGATAAGCCCGGCAAAACTTAGCGGCATCATTAATCGCCCGGGTGAAATCTTCATCCGACTGGCGACACTTAGTACTACCGGGATAAAAATCGCCACCACGCCGGTTGAGCTCATAAAGGCTCCCAACCCCGCCACAGTCACCATCAGTAACGCCAACATTTTGGTTTCGCTGTGGCCGGCAACTTTTACCAGCCAATCCCCCACCTGATAGGCGACGCCGGTTCTCACTAACCCTTCACCAATGACAAACAATGCCGCAATCAAGATGACATTAGGGTCACTGAAGCCGCTGGTCGCCTCCCCTAATGACAGCGTGCCGCTCATGACAAAGGCAATAATGACCAATAATGCCACGACATCCATCCGCAGTTTATTGGTGGTAAACAGCACAATAGCTATCAGAAGTAGCGTCAACACCCACAATAGTTCGCTGTTCAAAATGGCCTCGTTGGCAAAAAGTGAAAAGGAATATCCAGCTATACCCAAAATAATTCGAATTGCAGGAAGGCAGCCAACGCATATGCAATTTGAAGTATGAAGGGTATATGGTAGTAAATCATCAAATTAAGACACCACCGCTGTTTGAGATCAATAATGACTGTAAATTTATGCGCTTACCATCCCACTACGGCATTAATTGTATTTTTTTCTGAAAAATAATTAACCAATTTGTGATGCAGTATTCGCCAGTAAAAAAAATCCGCCGGAAACATTCTGATATTCAATAGGATTTAACCGCCTGACTATACTGATAATACTAAGTGGCAATCCATCATTGGGGTTATTTGGCTGGAGCGGTGAATGATCGATATCACAGACTACCCGATTGTACTTTTTCTGCTGTCATGTGCCCTGTTGTATAGTTCAGCTTATGTCGGTCAGGCCTTTTTCCGACGAGGGCGGGATCTGGATGATAATATTCGCGAGAATTTTACCGTCATTCAAGGGGCGACACTTACCTTGCTGGGCCTGATTATCGGTTTTAGTTTTTCGATGGCGATCAGTCGCTATGATTTACGTAAAAATTACGAAGAGGCGGAAGCTAACGCGATTGGGACTGAATATCTGCGCGTCGATTATTTGCCAGCCGCATCCAGTGTCACGACTAAGGCATTATTAATACACTATCTTGATCAGCGGATACTTTTTTATACCACGCGCAATGAAAACCATCTGGCCGAGATTAATGACCGAACTAATCAACTGGAAAATGCGTTGTGGGCCGAGTTACTCGGGCCGGTGAGTCAGCGCCCAGACCCTGTTATGGCATTGGTCGTATCCGGTATGAATGATGTTTTGAACTCAGCGGGTTACACCCAAGCGGCGTGGTGGAACAGAATGCCGCATGCAGCCTGGTTACTGATGCTGATTATCGCGATTTGCAGTTGTACTCTGGTAGGGTATGGCTCAAAGCAGGGTAAAAAAGGTAAGGTGATGACGTTGATATTGCCGCTGGTTATCTCATTCTCTTTTATGCTCATCGCCGACATTGATAGCCCGCGAGGGGGGATTATTCGGGTAAAACCACAAAATCTTCACAGCCTGGAAGACAGCTTAGCGCCGCTCCCCTCAGAGCCATCACATCCCCCGTCGCGCTAAAAGCAAAAGAGCGCCATCAGGCGCTCAGAGGTTAATGACAAAGTGCCCGTAGCGGTGAAAACAGGCAGATCGTAAAGACGCCGTAAACCCTTCCCTGGGGGCTCGACCCGCGCCATCCCTGGCGCGGACGCTTTACTCTTCTACCTGTCCTCACCCTGCAAAATCGAGTTGTTGAGGTTTGTCAGCAGTCTGAAAGCGCCATCAGGCGCTCAGAGGTTAACGACAAAGCTGTTGATAACTTAGTGAGTGACGGGTTTACCGCACCTCGGGGCACTCCGGTCGCTTACGCGACTACGACCCCAACGGCACGATTCCCCTTCATTTGACTTTGTCAGCAGTCTGAAAGCGCCATCAGGCGCTCTCAATAAACATACTCACCAAAGTGATTAGCCGATAAAGCGAACTGCCGCTCCATTTACTGTCTTTTCAACAGCAATATGTTCAAGTGAGCTGAGAACTAAATCCACTTGATCCAGTTTTGGTGTATCGGCAGGTGCATTCACGGCGATCACCTGGCAACCCGCCGCCAGCCCTGACAATATTCCCGCGGGTGCATCTTCCACCACGATGCAATCCGCCGGAGCCAGACCTAAACGTTCAGCACCCAGCAGGTAAGCATCAGGCATAGGTTTGCCATGTTTCACCTGTTCAGCAGTAACGAACACTTTTGGCTCGGGTAAATGGCCCGCCGCACGGCGCGCAGAAGCAACGGGTACCGAACCTGAGGTCACAATCGCCCATGGAATAGACAAGCTGTTCAGCCGCTCTAGCAATGATACCGCTCCCGGCAGCGCAGTTACACCATCAGTGTCATTGGCTTCAATCTGCTCTAAAGCCAAAAATTCTGCTTGAAGTTCTGCATCACTCGCACCCGGCATAAAATGGCGAAGAGAGGTAATTGCTTGTTTCCCGTGGATAAAATCCAGAACTTCCGATGGATCAATGCCACGACTTTGCGCCCAGCCAATCCAGGCTCGCTCCACAGCAGGTAATGAATCAACCAGAGTCCCATCCAAATCAAAAAGAAAACCTTTACACTCCACAAGCACATCCTCGTTAGTCAACCCAGGTCTTAATCATTACGCACTATCAGGCATTGATAATTTGCGAAATCTCAACAGCACTCAAGTGATACTGGCGCGGGCATGATTGCCAGATAGCCAGCATACGTTGGTATTTGTCCCACATTGGGGTTTGGGAATTGAAACCGTGTGTTCCTGAGTCAAAATGGGTATAGCGGCCTTCGGTATTCACCATAAAGCGCACATAACTCAGGTAACGCGATTCAGTAGCAGCATCAAAACCAAGGAACGCAATACGGCGCTCATCTAAATCTTGTTTGTCTTTCAGGTTATCCCAAGAGACTTGCAGTGCGTGATGCATCTCCATGATATTAATGATAGTACGGCAAGTATCTTCGCTCATTTCACCAAAATCACGGTCCAGTTCACGCATCTGCAAACCAAAGCCACGTTCGACAATTGTTTGCTGGCGGCGATAGCGCTCAGCGTTTTCCGGATCCAGCATGGTCATCATTTTGTACTGATTCGACAGAATCAGTCGTTGGGCGTTTGTCATATCCATCACTAAACTCCTAAGACATAAATAATGAGGAAATCATCGCATACAGAGTTGGGCCATACTTTGATTTGACAGGGGATTTTACGCTGCTGTTTATCAGATACATAAAAAGCCCCAGTTGCAGATAAAGCCCGGTATGGATTCCCGACATTGCCCAATCAAAGGCTACACTTACAAATCATCAAGAAATGTTTTATCCAACTGCTTGAAGGCGCGTTTAAGCACATCAGCCAAAGATTGGTAGGTCGGCGTTTGCTCAATAGGTGCGACGGCTTGCCCAGCTTCAGCCAGTTTATTCCGCACCTCATGGAACCACTGCAATAATGTCGGTGGTAACGGTGTAATAGCACGTTTACCTAACCACCATAACCCTTGTAGCGGTAAACCGCAGGCAAACAATGCAGTGGCAATGGCTGGCCCTAATTGCCCGCCAAGAGCTATTTGCCAGGTTAATGTAAAGATGGCCAACGGCGGCATAAAGCGGATACCAAAGCGGGTCGCGGTCGCCACACGATTCTCGGGAAACACCGGCGCCAGGCGTTTATCAGCAGGCCAGGTCTTCATATAATGCTGGCCGCGCTGGAGTACCTGAAACCAACTTACGGAATCAGAGGGTTTTGTTGTCATGGCTCACCTCAACTTCACAAACAAAGATTAAAATTTTTTTTGTAATCCACTAACTAAAAATTAGTCTGTTAAATATATTTTGTTTTTAGGCGGCGCTATCGGTATCCTAGTCCGGCCTTTTGGCCGCTAGAAGATGACGCTAAATATGTCAACTTTTTGCAGCATTTAAATCAATTTTGTTAAATCGCGCGGGCTTTTACCACCAGGCGTTAACGTTTGTTCTTAATACTAAATCGGCGATTTTTCCTTCATCATGCATTTTTCGCTATCGCATGATGTTAATCATTAATGTCGACGCCAATATGCGCTACGCTTTTGGATAGATTGACGTTTTATTAACCACGTGTTTTCGCTGTTTTTGTACCTCGATACATTATCTGTATCGATCATGCAAAAAACACATGTCGAACACGACTATAAATAGGTACTTCCATGTCGAGTAAGCTAGTACTGGTTCTTAACTGCGGTAGCTCTTCCCTAAAATTTGCTATCATCGACGCGACCAATGGTGAAGAACACCTCTCTGGTTTAGCCGAATGCTTCCATCTGCCGGAAGCCCGTATCAAATGGAAACTGGACGGCAGCAAACAGGAAGCAGCATTGGGTGCTGGTGCAGCACACAGCGAAGCACTGAATTTCATTGTTAATACTATTCTGGCACAAAAACCAGAGCTTTCCGCTCAACTGACAGCTATCGGTCACCGTATTGTTCATGGCGGCGAGAAATTCACTGCATCAGCTATCGTTACCGAAGAAGTTATTCAGGGTATCAAAGATTCCATCCCGTTTGCACCTCTGCATAACCCAGCTCACCTAATTGGTATCGCTGAAGCATTGAAATCCTTCCCGAATCTGGCTGATAAAAATGTTGCAGTCTTTGACACTGCCTTCCACCAGACCATGCCGGAAGAGTCTTATCTCTACGCCCTGCCGTACAGCTTATACAAAGAAAACGGTATCCGTCGCTATGGCGCACACGGTACCAGCCACTTCTACGTGAGCCAGGAAGCAGCAAAAACTCTGAACAAACCACTGGAAGAACTGAACGTTATTACTTGCCATTTGGGCAACGGCGGCTCAGTTACTGCGGTGCGGAACGGCAAATGTGTTGATACTTCTATGGGCCTGACGCCACTGGAAGGTCTGGTCATGGGCACCCGTAGTGGTGATATTGATCCAGCTATCATTTTCCATCTGTATGATGCGATGGGCATGACCATGGAACAGATCAGCAAACTGTTGACCAAAGAATCTGGCCTGTTGGGCCTGACTGAAGTCACCAGCGACTGCCGTTATGTTGAAGACAACTACGAAACCAAAGCCGATGCACGTCGCGCAATGGATGTGTTCTGCCACCGTCTGGCGAAATATATCGGCGCTTACACTGCACTGATGGATGGTCGTCTGGATGCAGTGGTATTCACCGGCGGTATCGGTGAGAACGCAGCAATGGTGCGTGAACTGACCTTGGACAAACTGGGCCTGTTAGGCTTTGAAATTGACCATGAACGCAACCTGGCAGCCCGCTTTGGTAAATCTGGCACCATCACTAAAGATGGCAGCCGTCTGGCTCTGGTTATTCCGACCAACGAAGAGCTGGTCATCGCACAAGACGCCGCTCGTCTGACCGCATAAGAATTTTTGACATATACCCAAAGTCATTGGAGTTGCAGGTAGGCGGCAAGCGAATAAATCCCGATGAGCTGACTCAGGTCAGTGATTCGGGTGCATGAGTGTAGCCAACAACCCTGCGGCTTCAAGGACGAAGGGCATAACCGAAGAGGTTTAGCCGTGTCCCGTACAATAATGTTGATCCCTACCGGCACCAGCGTTGGTTTAACCAGCGTCAGCTTGGGTGTCATCCGTTCCATGGAACAAAAAGGTGTACGCCTGAGCGTATTCAAGCCAATCGCGCAGCCACGTGCTGGTAACGATGCACCTGACCAAACCACCACTATCATTCGCGCGAACTCCAGCATCACTGCTGCTGAGCCGCTGAATATGAATCATGTGGAAAACTTGCTGAGTTCCAACCAGCAAGATGTGTTGATGGAAGAAATTGTTGCCCGTTACCACGAAAACACCAAAGACGCCGAAGTGGTTCTGGTTGAAGGTTTAGTGCCAACGCGCAAACATCAGTTTGCTAATGCGCTGAACTACGAAATTGCCAAAACGCTGAACGCGGAAATCGTGTTTGTTATTGCGCTGGGTAATGATTCACCAGACCAATTGAAAGAGCGTATCGAACTGGCTCGTTCCAGCTTCGGTGGCAGCAAAAACAAAAATATCACTGGCGTTATCATTAACAAACTGAATGCGCCGGTTGATGAACAAGGCCGTACCCGCCCTGACCTGTCTGAAATCTTTGATGATTCCACCAAGGCCAGTGTCGCGAGCATCGATCCAAAACAGCTGTTTGCCAACAGCCCGCTGCCGGTTCTGGGTTGCGTGCCATGGAGCTTCGAGCTGATTGCGACCCGTGCGATTGATATGTGTAAGCACCTGAATGCGCGCATTATTAACGAAGGCGATATCAGAACCCGCCGCGTTAAATCAGTGACATTCTGTGCGCGCAGTATTCCACACATGCTGGAACACTTCCGCCCAGGCTCTCTGCTGGTGACCTCAGCAGACCGCCCAGACGTGTTGGTTTCTGCTTGTTTGGCAGCCATGAATGGCGTTGAAATCGGTGCTATTTTGCTGACTGGCGGTTATGCGATTGATGAGCCAATCAAAAAGCTGTGTGATCGTGCCTTCCAAACTGGCCTGCCAGTATTTATGGTTGATACCAATACTTGGCAGACTTCTCTGAGCCTGCAAAGCTTCAATCTGGAAGTGCCAGCAGATGACCATGAACGTGTTGAGAAACTGCAAAACTACGTTGCCAGCCATATCAGCAGTGAGTGGATTGATTCTCTGAGCGCCACATCCGAACGTTCACGTCGTCTGTCTCCTCCAGCATTCCGCTATGAGCTGACTGAATTGGCGCGTAAAGCCGGCAAACGCATCGTGCTGCCAGAAGGTGATGAGCCACGTACAGTTAAAGCTGCGGCTATCTGTGCTGAACGCGGTATCGCAACTTGTGTGCTGTTGGGTAATCCTGAAGAGATCCAACGTGTTGCTGCGGCTCAAGGTGTTGAGCTGGGTAAAGGCGTTGAAATCATCGATCCAGTTGCAGTGCGTGAGCAGTATGTTCCACGTCTGGTTGAACTGCGTAAGAGCAAGGGCATGACCGAAGTGGTTGCTCGTGAGCAACTGGAAGATAACGTGGTTCTCGGCACGCTGATGCTGGAGAAAGGCGAAGTTGATGGTCTGGTGTCTGGTGCTGTTCATACCACCGCAAACACTATCCGCCCACCGTTGCAGTTGATCAAAACCGCACCGGGCAGTTCACTGGTATCTTCTGTATTCTTCATGCTGCTGCCTGACCAGGTTCTGGTTTACGGTGACTGCGCGATTAACCCAGATCCAACTGCTGAGCAACTGTCAGAAATTGCTATCCAATCAGCTGATTCTGCGGCGGCATTCGGTATCGAACCGCGTGTAGCGATGATCTCTTACTCCACCGGTAACTCTGGTGCAGGTAGCGACGTAGAAAAAGTGCGTGAAGCAACTCGTCTGGCACAGGAAAAACGCCCAGATCTGATCATCGATGGTCCGTTGCAGTATGACGCGGCAATCATGGCAGATGTGGCTAAATCCAAAGCGCCTAACTCGCCAGTTGCCGGTAAAGCGACAGTGTTCATCTTCCCTGATCTGAACACCGGTAACACCACCTATAAAGCGGTACAACGTTCTGCCGACCTGATCTCCATCGGGCCGATGCTGCAAGGCATGCGCAAGCCAGTTAACGACTTGTCTCGTGGTGCATTGGTAGACGATATCGTCTATACCGTGGCGTTGACCGCAATTCAATCAGCTCAGGCTGACGCTAGCGCATCTTAATTTCACAATTAAGTATGTATAAGAAACACCAACGCCAGCCTCGTGCTGGCGTTTTTATTGCGGGCTTTTTATTGTATTAGGGCAAGAATAGGCACAAAAAAACCGCCATAAAGACGGTTTTTCTGCGCTGGTCCGGTAAGCGGCCTTTCCAGCAGGTTTGTATTGCCGTTGTAACGCAAGCACTCCCCCGTGTTGGGCATATTGTCTTGCTTAGGATTGGCTGTCAAGTTTTTAACAACCCAACATTAGTGTACACTCGCGTCGGGCCTTTTCGCCGCCTTAAGCAAGCGGGCATCGGTTTAAGGAAAGGAGTTCCAACGGCCGTAAACGCAAGCACTCTCCCGTGCTTGTATTCACGGTAGTGTCGCCGATGGTGCTGGCGTGAAGCGGTCTAAGCATGGACCGCACAATGAAACGATACTTTTGTATTGTGCTCGTTGTATTTGGTGCGTTGTTAACATCCTGGAATGGGGGTTGGAGTATTTTCAACAACTCAATCACGGTAATCATCAACACATCAGGCAAGTAAAATAGGTAGCCGTCCTTCGGGGCGGCTTTCCTTCAAGCTTGGCTCTATCTTCAAGTGCTTTGCCGCGGTTCAAATTTATAGCTGAAATTTTGGCTCAAAGACTCGCCATCGTCATCATTATCCAACAGTTCAATTAGCATCTTACCGGCTTCCTTACCCATTTTTTTGTAATCAATGCGCATTGAAGTCAATGTTGGATAGGTTTGATCACAACTATCAGAGCCATCTAAACATGCCACCGCAATGCCGCTTGGGATTCTCAACAATCGGCGCTGGCATTCAAATAATACGCCGAGTGCAATATCTTCGTGACTGCATATCACCGCATCCAATTCTGGCTGGCGCTGGAGTATTTCTGTCAGTGCATAGCGGCCAAACTGCAAACTGGCCGTCTCAGGTGTAGTGACCGTCTGGTCGGCATTTTTATAATGCTCCAACATCGCCTTATGCCAACCATTCAGTTGCTGGCGTTGCAGGCGGTTATCCATATGAGCGCCGATAAAACCAATATGGTGATAACCCCGCTCCAACAAATGACGACTTAACTCATAGGCTGACTCAAAAAAAGCCGCCTCAAGAGTAATTTTGGCCCCTTTGAAATAAGAACCGACCACGTTGACCGTCGGGATATTAGCGCGTTCCAGCAATTGATAGGTTTTCTCTGCCAGCTGAGAGCCAAATATCACTACCGCTGCTGGGTTACTTTGCAGCAATGTCATCAATATTTCCGCTTCTTTGCGCTGGTTATATTCATGGCAACCTAGTAATAACTGAAACTCATTTTTATTCAGAATCTGTTGCAGCGCCTGCATAAATCGGGAACTGGCTTTGTCCGTTAATGACGGAATTAAAACAGCGACAGTATCGCTGTGACCGGATGCTAATGCCCCAGCTGCGCGGTTAGGAATATAACCAAGGGTTTCAACCGCTTGTTCTATTTTTTCACGTAATTTATCTGAAACCTGCTCCGGCGTTCGCAGCGCTCTGGAAACAGTCATCGACCCTACCCCGGCGTAATTCGCCACATCCGATAGAGTGACCCGCCCGGTATTACGGCGCTTGCGCGTTTTTTCCATGCTGATTTCCTGCCTGATTAAAATTCTTGTCTGAGTAAAACCTTCCCACACTGGCCCTCGACAATACATTGCATTGTATATGGCTTATTTGGAGATAGCCAAAGCCCTTGGTGTGACAAATGATAGCGCTATCACAAATTTTGATAGCGCTATCAGGTAGCGCTATCAATTGAGAGATCCATCACATTAATGCCAGTGATAACTATCTACTCTCACGTTAACAGTCATCGGGAGTCATATATATCATGTTAAAAACACTGTTAACGCCAGACGTCATTCAGGTCGTCAGCCAGGCAAAAGACTGGCGTGATGCCATCGCGATTTCATGTCAGCCACTGATTGATAATGGCTCGATTGAAGCCCGTTATGTCGAGGCAATTTATCGCTCCCATGAGGCTATTGGTCCTTATTACGTGGTCGGGCCGGGCATTGCCATGCCGCATGCACG
This sequence comes from Yersinia sp. 22-579, assembly GCF_030433455.1. Classification (NCBI taxonomy): domain Bacteria; kingdom Pseudomonadati; phylum Pseudomonadota; class Gammaproteobacteria; order Enterobacterales; family Yersiniaceae; genus Yersinia; species Yersinia sp. 22-579. The sequence goes on along the minus strand of NZ_JAUJTZ010000001.1, from coordinate 138,702 downwards.
CCCGGAAGAAGGAGCCAATAAACTCTCTCTGGCCTTAACCGTCATCACCGAGGGCGTCACTTTCCATGCTGAAGGTAATGATCCGGTAAAACTGCTCATAGTGTTAGCGGCGACAGACAGTACTAGCCACATCGAGGCTATTTCTCAACTCGCTCAGTTGTTCGATAACGATAACGATGTACAAGCCTTACTTAATGCCAAAACGCAGCAGGATATCCTATCCGTTATTGCGCGTTATTAATCTCAGCATTGAGTTCGGATAATAATTTCAAGGGGAAAGAAAATGAAAATTACAGTGGTTTGCGGTAACGGTTTAGGTACCAGCCTGATGATGGAAATTAGCATCAAAAATATTCTGAAAGAATTGGCGGTCAATGCAGAGGTGGACCATGTGGACCTAGGGTCTGCCAAAGGAACACCCAGTGACATTTTCATCGGTACTAAAGATATCGCCGAGCAATTAGTTGCTCAAGCTGTGGGCGGAAAAATCGTGGCACTGGACAATATGATCGACAAGAAAGCCATGAAAGAGCGTTTGTCTGTGGCATTAACCGAATTAGGCGCTTTGTAACAGGAGGCTGGCATGGATTTCTTTCGCTTTTTAATGAGTGATGTTCTTTCCGAACCAGCGGTGCTGGTTGGTTTGATCGCTTTAATCGGCCTGATTGCACAGAAAAAACCGGTCACGGAGTGCATTAAAGGCACCGTAAAAACCATTATGGGTTTTGTGATTTTAGGTGCCGGTGCTGGCCTGGTGGTTTCATCTCTGGGTGATTTCGCCAACATCTTCCAACATGCATTTGGTATTCAGGGTGTTGTGCCAAATAACGAAGCCATTGTGTCCGTGGCACAAAAGAGTTTCGGTAAAGAAATGGCGATGATTATGTTCTTCGCTATGGTTATCAATATCCTGATTGCTCGCTTTACGCCGTGGAAATTCATCTTCCTGACCGGTCATCACACGTTGTTTATGTCGATGATGGTAGCTGTCATTCTGGCGACCGCCGGGATCAGTGGTGTCACTTTGATTGTGATCGGTTCTCTGGTTGTTGGGGTTGCGATGGTGTTCTTCCCGGCCATTGCCCATCCTTACATGAAGAAAGTCACCGGTTCAGATGATGTGGCAATCGGCCACTTCTCTACTCTGTCTTATGTATTAGCTGGCTTTATCGGCAGTAAGTTTGGCAATAAAGAACATTCGACTGAAGACATGAATGTGCCAAAAAGTCTGTTGTTCTTACGCGATACGCCGGTCGCTATCTCCTTTACCATGTGTATCATTTTCATCGTCACCTGCCTGTTCGCTGGGCCGGAAGTGGTGAAAAGCCTGAGCGGTGGTAAAAACTGGTTCATGTTCTCACTGATGCAATCCATTACTTTCGCTGCGGGTGTATACATCATCTTGCAAGGTGTGCGTATGGTTATTGCCGAGATAGTGCCAGCCTTCAAAGGGATTTCCGACAAGTTAGTGCCAAATGCTAAACCTGCACTGGATTGCCCGGTCGTGTTCCCTTACGCACCCAATGCGGTATTGGTTGGTTTCCTGAGCAGCTTTGCTGCCGGTCTTATCGGTATGTTCGCGCTGTATTTGATGAACATGACCGTCATTATTCCAGGTGTTGTGCCTCACTTCTTCGTCGGCGCTGCCGCAGGGGTGTTTGGTAATGCTACTGGTGGGCGTCGTGGTGCAATTTTGGGTGCCTTTGCTCAAGGTTTACTGATTACCTTCCTGCCAGTATTCCTGCTGCCAGTACTGGGTGATATCGGATTCGCCAACACAACGTTTAGTGATGCGGACTTCGGTGCGCTGGGTATTCTGCTTGGGATTATTGTTCGATAATCAGTAGGATAAGCTCAAAAAAAAAGCCCTGACTGATGTCAGGGCTTTTTTATGGCTGAATGAGATTAATCTTCGCGCGGTGTGATTTTACCGTAATCCTGCTCGTTGTTACGGGTTAACCACAGCGATAATGCTTTCAGAGAATCCGGCGTGAACTCGTCGCACCGCGCGGTAATTTCCTCCGGCAGCATCCAACGGACTTCATCTATTTCTTCCGCCTGCAATGCAAATGGACCGTGTGAAACACAACTGAACAAAGCCCCCCACACGCGGCAACACTCTTCTTCAAAGTAGAACTGACCATGCTCAGCAAAAGGCACGCCAGCAATGCCTAACTCTTCTTCCGCCTCGCGCCTTGCAGATTCAAGGTAGTTTTCACCACTTTGCACCACACCACCGGCAGTTGCATCCAGTTTCCCGGGATAGAAATCTTTGCTCTCAGTACGGCGTTGTACCAGTATTTTGCCCATTCCGTCGTGCACCACAATATAGGTAGCACGGTGGCGTAGTCGTTGAGCTCTCATTTGTTGACGACTGGATTGAGCAATCACTTCATTTTGCTCATCAACAATATCAACCCACTCGATGACTGCTGCTGGATTTTGCTCCACCATCCTCTGAAACCTTCTATCTGGGCGCGATTAGATACGCGCAATTGTTAATCAAGAGTTTATAACTCGTTATATTATTTAGTTTTTAATGACAATTGGGTGACAGGCTCATCATTTTGTAGGGCCAGAACCTGTAAAACTCCCCCATCCAACATGCCATAACTCGCCGGGTATCCCCCTTTTGGGATGCTGACTGAACCGGGATTAAAGCATATGACGTCATCTTGCCACTCAGCTTGCGGTAGATGAGTATGACCATAGACTAAGACATCGCCCTTGCGCAATGGGGGAAGCGCAGCCGGGTGATAAAGGTGACCATGCGTCAAAAATAAACGTGTTTCTGGCATAATAATCTGCTGCCAACCGGCCATGATAGGGAACTGTAATAGCATCTGATCGACTTCGCTATCGCAATTACCCCGCACAGCAATAATCTGGTTTTTATAGGGATTAAGACATTCTGCAACAGCTGCCGGCTGATAACCTGTCGGTAACGCATTACGCGGCCCATGGTTGAGCAAATCCCCCAATAACACCAGCCATTGCGCGCCACTGCGGTCAAAGATTTCCAGCGTTTTTTTAGTGGCCGGTAGCGACCCATGCAGATCAGAAGCAAACATTAACTTCATGGTATCGTCGTCTCTTAGGTCTAATCTCAGTCAGTCTGGCGACACCTGCCGCCATAATACGTAATGAGAACTCAATGTGGCTTCATTCTATCATCCAATCCGTCAGATTAATCCGAGAAAAGCCACTATCCACCATAAGAAAATTTTATCGTAAAATACTTTTATCGTAAAAAAATACAATGCCGACATAAAAGAATAATGTCAGCATTGCGCAAGATAGAATGGAAGAGGGTTGGTTAGAGCGAGGATTGCGATACCAATTCATCCAGTGTCAACTGATTGAATAGATATCCTTGCATAGCATCAATATTACTGCCTTTAAGTTGCTCCGATTCATCCTGATTTTCTACGCCAACCACAATCACCCCGAGACAATATTTCTTAATGTTATTAATCAAAATCGGGAAGGTATGCTTATTGTGCTGCCAGAAGAAATGCTTATCAATCTTCACATATTCGAAAATATTGGCAGTTACCGCATTTAAGGTAGAGCCACCGCTGCCAAGGTCATCCAGCCATAGCGGATAGCGCTCAGCCAGATCGCGTAATAATGGGTTATTCATTCCATCAGATAAATTGGAGAATGTCTCCATTATTTCCAAACGCAAGAAAGGTAATTCATCCAGCATTTGACGAGTTGATTGATCTGTAACAATCACACTTGCCAAGTCAAAATCAATATTAATTGAAAGCAAAACGTTGTGAGTGATAAACCAATCTTTATAAGCCTTCACTGCACGTAATTGGTCATGGAATAAATCGGTCTTTCCATCAACATCCAATTTATTAATAAAATTTTCAACATCAATGGGTAAATCTACCGATTTAGCTGAAAATCGGCTCAATAGCTCCACAGCTAATAAACTACCGTCTTGCCTATGTATAGGCTCACACACATAAGAACAATTAACTTCAATGTTTAGCTTCATGCGCACCTGAAAAGTGTATGGACAACAATGAGGCAGCAACCTGACCTCAATCGCAGGATTGATCAGCCGCCGTGAGTTTTTATGAAATACTCAGCTTTTATTTATAAAATATCCAACATTACAAGGTGAAAGAGGCAAGTGGCCTCTTTTCCATACCGATGAGTATATTGGCTCTGGCAGAAAAGCGCGAATCCAGAGTTTTGTCGTCATCGATATGGCTTATAACCCTTGTTCGCGTTCAGAAACAATAAAGTAGATAGTCCTAACAGTTCTACTACATAATGGGTAATAGCCGAGTATTCAGTACTGTATTAATCGGATAGATCAGCAAATTTATTTAGTTATTATTTTTTATTTTGTTAAAAATTTCACTCAGGATGTGCTCAGCGTCGTGGGAGAAGAACGCAAGATAATCTATGCTAAAAAAGAAACTAGGCTACTGCTATCCCCAAAGAACGTGGAGTTGCAGGTAAGCATCAAGTCAGAAGGGCATATATGGAGATTGGCTATGCGTATTGTAATCACTGGAGCTACAGGACTGATCGGGCGCAGTCTGACCGCATTCCTTTTATCGCAAGCCCATCAAATAACAGTGTTAACCCGCGATCCGCAGCGAGCAAATGATGTTCTTGGTTCGCAAATCACCTGCTGGTCAACATTAGATGACCAACATGACCTCAATAATTTTGATGCCGTTATCAATCTGGCGGGCGAGCCTATTGCGGAAAAGCGCTGGACGCCGCAACAGAAAGAGATCTTATGTCAGAGTCGCTGGCAAATAACGGAAAGACTGGCAACATTAATTAGGGCCAGTAGTCAGCCGCCAACCGTCTTTATTTCAGGATCAGCCGTCGGGTTTTATGGTGACCAAGGACAAGCCGTCGTCACCGAAGATGAAGCCCCTCATGATGAGTTTACTCATATGTTATGTGAGCGCTGGGAGAATCTCGCTCGGGCTGCCGAAAGTCAGCATACTCGGGTTTGCCTTCTACGCACTGGCATCGTATTGGCTCCGCATGGTGGAGCATTAGCTAAAATGGTACCACTGTTGCGCCTTGGGCTAGGTGGCCCAATCGGGGATGGTCGCCAATACCTGCCGTGGATACATATAGATGATATGGTTCATGGTATTCATTATTTACTAACCACCCACGGCCTTAGCGGCCCATTTAATATGGTTTCCCCTTACCCGGTCCATAATGAGCAATTTATTGCCACTCTGGCCGAGGTATTAGATCGCCCAGCGGTGATACGTACCCCTGCTGCTGCAATACGTTTATTACTGGGGGAATCTGCCGCATTGGTATTAGGTGGGCAGCGGGCAATTCCAAAACGGTTGGAAGAAGCCGGTTTTGCATTCCGTTATTTCGAACTGGAAGAAGCACTGCGTAATGTGCTGAACAAACCCATTCCATAAAATATCTCTGCTTCAAGTCCATTCTTGCAGAATTAAATGATTTTGCAGGAGGAATATATTGCGGGGAATTAATATAACTATGAGATGAACATTACGCTCATCTCATGGGAATAAATCACTTCAATGCACCAGAAAGAAACTGCTGCAAACGAGGGCTTTTAGGATTACCAAACAGCTCGGCGGGCGGGCCTTCTTCTTCGATTAATCCTTTGTGCAAGAAAATAACATGGCTGGAAACATGGCGGGCAAACTCCATTTCGTGGGTCACCACTACCATGGTTTTCCCCTCTTCTGCCAGTTTCTGCATAATTCGCAGAACTTCCCCAACCAATTCTGGATCCAGCGCAGAAGTCGGCTCATCAAATAGTAATACATCCGGCTCCATCGCCAATGCCCGCGCAATAGAGACACGTTGCTGTTGACCACCGGAAAGATGTACTGGATATTTAGCCCGCGCACGCTCATCAATACCGACTTTATCCAGATAACGGATAGCACGTTCTTTGGCTACTGATTTACTCAGTCCTAATACCTGCACCGGCGCTTCCATCACATTTTCCAATACTGTCATATGGCTCCATAAATTAAAATGCTGGAATACCATCGTCAGCCGAGTGCGTAGTAATTGCAGTTCTTTTTTATCAAAAACCTTTAATTGTCCGTCTTTATCGCGCACCAGTCGAATATCTTGATTATTGACACTGATCGACCCTTCGCTAGGTTTTTCCAGGAAGTTGATACAACGTAAAAAGGTACTTTTCCCTGATCCTGACGAACCAATAATAGAAATAACGTCCCCCGCTTTGGCTGAGAGTGAAACGCCTTTTAACACCTCATGTTCCCCATAATGCTTATGCAATTCGGTCACAGACAGTTTGGTTTCAGCTATTTTAGGTTTTAGTGTGTCAGTCATAGTGTTTAATGTGTCAGTCATAAGGTTCTCCGTACTTAATGCGATGCCTGAGGTTTTATATGTGCCAGCCAACGTTTCTCTGCCTGGCGGAACAGGCTAATTAGCGTAAAGGAGATAATCAGATAAAGTACGGCAGCAATACCAAAAGCATAAAACGGCTGATATGTCGCAGCGTTAATATCACGCGCTATTTTCAGTATATCTGGCACCGTGGCGGTAAAAGCCAACGCGGTAGAATGCAGCATTAAAATAACTTCATTACTATAGGCGGGTAAAGCAATACGCAGTGCGGAAGGTAAAATAATGCAACGATACATTTTAAAGCGCGAGAAACCATAGGCTCTTGCTGCTTCAATTTCACCGTGTGGTACTGATCGAATAGCACCGGCGAATATCTCAGTGGTGTAAGCACAGGTATTTAGCGTCAAGGCCAAAATAGTACAATTCAATCCACTGCGGAAGAATGCATTGAGTAGATCGTTGCCTCGGACTATCTCCAGGCTGTACATACCGGAATAGAACACCAGCAATTGCACGTATAACGGCGTACCGCGAAAGATATAAGTAAATATCCACACTGGTAAGCGAATCCAGCGCCGCTCGGCGACACGCGCTACCGCCAACGGAATAGCTAGCAACCCGCCCATCACAACTGAGGTGATTAATAACCATAGTGTAACGGCCATGCCGGTAAATCGATAACCGTCACTCCAAAGCAAGGCTTGCCAATATTGATGTAGGATTTCAATCATAGTTCGGCCCTCTTCACTCCGTGAGAATAGCGCCGTTCCAGCCACAGTAAAATACCATTGGATAGGGTGGTAAAAATGAGATAAACCACGCCCGCCACCAATGCGAAGAAGAATGGTTGATAAGTCCCCTTTCCAGCCAACTGAGTTGCTTTAACGACATCATTCAATCCCAGAATAGAGACTAAAGCTGTCGCCTTGAGAATAACTTGCCAATTATTACCAATGCCTGGCAACGCATAACGCATCATGGCAGGAAACATAATTCTGCGGAAAATCTGGCTGGAAGAGAAACCAAATGCTCTGGCGGCTTCAATCTGGCCGTTTGGAACCGCCATATAAGCGCCACGGAATGTTTCAGTGAAATAAGCACCATAGATAAAACCAAGGGTGATAATCCCAGCTGAAAGAGGATCAATATTGATTTGTGCAAAACCAAGGGATTCAGTAATGCTATTTAGGACTATCTGCAAACCATAAAAGATAAGCAACATCAAAACTAAATCAGGGACACCACGTATCAACGTGGTGTAGCACTCAAATAAGCCAGATAACAGCCGATTTGACGATAATTTCCCACCGGCACCTATTAAGCCGATAATCACTGACAGTAGCACTGAGCACAGTGCCAGCTCCAGTGTCACCAGCGCACCTTCAAATATCAGTTTGGAATATCCATCCAGCATCTGGGTTATCCTATTCTACTGAGTAAGGAGTCTGGTTAATTACTTTGGCTAGTCGCTATAACGGCCTCTGCCTATTTAGGCAGAGGCTGTTACCACCAGCGGGATTAACCGCCGTAAACATCAAAGTCGAAATATTTTTTCGCGAGCTTGTCGTAGGTACCATCTTTGCGCATTTCTGCAAAGGCTTTATCCAGCGCCGCTTTAAGTTCTGCGTCATCTTTACGCAGGCCCATACCCGTACCTACACCAAAGAATTCATCATTTTTAACTGATGGGCCGGCGAAGGCATAACCCTTCCCTGCTTCTTGTTTCAGGAAACCCTCACTGCCAGCGACTTCATCCTGGAAAGCAGCATCAATGCGGCCAGAGCTTAAGTCAGAGTAAATCAAATCCTGATTCTGATAGGCGACAACATCAATGCCTTTTGGCTGCCACTCAGCATTAGCAAATGCTTCCTGAGTCGAACCTTGTAATACACCAACACGTTTGCCTTTCAACGCCACCAATGTTGGCTCAATTTTGCTGTCTTTTGGCGCGATCAAACGAGCATTAGCTGCATAAAGTTTGTCGGTGAAGGCGATTTCTTTTTGGCGTTTTTCAGTAATTGAAAGTGAAGAGATAATGGCATCAATCTTTTTAGCTTTCAGTGATGGAATAAGTGCATCGAAATCACTTTCAACAAAAGTACATTTAGTATCAATACGATTACATAACTCTTTGGCGATATCGATATCAAAACCTACCAACTCACCACTGGCATTTTTTGATTCGAAAGGAGCATAAGTTGGATCTGTACCAATTTTGATATCTTTAGGAATAGCAGCAAAAGCAGTGCTGGCAGCAGCCAATGCTAATACGAGAGGCAGAACCAAAATTTTCTTATTCATACATAACCCTCAAATTGATTTTCGATGCCACAAAGCGCGTTAGTTTTCTGTACAACCCTTAGCGTCCATAAATCTACGTTTCCATAAATCGATGTGCAGTAATCGTGCCAGTAATCATTGGCGGAAAAAGCAAATTTCATTACCGCTTGCCTGGCACAACAACCACTAAAAGTGGGCTTAGGGTCGTAGGGAGAAACTGAATACGAAATCTATGCAACAGTTCGCGATCTGAAACAGCATCATTGTGGTGCATAATGCGCCCTATTTCAGTGCGATGTTGCACAAATGTATCAATTGAGTGAGAAATGTTAACTAGTGCCTTGCCAACGAATAAATAGATCTTCGGGCAACTCAATATCGAATTGATCGATAACCCGATTAACCGTTTGATCGACCAGGTCTTGGATAGTCTGTGGGCGGTGATAAAACGCTGGCATCGGCGGCATAATGACCGCGCCCAACTCAGCAGCCTGCACCATTAGCCGTAAATGACCTAAATGCAGCGGCGTTTCACGCACGCACAGCACCAGTGGGCGGCGCTCTTTCAGTATCACATCAGCGGCGCGAGTCAATAAGCCATCGGTATAGCTATGGACAATGCCAGATAGTGTTTTGATTGAACAAGGTAAAATAACCATCCCGCAGGTCTTAAATGACCCCGAGGAAACACAAGCTGCAATATCGCGCGAATCGTGCACCACATCCGCTAGCGCCTGCACATCCTTGACGCTGAAATCTGTTTCAAGTGCTAACGTCTGGCGTGCCGCATTACTGAGAATCAAGTGCGTTTCCACCCCCTCGACCTGTCGTAGCACCTGTAACAAGCGAACACCATAAATGGCACCGCTGGCACCGCTAATGCCAATAATAAGTCGTTTCATGGGAAAGTCCCTCAAGCTGGCTTTATGCCTTATAAATTAAGCATAACATAAAGAAATATGGCGAGACTTTGCCGTATCCGAGATCAATTAGCAAATTATCGCCCGCCAATTTAGCCCTAACATCTTGAGTTCTGTTGGCAACAAAAAAGGTGCACCGCGCCTGCACGCTGGTTGCACCTTTTTGATTCACACTCACCTTTTCACTAAGTATACCCAGGTATACCCAAAATAATTCGAATTGCAGGAAGGCGGCAACGAAATGAACCCAAGGAGTTGAGATAACTCAATGACTTGGGTGAGTGATGGCAGCCAACGCACATGCAGTTTGAAGTATAAAGGGTATATTACCCTTCGTTATGCATCTCCAGGTTTTCCGCTTCGTTATGACTACGTAATGCTTGCGCATCGTCGTTACGTAACGATTCCAGATACTCCAGATAGCTTTGATCCACATCTTTAGTCACATAAACGCCGTTAAAGACTGAGCACTCGAACTGAGTAATATCTGGGTTATCTTCGCGTACCGCCTCGATAAGGTCACTAAGATCCTGGAAAATCAGTGCATCCGCACCAATCAACTGACGAATCTCATCCACTTCACGCCCATGTGCAATTAATTCATTAGCACTTGGCATATCGATGCCATACACATTCGGGAAACGAATTTCAGGAGCGGCAGAGGCGAAATATACTTTCTTCGCTCCAGCTTCACGCGCCATTTCAACAATCTGTTCTGACGTGGTACCGCGCACAATAGAGTCATCCACCAATAACACGTTCTTATCGCGGAATTCTGCACGGTTGGCATTCAGCTTACGGCGCACAGATTTACGACGTTCCTGCTGGCCCGGCATGATAAAGGTACGGCCAACATAGCGGTTTTTCACAAACCCCTGGCGGTAGGGCTTATCCAGAATACGGGCGATTTCCAGCGCGATATCACAGGAAGTTTCCGGGATAGGAATAACAACATCGATATCCAGGTCTTCCCACTGTTTGGCAATTTTTGCGCCTAACTTCTGGCCCATACGCACACGCGCACTGTAAACAGAAATTTTATCCATAAAGGAGTCGGGGCGAGCAAAATAAACATACTCAAACAAGCATGGATTGTATTTCGGATTTTCAGCACACTGGCGAGTGAATAATTGGCCTTTCTCGGTGATATATACCGCTTCACCCGGTGCAACATCACGCAGGAATTCGAAACCAAGGGTATCCAACGCCACACTTTCAGAAGCGACCATGTATTCATTACGACCATCAGCGAGGGTGCGTTTCCCCATAACCAGCGGGCGAATACCGTTAGGGTCACGGAAAGCAACCATACCATGACCAATGATCATCGCGACGCAAGCATAGGCACCACGAATCAATTGATGTGTAGCGGCAACAGCGGCAAAAATGTTGTCAGATTCCAACGGATAATGCTGGAAACGGTCCAATTCGCTGGCAAAAATATTCAGCAGAATTTCTGAGTCAGAAGTGGTGTTCACATGACGGCGAGAAACTTCGAATAATTCCTTTCTCAGCTGGTGAGCGTTAGTCAGATTACCGTTATGGGCCAAAGTGATGCCAAACGGTGAGTTAACGTAGAAAGGTTGAGCCTCGGAAGCACTGGAGCTGCCTGCTGTTGGGTAACGAACATGGCCAATACCCATATTCCCCTGTAAGCGCAGCATATGCCGGGTTTCAAATACATCCTTCACCAAGCCGTTTGCTTTACGCAGCCGGAACCCATTATGGGCATCAATGGTAACGATGCCCGCAGCATCCTGGCCTCGGTGCTGAAGCACCGTCAACGCATCATAAATCGACTGGTTTACCGGTGCAAAACCGGCGATACCGACAATACCGCACATGTTGTCTTTTCCTCATAAGCCGCTCCGAATCGGTAATTGATTCGGTAAGAAACTCGACGTGCTCTGTAGGTAGTCAAAGAACCACCTGATGATATAACTGAACTGCGGGATTAATTGTGACTGCTTCCAGTCAACACTTTGCGAGAAGCCGGTAAACGTATCCAGAAAGAACAACATGGCCGAGACAATCAGAACGCCTCGCAGCGCACCAAAACAGATGCCCAGCACCCTGTCAGTTCCTGATAGCCCCGTTCGTTCAACCAGCGAACCTATCACATAGTTAACAATAGCCCCGACGATCAATGTCGCGATGAACAAAATGCCGATAGCAATTCCGTTACGAACCACTTCATCCTCAAAACGGGTAAAGTAGATAGCAAGGTAACTGTAAAAATGGCTGGCAACAAAAAACGCACATCCCCATGTTACAAGTGACAATGCTTCACGGACAAAACCCCGGATTAAGCTGACTAAAGCAGAAAATCCGATAATCCCTATAATGACGTAATCAATCCAGACCATGACTATTCCAATGACGAAATCGCCGCTGCATCCTGTTCGCGGCGAATTCTAACAGAAAAAGAAAACGTTTGCGTAGAGGAATTATTACCGGCGACAAATTAAAGTGCGGCGATTTTAAAAACAACAATCGCCGCACAAACTTAACGCGAAAAACCCTATACACCCTGATGTCTTAACCTTTAATCAAACTTTAGCGCCCCGTGCCATAGGGCTTAACCTGCCCATTCAGACCACTTAATGAATTAAGCTCTGGCAAGGCCGATTGCAGTTTCTGTTTTGACGCATCAGGCCCGACATACACGCGGGTAATCTGGCCTTGAACCGGTGTCGCTGGCACCGTAAATGCGCGATGACCAGACAAACGCAGCGTCGCAACAATTTCATTCACTTTGGCCGCATTTTTCAGCGCCCCCAGTTGGACGACATAGGCCTGCCCCACTGGCGCTTTTTCTTCAGCAACCGGTTTGCTTTCTGGTTGTACTTGCGGTTTAACCTCAGGTTTTGGCTTAACTTCCTGCGGTTTCTTCTCGACCGGTACTGGCTTGACTTCTACTGGCTTAACCTCGGCTGGTTTTTTCTCGACAGGTTTCACTTCAACCGGTTTACTTTGTACCGGTGGCGGTGCCACGATAGTCGGTTCAGAAGGCAGGTTACCGGCATCATTAGCGGCCTGAGAGGCGGAATCATCTTTAGGGACTGCCACGGCTTGCGCTGCACCTTCCGGCGGCGCAATAGGCAGGGGCTGACTGACCGGTGGAACCGCATCAATCTCCTGACTATCACCGGGTTTTGGCACTAATGGGATGGCAGCAAACTCATCCTCATAATGCTTCTTTTTACCATCCAGCAGCCCCGGCAGTACAATCACGCCTAACGCCACCAGAATTATGGTCCCGACTAAACGGTTCTGGAACTTACTTGCCACTCGCACTCCCCATTTCAATGTCTTGATAAACTCAAGCTGTTACAAATCCATTGCTGCCATAACATGAGCAACCGTATGGAAAGAGCCACAGACAATGACCACATCCTGTGGTTCTGCATCCTGCATGGCCTGACGCCAGGCAGTTTCGACATCACTAAACTGGCGTGATTGCGCCAAATGCTCAGCTAATTGCTCCGCGCTGGCCCCACGCGGTCCTTCCAGCGGCGCACAGTACCATTCATCGACTTGCTCAGATAAACACGCCAGCGTACCACCAATGTCTTTATCCGATAACATTCCAATCACCGCGCGCACTTTGCCCTGTTTGGGCAGTTGAGCCAGTTTATCAGTCAAATAACGCGCTGCGTGCGGATTGTGAGCAACATCCAAAATCAACAACGGCTGCTCACTGATTATCTGAAAACGCCCTGGTAAACTGGCGGCCTGTAGCCCCTGACGAATCACGTCTTCGCTCAAGGACAATCCAGAATAATGCAATACTGCCAGAGCCGTCGCAGCATTAGCTAGTGGCACATTCGGTAGTGGCAAATCGTTCAGTTGGCGATCACCGCATAGCCAGTTCCAGCCATTTTGGGGTTGATCAAAGGAGCCATATTGGCTGAACTGCCAGGCAACATCGCGTTGATACAGGTGCGCACCGAGTGTTGCCGCAACATCTGCAATCGACTGCGGCATATCAGGCTCCCCAACGACTGCCGGTTTACCCGCACGGAAGACACCGGCTTTTTCACGGCCAATGCTTTCTCTGTCGAAACCCAGCCAGTCAGTGTGGTCGATCGCAATGCTGGTAATGGCGGCAACATCTGAATCCACAATATTTGTCGCATCCAAACGCCCACCCAGCCCGACTTCCAGAATTACCACATCAAGCTTAGCCTGCTTAAACAGTTGCAGGGCAGATAAGGTGCCAAACTCGAAGTAAGTCAGTGAGATATCTTTGCGCCCAGCTTCAATTTTAGCAAAAGAATGGCTGTGCTCCGCTTCAGGCAATTCTTGCCCCTGAATACGGACGCGCTCGGTGTAACGCAAAAGATGAGGTGAGCTGTAAACCCCGACCCGCAGACCCGCTGCCAGTAAAATTGATTCCAGGGTACAACAAGTGGTGCCCTTGCCATTGGTACCGGCAACGGTAAAGACTTTAGGAGCAGGCTTAAGCAAGTCCAAACGCTCAGCAACCTGTTTAACACGTTCCAATCCCAGCTCGATTGGCTGAGAATGCAAGCGCTCAAGATAGTAAAGCCACGCGGCCAAAGGCGACGTGGCTTGGGGAGTTTGATGGTTTTTCATAAGTCCCGTCACTGACCTTTATACCCATCATACTTCAAGCTGCATGTGCGTTGACTGCTTTCATTCACCCGAATCATTGACTAGCGTCAACTCATCGAGATTCACTCAATTGCCGCCTTCCTGCAACTCGAATTATTTTGGGTAAATATTTTCTTTTTTAAAGCTATAAAGCTTAAGTTGCGACAATGCACGATAACCGGGCACCACCATATCAGGGTGGTGCCCGTTAAGATAATCAGGCATCAGCCTGATTATCTGCCACAGCCGCATCAGCCTTAACCCCATCCACACTTGGTTGCGGTTGATGAGTCAATTTCGACAAAATGCTGGCTAGCGTCTGACGCATAACCGGACGACGAACTATCATGTCGATAGCGCCTTTTTCAATCAAAAATTCGCTGCGCTGGAAGCCCGGCGGCAGTTTTTCACGCACAGTTTGCTCGATAACCCGAGGGCCAGCAAAACCAATCAATGCTTTCGGTTCCGCGATATTGATATCACCCAACATTGCCAGACTGGCGGAAACACCGCCCATGGTCGGGTCAGTCAGCACTGATATATACGGCAAACCACGCTCTTGCATTTTAGCCAGAGCAGCACTGGTTTTTGCCATTTGCATCAGAGACATCAATGCTTCCTGCATACGGGCACCGCCACTAGAAGAGAAGCACACCAGTGGACAATTATCTTCCAGTGCCTGTTCTACCGCGCGAACAAAGCGAGCACCGACGACTGACGCCATTGAACCGCCCATAAAAGCAAATTCAAATGAAACCGCCACAATAGGCATACCTTGTAAGGTTCCTTTCATGGCAACTAAAGCATCTTTCTCGCCCGTCTCTTTTTGTGCAGCTGAAAGGCGGTCTTTATACTTTTTGGAATCCTTAAATTTCAGGATATCCTTTGGCTCCAGTTCGCTACCCAGTTCAACTTCACTACCTGCATCCAGCAGCATATGTAACCGCGCACGGGCTGACATACGCATATGGTGATCACACTTAGGACACACTTCCAGATTGCGCTCTAACTCGGCACGATAAAGTACCTGACCGCAGCTGTCGCACTTCGTCCACACCCCTTCAGGAATACTCGCTTTACGGGTTTGTGTGATATTGCTTTTGTTGAGAATTCGTTCAATCCAGCTCATCGATGACCTTTCTGTTTGAACCTGGCTGTTGCCAGTTCGCTGTTCATGCTTTAACCATCTCCCTGAAAACACCCCAATAAAAAATGCCTAAGATATACGCCAATGCGGCGTAACTAAGGCACTTAACTCGGATTGTCCGCAGGAACAGACCACAAATGTGACTCATTAAACCATATTGGTTCGACAGTGTAGATAAAAAACTGGTCGAACCCACGGCTTAGGTAACATTTTTACTGATTTTTCTGACGCGCTGCTGCCCGCCGATGCCGCCAAACCTCGAATACGCCCGGCAAAATTGACACCACGATAATGGCAACAATCAGCAATTTCAGATTATCCTGAACAAAAGGCATGTTACCAAACCAGTAGCCAGCATAGGTGAATAACAGCACCCATACCAACGCTCCAATCACGTTATAAGCGGCAAAATGGCGATAGGACATTTTGCCCATACCCGCAACAAACGGTGCAAAAGTACGAATAATCGGAACAAATCGCGCCAAAATAATCGCTTTACCACCATGTTTTTCGTAAAACTGATGGGTTTTATCCAGATAGCTACGACGGAAAATTTTGGAGTCCGGGTTACTGAATAACTTTTCACCGAATACCCGACCGATGGTGTAGTTAATCGCATCACCCAAAATCGCGGCCGTGACCATCAGAGCAACCATAATGTGAACATTGATGTCATTGGAGGGCAATGAGGCTAATGCACCTGCCACAAACAACAGAGAATCGCCCGGCAAGAATGGCGTGACAACCAAACCGGTTTCACAAAAGAGAATCAGGAATAAAATGCCATAAACCCAGACGCCATACTGCGCTACCAACTCCGCTAAATGCACATCAATATGCAAAATAAAATCAATAACGAAACGTATAAATTCCATAAATACTCTCGAGTAGTCAACGAGCTTAATCTTTGATTAAGCGAGCTTAGCTGAACTTCCTTAGGTAATCCTTAGCCCCAAGTGATCCACTCGCCTAACTCATGTTGTTGCATGAAAATAAGGCTATAAAATCAGTCGTCCGCTAAGAAAAGCGGCCCCAATGGCGTTTTGGGTAAAGCAAAGTGGTCAGGATAGTCAACCGAGACTAAATATAACCCTTCCGCTTTAGCGGTTGCCGCCGCACGTGCTCTATCTTTCAGCGCCAGTAACTCGGCCATCCAGGTGACACTCTGATTACCGCAACCAATTTCGATCAGGCTACCGACAATATTGCGTACCATATGATGAACAAATGCGTTGGCCTTGATATCTACCACGATATACGCGCCATGTCGGGTAACTTTGACATGTTTTACATTTCGCCAGGGTGTTCGGGACTGGCACTGTATCGCACGAAACGAAGTAAAATCATGCTCACCGAGCAAACATTGCGCTGCCTGTTCCATTTTTTCGGCGTCCAGCGGCATATAACAATGGGTGACCCCTTGCGCCAAAACCGCTGGCCGATAGCGATGGTTAAAAATAATATAACGATAGCGTCGAGCCGTGGCACTGAAACGGGCATGAAAACTATCATCAACTGTTTTGACCCAACGAACCGCAATATCAGGCGGTAAATGGCTGTTGACGCCCATCGTCCAGGCGGCATCTTTGCGCTCGGCTGTAGTGATAAAATGGACTACCTGCCCCGTCGCATGCACCCCGGCATCTGTCCGTCCGGCACATAATACGCCGATAGGCTCATTGGCGACTTTTGACAGTGCGGCCTCCAGACAAGCCTGTACGCTGGCAACCTCTTGCTGGCGCTGCCAACCGAAATAACGGCTGCCGTTGTATTCAATACCCAGCGCGATTTTAATCCCCGCAGCCTCAGCCACGGTATTTTCCGGCTGAGTCAACTCAAGTTCGGACATCAGTATAGTTGCTCCTGCAACAGGCGCTCCGCCGTTTCAATTGCCATCAACGCACCGCCGAAACGAATGTTGTCAGTCACCGACCAGAACTGCAACACTTCGGGGATACCATAGTCATTGCGGATACAACCAATACTCAAAACATCACTACCAGAGGCATCAGTGACTTGTGTTGGGTAATCATCTTCTTCCGATAACTGGATATCGTCGCAACTTTCCAGCTCACTGCGGGCTTCTTCCGCGGCGATTGGGCGTAGCGCTTCCAGATGAACCACTTGTGCCTGACCATAGAATACTGGCGACTGGATACAGCTCACGGAGATAGGTAACCCTTCGTCTTGTAAGACTTTACGTACCTGATCCACTAAACGGCGTTCTTCACGTACGCTACCTTCTTCATCAGCCAGCAACGGTAAAACGTTAAAGGCCAATTGCTTAGCGAAAACACCTGGCTCCGCAGGAATACCATTTAACAGCTTAGCGCTTTGCCCGGCGAGATCATCCACTGCGGCTTTACCGTGAGCGGAAGCAGAAATCAGCGCGGTAACATGCAAACGGGACAAACCGGCCTGCTCGGTCAGCGGCTTAATTGCTGTCAATAACTGGCTGGTCAGGCTATCGGCGACCGCAATAATATTGCGGTTGCGGTACTCCGCCAGCACTTGAGGATTCACACTTGGCACCACCAGCGGCACATCTTGATCCATGGCAAACAAGCCACTGCTGTCGATAACCAAACAACCGGCGTTGGCCGCTTCTTCCGCATATTGCTGTGAGGCTTCACGGCCAGCGACAAAGAAAGCCAGTTGCGCCTGCGACCAGTCAAATTCTGCGGCATTTTCAACCAGCACACTTTTACCGTTAAAGCGCACAGTTGCACCAGCACTGCGCTCGCTGGCCAGAGGATACAATTCACCAACCGGGAACTGGCGCTCATTTAACAGCTCCAGCAAAGCTTCACCTACTGCGCCCGTTGCTCCTAACAGAGCTATATTCCAGCCGTCAGACATGTTGGTTTTCTCCACTAACGTTCATTAAATTACAAAGATTTATGCAAATAACAGAATGGTCATTTACTAACGAATTAATGCGGTATACCCAAAGTCATTGGAGTTGCAGGTAGGCAGCAAGTGAACTCATCCCGATGAGCTTACTCAAGTAAGTGACTCGGGTGAGTGCACGCAGCTAACACCCCTGCAGCTTCAAGAACGAAGGATATGAGTGCTAAACCCTAACTTTTGCAACAACTCAGCGCTGGCAGCATCATCGCACTGCACACAAAGTGATGACCATTCGCGCCGCTCTTGATAGTGCTTACGCAGGCGGTCAAACTCGCCCGGCTGACCAGCAACACGCCGTAACGGCGCATCATCGCGGCGCACATCATACACCAAGTGCATCAATCGTTTTAATTTGCCTTCGTCTAACGCACCATTTAGTCGTAACTGGCTGAATTCGGGCGGTGGCAATAAGCTGGCAAGCTCGACGGATTGTGGCTGGCCCAAATATTGACTGAATGCTTCAAACACTTGAGTGGTACCGCGCGCTTTACCCTCCAATGTGTATCCGGCGATATGGGGTGTCCCGATATCGACACGGGCCAATAACGGCAGAGATAACTCTGGCTCTGGCTCCCACACATCCAGCACCACATTGAGCTTTTTGCCCTTTTCCAGCGCGCGGAGCAATGCAGCGTTATCAACCACCGCACCGCGGCAGGCATTAATCAGAATGCGGCCATCTGGTAATGCAGCCAGCAGCTCATCATCCGCCATGTGCAAACTTTGGTAAGGGCCGTTTTTATTCAGCGGTGTATGGAAGGTGAGAACATCAGCCTCACGTACCAGCTTTTCCAGCGGCCAGAATGTTTCGTTATCACCGCGATCCGCGCGTGGTGGGTCACACAGAAGAGTCTGCACCCCGAGAGCTTGCAGGCGAGCATTCAGCCGTGAACCCACATTACCCACACCAATGATACCAACCGTTTTATCACGCAGTTGGAAGCCATCGCGTTCGGCCATCATCATCAGCGCAGAAAAAACATATTCCACCACGGCAATCGCATTACAGCCAGGAGCGGCGGAGAAGCCGATGCCCTGCTGTTGCAGCCATTTATCATCGACATGATCAGTGCCTGCGGTCGCCGTGCCAACAAAACGAATTGACGTGTCTTGCAACAGCGCCTCATTCACTTTGGTAACCGAGCGCACCATCAACGCATCTGCACCAGCCAGCGCATCGAGGGGGATTGGCCGCCCCGGCACTGCCTGCACATCACCTAACCGCTGAAATAGCGCATCGGCGTATGGCATATTCTCATCAACCAGAATTTTCACTTTGTTCTCCGGCAGCTTGCTGCCCTACAGATGAAAAACAGGGCGCTTAGTATATCCCCAAAATCGTTGGAGTTGCAGGTAGGCGGCAAGCGAATAAACCCCGATGAGCTGACTCAAGTCAGTGATTCGGGTGCGTAAGCGTAGCCAACCCCCTGCGGCTTCAAGGAGGAAGGGAATTGGTGCGACGAAAACGCTCTGGTGTCGTCCCCGAAATTTGCTGGAACATGGTAATAAAAGCTGATGCTGAACTATAGCCCACATCAAGTGCCACACTTTGCACCGTTCTCCCCTGCTCGAGTAGCGAAATTGCATGTAAAAAACGCAAACGTTGCCGCCATTCACTAAACGCCATGCCTAACTCTTGCTGGCAACGGCGTGATAACGTTCGTTCAGTGGTATAGACCCGTTTGGCCCAAACTGCCAGCGAAGTATTATCTGATGGACAGCGTTCCAGCGCCGCCAAAATGGGCGACAACAACTTATCTTGTGAGGTCGGCAAATAGGTGCACTGCACCGGTGAGACTCTGAGCTGATCAATCAGCACCTGGCTTAAGCGCAAATCTTGTTCGCTTTGCGGCATTAATAAACCACGGGCGAAACAATCCTCCACGATGGTATTAAAAATCGGGCTGACATTAATCAGACAAGCTGAGGTGGGTAACTCTTTGCAATGTTCTACCGCGATATCGATAGCGCGAAAATGCATTGATTTACGGTTATAACTGGAATGCTCGACTCCGGCGGGGATCCAGACACTGAATTCAGGCGGAGCCAGAAAGCGCTGCCCACCAATGCTCATGGCCAGTACACCCGATTTAACACAGATCAATTGTCCATAGGAATGGGTATGGGGCAGAAATTCAGTATTGGCATTGTATATCTCACAGCGAAATGAGAGATTCTGCGGCGCGGTGTCGGCAACCATCGGAAGATTAGGTTTTATCATCGTCATTCATACCCTGCGGCCTACAGCTCTGCCCGTTTAAAGTTGTCTTAATCACAGCAACGATTGTCTGATTATCAGTATATAGAATAAATCAGACAGCGTTACACTGCACTGCATTAGTATCTCAATGAGAATTATGTTCATGAATGTGTTATTCCCCTTATTCGCGGTGATTATCTGGTCAATCAATGCCGTGGTCAGCAAGGTCTCCGCCACCGCTATTGATCCGGCTGCAATCTCCTTCTATCGCTGGGTACTGGCATTACTGACCCTAACGCCATTTTTGCTAATGGGCGTTATCCGCAACTGGCAGGCAATCCGCGTTTATTGGTGGAAACTGATGATTCTGGGGTTATTGGGGATGGTGTTGTACCAAAGCCTGGCTTATTACGCTGCCCACAGTGTCAGCGCCCTGTTTATGGGAATACTCAGTTCGTTAATTCCATTATTAACCGTGCTTATTAGCATTGTGGTGCTGCGTGTGGCACCTACCGTCGGGATTGCGCTGGGCAGTGTATTGTCATTAGGGGGATTGGTGTGGTTGGTCAGCGCGGGTAACCCGGCGCAGTTGCTGCAACATGGCATCGGCAAAGGTGAATTGATGATGTTCGGTGCCTCGGCATCCTATGCTCTCTACGGGGTATTAACCAAGCGCTGGGCAATTCAATTACCTAACTGGCAATCCCTATATATACAAATTGTCTTTGGTGTGGTGCTGTTATTACCGAACTTCCTGTTGGCCGCAGATGTTCAATTAACGGCACAGAATATCCCGCTGGTATTATTTGCCGGCATTCCCGCTTCTATTATTGCGCCTTATTTATGGATTCACGGCGTCATGCGACTGGGAGCAAACACCGCGTCGATATTTATGAACCTGACGCCAGTGTTTACCGCCATTATTGCCGTCACTTTCCTACATGAACAGTTGCACAGCTACCACCTGATTGGTGGCGGCATTACGCTCGCGGGGGTGATATTAGCTCAACGTCTGCGCACACCATTACGTCGAAAAACCGCGCAATAAACGCTCTCAGGGCGAGATAGCACTATTGCTCGGTGTTGCTATCTCCCCCTGAGTATTATCTTTTCTATGCAGCATTAATACACCCAATAAAACCAATGCACTGCCCAGTAATTGCGAAGCCGATAAGACTTCATCCAATAGAAAATAAGCAATTACAGCAGTGAACACCAATTCCAAGGTGAGTATTAAACTGGCGACGGCCAGCGGGAGAGTTTTCAAACTCAGATTAAACAACCCAAAGCCCAGTAATGTCGGGCCAGCGGCCAGAATCAGCAATAGCCACCAGCCAGACCATTGAACACCTTCTGTCCCGATGGATAAAAAGAACAGATTTCCCACCATCTGCTGTAATCCCTGTATCGGGAACCACAACAACAGTTGATTAAATATCAACTGATACACAGCAGAAAGTCCAAACACATATAAAATGGTATTCCACACAGGATAACGGCGATCCGTGGCAATTCGCCCGGCCAGAGTATAAAAGCTGTAACCAATTCCCGACGCCAGTCCAATGAATAAACCCACAAAATTAAAATCTGCCGCCGTGATATTCACCCCATCGCTGACCAGAAAACAGCCCACCATGCTAATAACGATAACGAAGAACTCACGCCAGCCCATATATTCGTTATAAAAAATCCATCCCAGAAAAACGGTAAAACCCACCGAGCAATACACCAAAATGGTGGATATCGATGCGCCGTTTAACGCCACAGATTCTGTCCATAAGCCATTAAATACCGCCAGCAGCAGACCATAAGCCAGATAGAATTTGACCTGATCGCGGCGTAATTTGGCCCACTCAGGCTTGATCACTAATAAAATAGGTAACAGAACGGCTGCGACCAACCCTGCCCGCCAGAAAGCTAAGACTGAAGTCGGCAAATGATAATGCGCAGTGAGAATGCGGATAATAATTCCGGTAAAACCTAATAACATGGCACTGATAAGAGCCAGCACATACCCTTGCCGTTTACCAGTCAAGAAGCCGCTTCCCACCAGCGGAGCACGAATTATAGATGGGGGTAATCCCGCTGGTATTGCCATAACAGCCTCATTAGATTGACGACATTGCTTAATGTAAGGCAATTTTACTCCGCCATTTTTTTGCCACCAGAGCCACTTCCCTCCTGATTGATGCAGGCCACTTTTTCTTGCTTGAAGCCTTGCTGGCATTGGGTATAGTAAAAGTATCATTTCTAACCTGAGCCACTTTCGGCGTTATCACATGCATATTCCTTTAGATCGCCAACAAGACATTCCGCTGTATTTGCAAATTGAAGAAGCACTGCGGCGAGCTATTCTTAGTGGCGTATTTGCTGATGGGGATAAATTGCCATCAACACGTACCTTGGCAGCAGAATTGTCTATCAGCCGCCTAACAGTGGATAACGCCTACGCCGAGTTGGCAGCTAAAGGTTTTTTGCAACAACGACGCGGCAGCGGTGCCTATGTTCGCCATCTCCCGCCACCGCCAAGTCAGCCACAGCCGCTATTACCAGGGGAATTTCCACTCGACCGTTTTACCACCGTGACTTCACGGCTGGACGGTTATGCGGATATTCCCCTCCCCCCAGACACCATCAATTTCGCCGCGGGCATTGGCAGCCCAAAGATTTTTCCACTGGATGAATTCCGCCAGATTTTGCAATCGATATTGCGACGTCATGCTGAGGAGGCATTCAGTTACGGCGATTACTGCGGTTATTACCCGTTGCGCGATACCCTGAGCCGCATTCTTTCTGCGCAGGGTATCGCAACACGCCCAGAGCAATTGCTAATAACCAATGGTTCGCAACACGCCATCAGTTTGGTGAGCCAATCATTATTGGCCCCAGGTGATACCGTGTTGGTAGAAGAACCTACTTATGCCGAAGCAATTGCCCTGTTTCGCCTACATAAAGTGAATGTTGTTGCGCTACCCAGTGATCAGCAGGGCATGCAATTAGATACGCTGCCTGCGCTATTGGTTAAGCATCAACCCAAACTTATTTATTGCATCCCTAATTTTAATAACCCAACGGGCCGCTGTCTGAGTGAGAGCCGTCGCCATCAGTTATTACACATCGCACGAGCCGCCGGAGTGCCGATTCTTGAAGATGATTACGTCGGGGATTTGCGCTACAGCGGCAAAAAACTGCCTTCATTGCGTTCACTGGCGGCACCTGGCGAGGTTATTTATGTCAGCACCTTTTCCAAAATGTTGTTGCCCAGCATGCGTATTGGTTATTTGGTTGCCGACCAACCCCACTACACGCAGTTGGCGCGTTTAAAACATGTTGATAGTTTTACCAGTTCGAACCTGATTCAGCGGGCGCTGGATGCCTTCGTTACCGTCGGGCGATATGACAAACAGCTACGACGGGCATGCCGTTTATATCGCCAGCATCGTGATGTGATGGTCGAGGCTCTCACCCAGACATTGCCGCCGGATTGTCAGTTTGAAATACCTGATGGTGGGTTATTTATCTGGCTGCAACTACCACAGAATGCACCGATTTCGCGTTTGATGCCGCTGGCGTGGCAAGCGGGCGTGACTTTCGCCAAAGGAGGTGGTTTTCACACCCAGGAAGCTTACGGGGAGTTTACCCTGCGCTTGAATTTTGCCGCCAACTCCCCAGAATTGATAACTCAAGGAATAAACCGACTCAGTGCCGCTATCAGGGAGTGCGGGGCAGAAAAAAGCCCAGACTAATGGCACTGGGCTATCTATAAGAAAATACTATGAGAAAATATTATAAGGAAAATATTACGTTAGAAGGACGCCAGCCACAGGCGCAGTTTCATCCCCCAATAGCTGGTCCAGCCGCTGGTATGTTGTACCATTTTGCCTTGATAGAGAATAACCACGGTCGGTGTGACATTAATTTGCCACTGGGCTGATAACTCGCCTTGCGGGTCATTTATCACCGGCAACGGGTAACCTTTTTTACGGAGCCAAGTCTCAACTTGTGCGGGGTCTCCTGACCTCAGTGCTACAGTCAGAACATTTTCACCCTCTTGCACCAACTGATTGACACTGGGAGTGGTGAATTTGCATACACCACACCATGTCGCCCAGAAATAGATAAGCAACGGTTTTTCCTGACTCATCTCTGATAACGAAACCACCTTTCCTGCCAGCGTTTGGCGTGATGTATCTGACCAATTTGTGGGCGCTTGCGGGCTACGCAACCAATCCATTGCCAGTGAAACCACCACCACTAGCAGCAATAGAACCATCAGTTCTTTGCCCCAGCGCTTTAAGCGATTCATTTAGCCGCCTGTGCCAGCTGTTGCTTCACTATCTCTTCCAATTCTTGATAAGAAATCGCGCCCGGCACCATCTGGTCACCAATTAAGGTGGCGGGGGTACCCTGAATACCCAGTTGGTCGGCCAACTTCAAATTGGAGCGCAGCACATTCAGACTTTGCTCACTTAGCGCAGCCGGTGTCACCCCGGTTTTTTTCTGTGCAGCGGCAATACTGCTCGCATCATGGAAGCCTTTTTTCGCCATCAAACGCTGATGAAAAGCCATCCATTGTTCTGGGTGCTGTTGCCATAGAGTCAATGCCAACCGTGCACTGGTCATCGAGCTTTCTCCTTTGAATGGCAATGGTTTTATCACCACCGCCACCTGCGGGTACTCTTTGACTAACTTTTCCAGCAATGGGTCAAATGTTTTACAGAATGGGCAATTGTAATCAGTGAAAGAAACCAAGGTCAGTTGCGGCGTCGCCGCGCCAAAACGCGGGCTGCCGGGGTCTTGATACAAGGCTTGTTTATTCGCCGCGATAAACTGACTCAGTTGTTGCCCTTGTGCTTCATTGGCCTGCTGCTGCCAGGCATTGACCGCTTGCTCCAGAATATCTGGATTAGATATGAGCGTTTCACGGATCAGTTCTTTAATGCGAACTTCCTGTTCAGGGGTGAAGGGAGCCGCCGCCCATAGAGGGTTCGAAAACATAACAAACAGTAATACAGTCAACATTCTCATTTTTCATTTCCTTTCGCATCGGCCAACACTTTCAGCAGTACATCACGATCCAGCAGCGGAGAAAGCACGACTCCCTGCGGTTGCTGCGGCCCATAAATTTGGTTGAACGGAATGGCAACACTGCCACGTTCACGTAAAAAAGCGGTGATATCCGCAGAAGGGCGCGTCCAGTCTCCGCGTAACGCCACCACATCCGGCGCTTGCAAAGCCTGTTGCACATCATCACGCATCAGCACGTGTATCTTGTTAACTTTGCAAGTCACACACCAATCGGCGGTGACATCGACAAACACGCGTTTATGTTCGGCCAATGCTTTTTTAATGGCTGTTTCGGTTAACGGCTGCCACGGGATATTGTCATGCAGCGGTTTGCGCCATAAATCTGCGGTTAATGACCCCACCAGCAGCAATCCTCCTACAATCAGGACGGCGATTAAACTGACTATCGCGGCAATGCGAGCGCCGTAACGTCTGCCAATAGCCAGTAGCAGTGCCAGCAAAGCTATTCCGGCGATGATAATGACAGTTTGCAGGCCGATATGACTGACCATCAAGCTGAGTAACCACAAGCTGGACGCCAGCATCAGTACGCCCATGGCAATCCGCAGGTGGTTCATCCAACGGCCGGGGCGCGGTAGGCACAACGCGAGTTTCGGCCACGCGGCGACGGCCAACCACGGCAAACTCATCCCCACACCGAGTGCGGTAAAAATCCCCCATAGCGCAGGTATTGGAGCCGCCAGTGCGAAAGCCACGGCTGTACCAAGGAAGGGAGCAGAACACGGGGTTGCCAGCAAAGTCGCCAAAGCGCCTTGCCCAAAGTGGCCCGCCATCCCCCGTGCGCCAGGTTTCTCAATGCGTGGGGCAGCAATGCGGGTATTCAACGATGAAGATAGCTGAATCTCGAACAGCCCGAACAGGTTGGCGGTAAAGAGTGCAGTAACCAAGACCATAAAACCGATAAACCACGGATTTTGGAACTGAATTCCCCAGCCAAGCGCATGATTGCCCAGTCGCAAGAGCGTCATCAGCAAGGCCAGCAGCCAGAAGGAGGTGATTATCCCAGCAGACGAGGCCAGAAACTGCCAGCGTACCTGACGGCGAGTTTGATGCTCAGTTTGTAGAATGGAGCCAAGCTTCATCGCCAATACCGGCAGCACACACGGCATCAGGTTAAGGATTAACCCACCGGTCAGTGCCATCAGAATCCACGACCAAAACGAGGAACTGGATTGCGGTAACGTCAGCGCTGGCCCGATAGTCACCGTCGCCTCTTGCGCCAGCCCACCATCCGCTATCACCAGAGTCAGCGACTTACCACTCAGATTGCCTGTTCCCTCCCCCCATCCATCGGTAGCCGGCACCTGCACGGAGAGTTGATTACCCTGCACCGTGACGACCGGTTTACCGAGATCGACATCTTCGAGGGTATCGAAGAACAGTTCTGGCTGCTGCCAACCTTCATCACGCAGAGCAAGAATTTGTACTTCTCCCTGACTAAAACCCGCTTGAATTTGCTGAGTCAATGCATTGGCAATCGGCACTTGCCCCATCGCTTGGGCAAAATCGTGTTCAAACTGTTGCTGGTTTTCAGCACTGATTGCCGCAGACATACCCAGGCTAAATGGGTAGTCAGTCAAAATGCAGACATTGCTGCATGTCGACAGGGTTAATGTTCCGCTGAGTGTTTTGGGGACTTTACCGGAAATCACGATTGGCAAGACGGCCTGCTCATGATAGCCCTGAGTAGAAATTCCAGACACATCAAAACGTTGCGGTACCGGCCAGTACCATTTTACGGTTTCAAGAGGTGGCGACCAGGTAATAGCGGGTGCAATGCCCCCTTCTCCCGGCGAGCGCCAATAGGTTTTCCAGCCTTTTTCCAACTGAACGTTCAGTAACATACGGGTTTCATTACCAGCAGAAGGCTCGGCACGGACGCGAACCTTGGCATGGTCATTTTGCGCACTGACCAGCCAGCCGCTATCTGCCGCCCAAAGGGTGGGCATCCATAGCAGCAACAGACAGAACAAAGCTGCCTTGCATAAATTGAACATTGTCTTTCTCCAGAAATAGATTAATTACAACAACATAGAGAGTTGTTGTGCTATTCCCGGAAAATGCATAATCGCAAATGCACCCTCAAACCGCTGGGTGATATGACTCTGGGTGGAGGGAACCGCATACTGGTTGGAATGATGGGCACCAACAACAGCAGCAATAAGCCCAGAGAGGAAATGGCTAATTCGAACAGAACGGGGGGCGATGCCAGCAGGGATTTGGCACTTAATTCACAAGGGGTTGGGGCGTCGTTTGCATCGGCAACAACCTGTGATGATGATGGCAAAAGCAGACTTTTTTCCAACGCGTGCAAGCTGGCAATGCGTTGCGTCATACAAACCAGTATGACCAGGCAAGCCAGACAGAGGAACCACTTTGCGGCGCGTTGTCGTTTAAACATTATCCCTATTTAACCCTATCCGTACTCAACGATATCCATGATCAACCTTGTATCGAATAAATTATCCTTGGAATTGTTAAATCAATTCCATTCAAGGTTAAGCGCCCATCTTAGCGGCATAATTAAGATTATCAATCGTTGAACCTAAACAATCAGTCAAAGTGACATTTCATTACAAAGCCATTTAGCCAAAAACACAATCTGACGGTATGGGTCACGCACATTTACAGGTATTATACCTGCAACCCGCGGGTCACCGTAGATCCTCCTCACTGTCGCCTCCACTGCGAAGGACTGGTTATATGCAACCGTTGAACGGCCCAGGTGTTCCTATTGCCAATGATCGCAATGTTGCGCCAACCAAATTGCCCTCTGCGGGTCAAGTGGAAGAGCGGGCTTTGACCCCGGCACAGCGCACCACGCTGGAAAAGCTAATAGTGCGGATCATGGCGCTCAGCCCGATAAAATCTGCCGAAATTTGGGCGGGGTTGCGCCATGACTTATCCCTTAGCAGCACCAGTGATTTACTGGCTCGCCACTTCCAACCAGCCGAGCAGTTACTGCAAACTCGCTTGTCTCAGGCTCAGGAAAACCATGCCAATCACCAACTACGCCAACAGCTTACCGAGTTGCTGCCCCAAGGCAATAACCGCCAGGCGGTGAGCGATTTTATCCGTCAGCAGTTTGGTCATACAGTGTTAAGTCAGTTAAGCCATGCTGAGTTGCAACAGGTGTTGGTATTACTGCAATCCGGTACGCTGAATATTCCACAGCCTCAGTTAACAACGATAACTGACAGACCATTGCTGCCTGCGGAACATCAACATATTCAATCATTAGTAGCAAAACTCAGTGCGGCGACCGGCGAGCAGCCAGCCAAAATTTGGCAGGCACTATTTGATATGGTGGGAGTGAAAAGTAATGACCCGCTGCCCGCGCGCCATTTCCAAATACTCAGCCAGTTTTTACAGGTCAAAGTGGCGCTCAGCCAGCAGACTGCACCAACACTGATTAATCTACAAACGGCTCTGAAACAGCCCGCCGATGCGCAGGAACAGCAGCTCTTAATTGATTATAGTCAGAATCGTTTCCAGGCTAGCCCAACCACACCGCTAACGCAGGCGCAGTTAAACGACATTATTAATGTCTTGTTTGCCGCCCGATTAGACCGGGCGAATGCCGCCCAGCGCTTAGCCGAAGATCAAAAAACCCTTCAACCTTTGATTAACCCACTGATTGCCGCCCTACCACAGTCATTACAACCTTTGTTGCAAAAACCATCACTGGCCTTTGTCGCGCTAATTATTGTCATGGCTTTTTTACTGGCTATTTTTCTCTAAGTGCATTGAACCACTTTATTGGCTCAGGTTATTTCGCTCTAAGCCAATAAAGTGACGCCCCTTATCTCAGAGCACTAATAATAGCCAGCCGACCAACCCACTCCATAATAAAAATGGCAGTGAATAAGCATGGAATTTTAGCCAAATGGCCGGTTCACCCGCCATTCTAAGTGCAATTAAATTGGCCATAGACCCCAAAGCGAAACCAAAGCCGCCAATATTAACGGCATAAGCCACCAGCGCACTGGAAGGCAGATAATTAAGTAATAAAATGGTCGCCGGAACATTACTGATAACCTGGGATAACCCGATGCCCAATATATAAGCCGCAGCCGCAGATAAGGTTTTGATTTCACCGAAGAGTGGCTGTAAGCCAGGTAATTCAGTCAGTAAGCGCACATCAATAAACATCGCCATAAAGACCACGATCAAGCTCCAGTCTATTGCCAGTAAAACGCGCCGCGCCAGTAATAATAACCCAGCAAAAACAACCAATAGCCCGTAACCCGCCCAGCCAAAATCTACACAAATAATAAAAATTACATACAGTGCCAAACAGCTGAGTAATAAGCGAGATTGATAAGGGTAAACCGGGCTGGAAGCTTGTTTGCTAATTTTACGTGCTGGGAAACGCCACCAGGTCACGGCCAGCAAGGTCAACAAGATTGTTGCCGCCAGCGGGGCCATTTGCCGTGTAAAACCAATAAATGACAGCTCGGAACGGCTCCATAAAAGAATATTTTGTGGATTGCCGATCGGCGTTAATAATGACCCTGCATTCACCGCCAGTGCTGAGAAAATAATCAGGCGTGAAACCGGTAAAGCAGATATCTTTTTTAGCGTTAAAATCAGTGGAACAATGATAAACAGTGCCACATCATTGGTCAAAAAAGAGGACAACACTGCCGCTGACAAGACTAAAAACAGCGCCAGATGCCGCTCCGTCTGTAATGTATTAATAATCTTCCGACCGATAAAATCGAAGTAACCACTCACCTCGACGCCTTTCGTCAGTAGCATTAATCCCAATAAAGTGACAATAGTGGTCCAGTCAATAAACTGAGGGAAGGCCGAAATCTTTGCGGGCATCAATGCGGTCAGGCCGATACCTAAAATCAACAGTATATGCAGCAAACGATCTTTCAAAAAAGGCCTGAAAACAGTTTTTGCTGCGTGATGGGTAGTCGTGAATAGTGTCATCAGAAGATCTACAAATAGCAGGGGCTGACAAAGAAGGCCACGTTAGCGCAGCCCGTCGTTTTATACCAGCCCCTATTCTCTACTTCAGGCCAAACTTATCCGCAGTGGCCTCAAGCTAGATTTGGGTATTTTGTTTTATCGCTTTTCTAAAATCATCCATTGAACAGAATCCTTTAGCATCAATCGGACACCCTTTAATTTCCAGTGTGATGCGTTTTGGCGGAGCTTGAAGTGACAGCGGTGTTTTATTACGGATTTGCTCGGTCGACAAATAGATATACTCAATCTTCATCAATTCTTTGTTTTGTTTAATATCTTTCCAACGCTCAAATACTACCTTACCGCTGATGGGTGTTTTCTCATACTGATCTGGCAACTGATATTCTTTCGTTTTGAGTGCGGCCAATAATGACGCAATATTGGAGTCATGCCCAACCAACACCGCCAATTTGGCTTTTTGTGCCGCTAATTCATTGGGCGTTTTCTCACCCATCGGATCAAGGGCTGAACTGATAAAACCAACCAACTTCTCGGCAGCATTATCTGCTATAGCGGGTGAGCCGAATAAAGTTTCATGGTAGAGATTTTTAATATCGATTAATTTACGCCACTCTTCAGAAGAGTGAATGCGCCCCCAGGCGACATCTTTGGCTGGAAAACCTTCATAATATTGCAACATGAAAGCATCCGAGGCACCGGTACCTAATCTTAGTGGGCCGGTAATGCCCGGTTCTTTATTTTGTACTAACACAATATCAGTCGGTTGTGCGCTCCAGTCACATTTTTTATCGATCAAACACGCAGGTGAGTTTTTATAATCCAAAATATTGGACAGCAAATCATAATTAGGTTGTAAGCGCTTATTCAGCCCCTCAACCCCACCTGGCCCGGCGTGTTGATTAATAGAGGCTAATGCCTTCTCTTTAAACTCGGGCGTTATATCCAAGGTAATGATTGGATTAAATACCGGGTCCATTTTGCCAATTTCTTTTTGGTGGACAACGGGCACATTACAACCGGGGAAAGCACCAAATAAGAAATGCTGCGCGGTATCAATGGTTCTGGGTAAACTGTTGGCGTAGGTAAATACCGTCGTAGTTACTGGGCATCCTTTTGATTTTAATAACTTAGTATCTGCCAGCCACTCGCGGAAATACCCGCCCATCATCGCCTCAAGCTCTGCTCCTTTTGGCGTCAGATAGCCTCCAGGTGTCGTCCATTGCGGCCATTTGTCCGGTGTTGCACTGGAAAGCATATCGCCATAATTCACCAGAGGTGCGCGTATACCATGACGACTCATGACCAAAACCTGTTCAAGCTTATAATTATCGCTTTTATCTTGAGCCATAATATGGGGTGAAGCAGGAAGGAGTATTGCCAATAAGGTCAAGGTATACGCCGTTTTTACTTTTATCATCTCAAGCTCCGTCATCCAGTTGATGGTATATCCCCTTCTCGCTTGACGTTGCGGGGTGGGCTGCAAAGCCAATCACTGCGGGTATAAGAATCGATAGATATCCAATTGCTACAGATTTGTTACAACAGACATGATAGACACAGAAAAGAGGTAAAAGCGGAGTCACATCACAGTTCCACTCATTTCTTATCCCCGTCATACTTCGAGCTGCAGGTGTGTTGGCTACGCTCAATAACCCGAATCACTTACTCATGTAAGCTCATCGGAATTATCTCCCTTGCCGCCTTCCTGCAACTCGAATTATTTAGGGTATTTGGGGAGCAATCTGAGTGTTGCCACAGCGATATTTTAAACAGAAATTATTTCCTGGCAGGTATATCCGGAATAATTAAATCCCCACGCAATGCGTATGAGCCCAGCACATTTTTGGTTTTCTCATTAAGCCATGCCACTATTTTTGCCGCCATCGCATCCATAGAATATTCAATCGCAGGAATGGTCGGCACCCCTGGATAATGTAATGACCCAGCCAGGCTAAATACCATAATGTCATCAGGAACAGATTTATTAAACGCCTGAAGCTGTGGAATAACGCTTTGAGCTTCCCGCTCATCCGCCACCAGTAAGGCATTAAAATTGAGTGTCGCACTGCTATTAAGTAGCACTTGTAACGCCACTGATGAAGAAGAGGAGTCCATGAAGATCAGATCACGGTTGAAGGGCAAAAAGTTATTTTCCAATGCTCGCTTATAACCCAACAGCACTTCGTCCACATACCCGCTGCTATCCGGATTTATTAAAGCAATCTTTCTTCTACCCTGTTTTATTAAATAATTACAGGCGGTTTCTGCGGCAAAAGCATGATCAAAATGGATACTATTAGTCGCATCGACGTCCATACAATCGACCAGAATAATACTTTCATCCGCGAGATTAAGCGGGAAACGGGCACCAATGATCAGCACGTCATCACACAAGCCACAGGTCAATTCATCCAGTGCCTGCATAACTTCAGCTTTGTTATTGGCAAAACGCAACAGCAGATGCTTTTGATGCTGACTCAGATGTTTTTCAAGTGCATACAGATAACCGGTGGTTTGGTTTATATTTTCCTGCGCACAGATAACACCAATGCACCCCGTAGACTGGCTCAATAATGATTGTGCGATAACATTTGGCCGATAATTAAGTTCATCGACCGCTCTCAGTACGGCCAGGCGGCTGGCTTCCTTAACGCCACGTGAACCACTCAACACCCGTGAGACTGTGGCTTTAGAAACCCCAGCTAAACGTGATACATCGTTGATTGTAGACATGATTCTCTCCTCGGCAGGCTTTAGTCCTTGCCTGTCATTCCTAAATACAGCTCGGCCCAACTATTGCAGCTTCCTGAGTATAGTCGTTTCCATTTGTCATGGAAACCGAATTTCCATCACGTTTCAAAATAGTTATCCAAACCTCAAAGCTGTGATAGCCATCAAATAAATAATCCCTTTATATACTGGACTTTGATGGCTATCACAGTTCTCTCCACTTTGGATGGAAAACGGTTTCCGTATGATATCCAATCATTCTCGAAACAGCCGCATTACCTAATTGGAAAACGGTTTCCGTGGAGTGTCAAAATCGTTTTTCATCTCGTTTTTATATTTTGAGGATGGTTGTAGATGTTCAAGATTATGTTGTGTTGCTCTGCCGGGATGTCCACCAGCATGTTAGTTAAGAAAATGCGGGTCGTTGCCGATGAAAGAGGGATTCCTGTTGAGATTGATGCTTTTGGCGTATCTGAATTTGATACTCAGTTTCCGCGCTATCAGGTCGTACTCCTCGGGCCGCAAGTGAAATACATGTTAGGTATGCTCTCAGAAAAGGCCGCTGCTCACGGTATTCCTGTTCAGCCCATCGATATGATGGATTACGGAATGCAGCGTGGCGATAAAGTCCTGGACTATGCACTGTCGCTCATTAACGCGACCCACTAAGAAGGTGTTCAAATGAGTTCTCTTTATCAATCGATGGTTGCTGTTATTGAACAATCTATTACTCCACTAGCCGGACGTCTCGGACAGCAAAAATATGTTATTGCTATCCGTGATGGCTTTACCGCAGCACTGCCTTTCATGATCATCGGCTCATTTATGCTGGTGTTTATTTTTCCCCCCTTCTCTGCCGATACCACAATAGGATTTGCCCGAGCATGGTTGGACTTTTCTCAGACCTACCGTGCACAGCTCATGCTGCCATTCAATCTGAGCATGGGGGTCATGACATTTTTCATTTCGGTTGGAGTAGGAGCAAGTCTCGGTCGACAGTTTAATCTTGATCCGGTCATGACAGGTTTACTGGCATTTATGGCCTTTTTGTTAGTCGCAGCACCTTTTGCCGACGGCAAAATCTCGACTCAGTACCTTTCTGGTCAAGGGATCTTCACTGCACTGATTACCGCTATTTATTCTACCCGCGTTTATGCCGCATTGAAGCAACACAATATTACTATTCGCTTGCCGAAAGAGGTGCCAACCGGTGTTGCGCGCTCTTTTGAAATTCTAATCCCGGTTCTGGTCATTATTGCCACCCTGCATCCACTCAATTTATTCATTGAATCGCAGACTGGCATGATCATTCCAGAAGCTATCATGCATTTACTGGCTCCATTAGTTTCTGCATCAGACTCATTGCCAGCAATGTTACTGTCAGTATTGTTGTGTCAGATTTTCTGGTTCTCCGGTATTCACGGCTCACTGATTGTTACCGGCATCATGAGCCCATTCTGGATGACCAATCTGGCAGCAAACCAGGCAGCCTTGGCCGTCGGCGCAACCTTACCGCATATCTATCTGCAAGGTTTTTGGGATCACTACTTACTGATTGGTGGTGTAGGTTCCACATTGCCACTGGCTTTCCTGCTGTTACGCAGCAAAGTCACTCATTTACGTACCATTGGCAAATTGGGCGTAGTACCAAGCTTCTTCAATATAAATGAGCCTATTTTGTTCGGTGCTCCCATCATTATGAACCCAATAATGTTCATACCTTTCATTTGTGTACCCATGATCAACGCCGTGCTGGCCTACACTGCAACCAAACTAGGATGGCTGGCTCAAGTGGTTTCTCTGACCCCGTGGACAACACCGGCTCCGATTGGTGCATCCTGGGCGGCAAACTGGGCCTTTAGTCCTGTAGTGATGTGCTTGATATGTATGATGGTTTCTGCCCTGATCTATCTGCCATTCCTACGTGCTTATGAGCGCTCGTTAGTCAAAACTGAAGGGGAAAAAGTCTCAGGCAACGCACCATCACTTTCAGATACCGTCCGTAGCAACTGATAAAGAGAGCAGATTAATGAAATACCAATTTCCAGATAACTTCTGGTGGGGCAGCGCCAGTTCTGCATTGCAAACTGAAGGAGAAAGCTTGCGCGGAGGCAAAAGCCCCACAACCTGGGATGCCTGGTACGCCAGCCAACCGTCGCGCTTTCACCAACAGATTGGCCCGAATGATACCTCTACGTTCTATCGCAATTGGAAACAGGATATTAATTTACTTAAACAACTGAATCACAACAGTTTTCGCACATCATTGAGTTGGGCGCGATTAATCCCAAATGGCGTTGGGGAAGTGAATCCTGAGGCAGTGACTTTTTATAACAATGTGATAGACGAACTTCTGGCCCAAGGTATTACGCCTTTTATTACCTTGTTTCACTTTGATATGCCGATGGCGATGCAAGAAATTGGCGGTTGGGAAAACCGTGAAGTGATTGATGCCTGGAAGCACTACGCCGAAGTATGCTTTGAACTGTTCGGCGACCGGGTTAAGCATTGGTTTACCTTCAATGAGCCAATTGTTCCGGTTGAAGGTGGCTATCTATATGACTTCCATTATCCCAATGTGGTGGATTTCAGACGTGCGGCGACAGTGGCATATCACACGGTGCTGGCACATGCGACAGCAGTTAAAGCTTATCGCGCTGGTTCGTATGAGGGGGAAATCGGTATCGTGCTGAACCTGACCCCGTCATACCCACGCTCGCAGAACCCTGCTGATTTGCAAGCGGCCGAATGTGCTGATCTCTTGTTTAACCGCAGCTTCCTTGATCCAGCATTGCGCGGTGAATATCCACAGGAGCTTATTGATTTACTGTGTGATTACGACCAAATGCCGCTACGCCTGCAAGGGGATAAAGCCTTAATTGCTGAGGGTAGAATCGATCTGCTGGGTATTAATTACTATCAACCACGGCGCGTAAAATGCCGTGACAGTGCGGTAAACCCACAAGCACCTTTTATGCCCGAATGGCTGTTTGATGCCTACGAAATGCCAGGCCGTAAAATGAATCCTTATCGCGGCTGGGAGATTTATGAACCTGGTATTTACGATATTTTGACCAATTTACGGCTTAATTATGGTAACCCTCGCTGCTTTATTTCTGAAAATGGTATGGGGGTCGAAAATGAAGAGCGATTTATCCAAGACGGAAAAATTAACGATCAATATCGCATAGACTTTATTTCCGACCATTTGAAATGGCTACATAAAGGAATCAGTGAAGGTTGTAATTGCCTTGGCTACCATATGTGGACATTTATCGATAACTGGTCCTGGTGCAATGGTTATAAAAACCGTTATGGCTTTATTCAATTAGATTTACCCAGCCAGAAACGAACAATTAAAAAAAGCGGGGAATGGTTTACGGCTACCGCGGCAAATAATGGTTTTGATTAATTTAGGAATAAATCATGATTGAATTAGAAGAAGCAGTAATGGAAATTATTGTTAATGCCGGACAATCACGTAGCCTGTGCTTTGAAGCATTACAAGCTGCACGCAAAGGCGACATTGATAAAGCCAAAAGTTTACTACAGGAAGCTGATGGCTTTGCCCGTCAGGCGCACCATATGCAAACCAAGCTAATTGAACAAGATGCAGGAGAGGCCAGACAACCGATGACACTTATTATGGTTCACGCACAGGACCATTTAATGACTTCTTTATTGGCTCGCGAATTATCAGAAGAAATTATTCATCTTTATCAGCGTTAATTTTTAATTATAAAAAATATCATCCATCTTAAACGGAGAGACTATTACGCCTAAAATTCAAATAAAACTTATTCTAATGAAATTATAGAAACAACCTTACTTTGGTGATAGCACTATTATCCTGTTAAATTCGGGCGAGATAATATCGCCTACTATAATAAAATACTAAATTGAGATAGCGATGAAAATATATAAACAACTTCCATTAGCAATGGCGGTTATCGCCGCGCTTTGCCCTCTTTCTGTACTGGCACAAGAAACAGTTACCACGATTACCACTGAGCAACTTAATAAAATAGTGGCCGATGCAGTAGAAAAAGCACTGGCAGAACGTAAAGAAAAAATAGAAGCTGCCACTATTCAAAAACCAAGCGTAGATATCGTTGAGAAAGCCTCTATTCCGCCAAGCCCGGATATGGCTATCCCTTACGGTCTAAAATTCAATGCTTATGCACGTTATGGCGCACAGTTCCAAGCGGGTGACCAAAAATACGTAGGCGTTGATGGCTCCTATAATGGTTCTTCAGCGATTGGCCGTTTGGGTAATGAAGGCAACGGTGGGGAGTTCCAACTTTCTAAAGCCTTTAAAGGCGACAATGGCGCGATATGGGATGTGGTGGTCATGCTTGACCATTGGGGTGATGAAGTTAACCTGAAAAAAGCGTACGCCGGGGTGACTAACTTATTTGAATCTCAGCCGAATGCTTATTTATGGGCTGGTCGTGATTTCCATCAGCGCCCACAACAAGGTATTAATGACTACTTCTGGATGACCCACGACGGACAAGGTGCCGGGATAAAAAACCTGGATCTCGGTGGTGTTCAACTTGATGCAGCAGCTGTTGGTGCAGTGCAATCCTGTAATCCTGAAGTTGTCGCAGACCAATCAAATCCATCACGCATTACCTGTACTGGTGGTTCAGGAACCGGTGATAACGGGCATTATGCTCTGACCTCCAAAATACATGGCGTGAAGTTGGGGCCGATCAATTTTGAATTGTTTACCAACTATGGTTTTGATTCTAAAGCTATTGAAAGCGAAGAAAAGTTGAAAGCCTGGCAGACTGCCGTAGTGCTTAGCCATACAGGTGAAAACATCGAAAATAAATGGGTTACCCGTTATTCAGATAATTCCGACAACAGTGTTTATAACAAAACCGCTGACCTCCGTACTATTTATACCAGTGTTGAGGGTACCTATAAGTTCACACCACAAACCTCCGTGACCTACCTCGCCGCATTCCATGATTATGATAGAAGTAATCATAATGAGGATAATCGTCGTAACTATGGTGTGATTATTCGCCCAATGCATTTCTGGAATGACGTTCATTCGACCTGGCTCGAAGCGGGTTATCAGCGGGTAGATTATGATACCGGCGGCGATAACAAAGGCTGGAAACTAACACTGTCCCAGAATATTTCTATCGCAATGGGCGCAGACTTCAGACCAATGCTGCGCTTCTATGTCACCGGTGGTGAAGTCGATAACAAACATACTGCCACCACGACCGACACCGAAGATACACGTCTTGACTCTTTCAACGTCGGGGCGATGTGGGAAGCCTGGTTCTAGTCCATATTCAGGATAGCCGCTACGGCGGTTATCCTGAGGCAACACTGCATTGATAAATATCGAATTAATAAAAATCCTATCTCGCCATCATTACCTCATATTGTCTTACCGTATATCTGCCGTTATCTTGGTATCCATGCGGAATTACACTTTCACCGGCCATAAACAACGGATAGGAATAATAATGATGAAGGTTTTGGGCCTTATTGGCGGTATGAGTTGGGAATCAACTATCCCCTATTACCGGATGATCAACCAACACGTTAAAGAGCAATTAGGCGGATTACACAGCGCCAAGATTATTCTCTACAGTGTGGATTTCCATGAAATTGAGCAGTTACAGGCCAAAGGTGATTGGCAAACTGCGGGCCAGGTGCTATCCGATGCCGCGCTGTCCTTAAAACGTGCCGGGGCAGAGGTTGTGGTGGTATGCACCAACACCATGCACAAAGTGGCAAATGATATTGAAACGGCCAGTGGATTACCTTTATTGCATATTGCCGACGCCACTGCGGCGCAAATCAAGCAACAAGGGATCAATAAGATCGGTTTACTCGGCACCCGCTATACCATGGAGCAAGATTTCTACCGTGGGCGTTTAACTGAAAAACACGATATTAACGTGATTACGCCAAACAGTGCAGACCGCGAAATCATTAATCGCATTATTTATGAAGAGCTATGTCTTGGCATTACCAGTGAAACGTCACGTCAGGAATATCGCCGTATCATCGGCCATTTAGAAGAGCAAGGCGCACAAGGGATTATCTTTGGCTGTACTGAGATTACCCTACTGGTAAATACGCAAGATGCCAAGGTGCCGGTATTTGATACCACGGCGATACATGCTAAAGCCGCAGCTCAATATGCGCTTCAGCCATAGTAATACTGAAAGTTGATAGCATCACGGGCCAAGAATATCAGCCGATAATGATATTCTTGCCCGCAGCTTTTGCGCTATAGAGCATTTTATCTGCGCGAATGAGTAATTGCTCCTGCAATTCGTTTTGTTCCAACTCAACCACACCCAGACTCATTGTGACATGAATATTGCCATCCACCGGCATGATCTCAACCAATTTTCTGATTTTCTCAGCGATACTTTTGGCCTCAGTTAATTGCGTATTAGGTAAGACAATCATAAATTCATCGCCACCCCAACGGCCTAAAACGTCAATCTCTCTAATGCTATTCCTAATGACATCAACAATATGTGTCAGAGTTAAGTCACCCACCAAATGGCCGTATTTGTCATTAATAGATTTAAAATTATCTAAATCTAATGAAAGTAATGAGAGTGGCTGGCAAAAACGCTTAGCACGGTTATATTCATGCTTTAGAACCTTTTCTAACAAAT
Organism: Yersinia sp. 22-579; assembly: GCF_030433455.1. Classification (NCBI taxonomy): domain Bacteria; kingdom Pseudomonadati; phylum Pseudomonadota; class Gammaproteobacteria; order Enterobacterales; family Yersiniaceae; genus Yersinia; species Yersinia sp. 22-579. The sequence goes on along the minus strand of NZ_JAUJTZ010000001.1, from coordinate 98,847 downwards.
AACGATTCGCAGCAGAGGTTAATACATCCGTTTCTGAAAGAATTTTTTTAATATCTAATTGCTGTTGAAGCTGAAAATTACTTTCACGTAACTCAGTAGTTCGTTCTTCGACTAATGCTTCCAAGGTTTTATTTTTTAATTCCAATTTTTCAAGACGATTCTTTCTGTCATGGATATTCCGGTGAGCACCTATCATTCTGGATACTGTGCCATCACTATTACGTTCAATCACCTTGCCGCGATCCTCTATCCAGATATAGTCACCATCATGAGTTCGGCAACGGTATTCAATCTGATATCTTTCGGCTTGTTGATTTATATACGCATCGAACTGAAACATAACCCTTTCAAAATCATCTGGATGAATAATTTTCTCCCAGGTATGTACTGTATTCTCAAAAGCATGGGCCGGATATCCCAGCATTTCATACCAGCCGGTATTGCGATAAACAAATCCATTGTTGGCGTTCCAGTCCCAGATACCATCACTTATCACTTCGAGAATTTCATGAACGACGCGCTCATTTAAATCGGCAATCTTAAACTTCTGATCACTTTGATTATGGCTCATTAAACTACCCTGCTGTGTTGGTAAATTAGAAAGCAAAAATAGATTTGTTTAATTATTGTTCTAATATTGTGAATTAACGTTTTTGAGCAGGCAAGGATTTTTTAGCTCTAAATTTGACTTTAAAAGAATATAAACACAGTAAAAACAGGCAAGATTAGCGTGAATACTTTACGATTCAATCACCTACTTTTTATAGTGTTATCTTTACCAGATCTTGAGTATAAGATATTTTTATGAATAACATGTGATCTACCAGACTTCTTTTATAAGAAACGCAGAAATTAAGCTAAAAAATAGGTATTTTTGTTAATTGGGCTATTTCCGAGAGCTGTGTTTATTTTATAGCGAATAAAAAAGCCTGCGATCTCTCGCAGGCCTAATTATTAACGATCATCTAGCAGAAATATCTGCGATTGATCTTATTTCTGGTATTTACGCATAACCAAGGTAGCGTTGGTGCCACCGAAACCGAAGCTGTTAGACATAACCGTGGTCAATTCACGTTGAGTTGGCGTAGTGATGATATTCATCCCATCAGCCTGCTCATCCAGATTTTCAATATTAATGCTTGGAGCAATAAAGCCGTGCTCAACCATCAATAAGCTAAAGATAGCTTCGTGCACACCGGCGGCACCCAGAGAGTGACCGGTCATGGCTTTGGTTGAGGAGATAGCTGGCGTGTTATCACCAAATACTTCGCGGATCGCACCCAACTCTTTCACATCACCCACAGGAGTAGAAGTGCCGTGTACGTTCATGTAGTCAATTGGTGTATCAACGCCGTCCATTGCCATCTTCATGCAACGTACTGCGCCTTCACCTGATGGGGCCACCATATCAGCGCCATCTGATGTTGCGCCGTAACCCACAATCTCAGCATAGATATGTGCGCCACGCGCCAGCGCATGTTCCAACTCTTCAACAACAACCATACCGCCGCCGCCAGCAATGACGAAGCCATCACGGTCTTTATCATAGGTACGGGATGCTTTATCTGGAGTTTCATTGTATTTAGTAGACAATGCGCCCATAGCGTCGAACTCGCAGGACATTTCCCAGCACAGTTCTTCACCGCCACCGGCAAACACCACATCCTGTTTGCCCAGTTGGATCAGTTCCAACGCATGGCCAATACAGTGTGCTGAGGTGGCACAAGCGGAACTGATGGAATAGTTTACGCCTTTGATTTTAAAGGGTGTTGCCAGACACGCGGAGACACCAGATGCCATCGCTTTAGTCACCATATAAGGGCCTACGCCACGCAAACCTTTCGCGCGCATGCCATCAGAACCGGCAACCTGGTTACGTGGTGAACCGCCACCAGAGCCGACGACCAGCCCACTGCGGAAATTGGAGACTTGTTCTTCCGTCAGACCAGAATCTTCAATGGCCTGTTTCATGGAAAGATAAGCATAAACAGAGGCATCGCTCATAAAGCGCAGCACTTTACGGTCGATATTTTCTGTAATGGTCTCAGGTGCGAGCTTTACGTCGCCCCACACATGGCTGCGCATGCCTGCGTCTTTAAATTCCTGAGAGAAAGTAATGCCAGAGCGGCCTTCCTGTAAAGATGCCAGAACTTCCTGCTGGTTATTACCAATGCTGGATACAATACCCAAGCCAGTAATGACTGCACGCTTCATTCAATACCTCTTCCACTTATTTTACATTCGGGATTTTGCAACGCACTTTAGCGTACAGTTGTACGCCGAACAAGTCCGATCAGCGTAATATACCCAGATAATTTTACGATTTGCACGCAGCGGGTCACATAGTTAGAATCGCCCTACCCCTTGAGATATGAGTCTTTCAACGTGAGCCACCCCCCAATCCAAACGGCAACATTAAGCTGGAATGAACAGGGTACACCTGTATCGGAACAGTTTGGTGACATCTATTTTTCTAATGAAGATGGATTAGAAGAGACTCACTACGTTTTTCTCAAGGGAAATGGCTTTCCCGAGCGCTTTGCCCAACATCCGCGTGATAACTGTATTTTTGCCGAAACTGGTTTTGGTACTGGGTTGAATTTCCTGACATTATGGCGTGACTTCGCCCAGTTTCGCCAGCTTCATCCCGCAGCTAAACTGCAACGTTTACACTATATTAGTTTCGAAAAATACCCCCTTCAGGTCGCTGATTTAGCCGCCGCCCACCAGCGCTGGCCTGAACTGGCCTGTTTTGCCGAACAACTCCGTGCTCAGTGGCCGTTGCCGCTGGCCGGATGCCACCGCATTTTACTGGCTGAGGGGGCTATCACGCTGGACCTGTGGTTTGGTGATGTGAATACCCTGCTGCCTCAGTTGGATTCCAGCTTGAATAATCAAGTGGACGCGTGGTTCCTTGACGGTTTTGCACCGGCTAAAAACCCTGATATGTGGAATGATGTGCTGTTTAATGCCATGGCACGAATGGCAAGGCCCGGCGGCACATTCGCCACTTTTACGGCGGCAGGATTTGTACGCCGTGGCTTGCAACAAGCAGGGTTTGATGTCGCTAAAATAAAAGGTTTTGGGCAGAAACGTGAGATGCTGACCGGCGTACTGCCACAACGCCTTAATACCCAATCTGAGCCTTGGTATCACCGGCCATCGGCCACTCGTTGTGATGATATCGCCATCATCGGCGGAGGAATTGTCAGCGCCTTAACCGCACTAGCGTTACTGCGCCGTGGCGCTAAAGTGACACTTTATTGCGCCGACGCACAACCTGCCCAAGGTGCATCAGGCAACCGACAAGGCGCACTCTACCCACTGCTTAACGGCAAAAATGATGCACTGGAAATCTTTTTCACCAGTGCTTTTACCTTTGCCCGCCGCCAATACTCTCAATTACTTGAGCAAGGTATCCGCTTTGATCATCAGTGGTGCGGCGTCAGCCAGTTGGCCTTTGATGCTAAAAGCCGTGGCAAGATTGATAAAATGCTGCAAACCGATTGGCCGGCATCACTTGCCGCAGCGATGAGTCGCGAACAACTCAGTGCGCTGGCTGGGTTAGATTGCGCTCACGATGGTATCCACTACCCCGCCGGTGGTTGGCTTTGCCCATCAGACCTCACCACAGAACTCATGGCGCTGGCACAACAAAATGGTATGACCTGCAACTATGAGCATGAACTGCATCAGCTAGAGCGGATTGACGGGCAATGGCAGCTCACATTTAAGCAATCGATAGCAAACAATAAGCAATCAACAGCAAACAAGCAACCGCAGGCAAGCAGGCAACATGCCACTGTGGTGCTGGCCACCGGCCACCGCTTACCCGAATGGGAGCAAACACGGCATCTGCCGCTGTCGGCTGTGCGCGGGCAGGTTTCACACATTCCCACCACGCCGGTACTCAGCCAGTTGCGGCAAGTGCTGTGCTATGACGGTTACCTAACACCAGTGAACCCCGCTAATCAGCACCACTGTATTGGTGCCAGTTATCAGCGCGGTGATGTTACGACTGATTTTCGTGCCGACGAACAGCAAGAAAATCGGGATCGCCTGTTACGCTGCCTGCCTGATGTCAGTTGGCCGCAACAGGTGGATATCAGTGATAATCAGGCGCGCTGTGGCGTGCGTTGTGCTATTCGTGACCATTTGCCGATGGTGGGCGCAGTACCGGATTACAGTGCCACACTGGCGCAATACCAGGATTTGCCAAGTAAAATTCAGCATGGCGAAGACATTCCCCTCGCGCCGGTGTGGCCAGAGCTATTTATGGTAGGTGCTTTGGGGTCACGCGGTTTGTGCAGCGCGCCATTGGTGGCAGAGATTCTGGCCGCACAAATGTTTGGCGAACCGCAGCCATTAGATGCAACCACGCTGGCGGCCCTGAATCCTAACCGATTCTGGATTCGAAAATTACTGAAAGGCAGGCCGGTACAACAGCGTACCTCGATATTATCTTAGCCGGAGAATCGCGTGGCTAACTCCTGCGACTCCAAGGACACATGAATCCCCAAAGTCATTGACGTCGCAGGTAGGCAGCAAGCGAGCAAATCCCGATGAGCTTACACCGGTAAGTGATTCGGGTGCGTGAGCGTAGCTAACACCCCTGCTGCTTCAAAGACGAAGGGGGATTTTGGGCGTTTTCCAATAAACGATCCCACAACCCCAATACTAAAGCCTGATCCGGAGGGGAAAGCTCACCGGCTTTGATGGCTTTATCCAGACTGGTTTGGACCCTTGCGTGTAGCTGCTCAGCAGTGTGCTCACCAAACTCTTCAGATTCAGCCACTGCCAATGTCAAATGACCGCGCAGGTAACCGCCAGCAAATAAATCATCATCACTGGCGTGCTCTACCATGTCATCAATCTGCGCCAGGATGTGCGTTTCAAACTCTGCGATCATCGTTTCCTCAATATATTCATTTTTATATCCAAAAATAATGGATGTTCAGTCAAACAGAAAACTAAGCTAAATCTTCCGGGTAAGGGAAAAGCTCTGCCGCGAATGATGGCGTATTGTAAAACGATTGTAGCGCCTGAATAAAGCGCGCAGGTCGTGGGGATATTCCGTTTTCCAGATGCCACAATACCTGTTCGCGCACTTTTCGTTGAAATGTGATGCGGTCTGGCTCGCAATCACCTTCCAGATTGTCGCAACTGACATTGAACGGGAAACCGGCTGCCACGCAAAACATCCATTCCAGTGCCTGTGGCTTGATCTCAACCACTTCAAACTGGCTTTGAGTTAATGCATCGCGCCCATCGGGGCAGTACCAATAGCCAAAATCGACTAACTTGCGGCGCTCTTCCCCGGCAATACACCAATGAGAGATTTCATGCATACCGCTGGCGTAATAACCATGAGCGAAAATCACCCGATGATAAGAAAACTGTTCATCGGCGGGTAGATAGATGGGTTCATCATCGCCTTTCACCAATTGGGTATTATATTCATCACTAAAACAGCTATTAAAAATATCGATTAATTGTTGATAATCATGAGTCATGCTTGGGTCCGTAACAGCGGTATCAGCAGCGGCATTCAAGCTCACTGTTCTGTTTGATATTTTCAGTTATGCAAAACAAATTATTATGCGAAAACATGTAATCCTAGCCAGGTGGAAATCTCAGCACCGTGGCTGTCATACAGTAGCTTGCAGCTCATGACGAATGACACCACGACAATCATTGGGCGAATCAATTTCTGCCCTTTGGTCAATACCATGTGAGCCCCCAGGCGTGCCCCCAGGACTTGCCCCACCAGCATCACCAACCCGATACTCCACACCACTTTGCCGCCGACAATAAAGAAAATCAGGCTACCGAGATTGGAGGTGAAATTGAGCACTTTGGCGTGAGCCGTGGATTTCGCCAGATTAAAGCCACACAAGGTCACAAAGGCCAGAGCATAGAAAGAACCGGCTCCAGGGCCAAAGAAACCATCATAAAAACCTACACCACCGCCCGCTATTAGGGCGAAGGGCAGCGCAGACAGACGGCGTTGTTGGTCAACTTCTCCGAGCTTGGGGGTCACCAGAAAATAGACCCCAATACCTATCACCAACAGTGGCAAAATTTGCCGCAGAATATCGGCCCGCATATGCTGGACTAAAATGGCGCCTAACATTGATCCCACCACAGTGAGAGCAATGGTAAGCCTTTGTTCCTTCAGATTAACCGCTCCACGGCGGATAAAATAAAGGCTAGCGGAGAATGATCCACCAACAGATTGTAGCTTGTTGGTCGCCAACACCTGCGCCGGCGGTAACCCCACCGCCAGCAGTGCCGGAACGGTTAGCAACCCGCCGCCGCCGGCGATGGAATCAATAAATCCGGCCAATAAAGCGACTAAAAATAATATCCCTAAAACCGCAGGACCTAGGGTAAACCAATCCATGATTTATTCCGCAGCGAAATGGTTATCCAACAAAGCCTGACAGGAAGGTGGCAATGGTGGTGGTAAGGTTTTGCCCGGTTTAGCACTTGGCTGATGAGGCTGGAACCAACTTTCCAATTCAGCACCACACCCATCACCCGGTGGTGGCGTATCTTGGTCCAGACATTCCAGGCTATCGGCCGGGCAACGCAAACGCACATGCATATGGGCACGATGCCCAAACCACGGCCGCACCTTATGCAGCCAGGTACGATCCGCACCGGCGTCTAAACAAAGCTGCTTTTTAATCGCCGGATTAACGAAAATACGTGTCACTTCATTATCATTGGCAGCCAGTTTAATCAGGCTTTCAACTTGCGGCTGCCACAATGCTGGCATCACGCGTTTACCGTCGGCGGCAACCAAATCAATGGGTTGTGGTTTTAATAATTGCTGCTGGCTCCAACGTTGCTTCGGCAGTTGCAGCCAAATATCCACATCCAGGCCAGATTGATGGCTGGCATGACCGCTGCTAAAACGCCCGCCAGCGGGCATCGCCATATCACCAATCAACAGGGTACCCAGCTGATTTTTCTGGGCTTTATCACTCAGGCGATGGATAAAGTTCAACAAATCCGGATGTCCAAAATAGCGGCGCTGATCCGGGCGCATCACCTGATAATCGGCTGACTCAAGTGGCAACGGCATCGCACCAATAACGCAGCCATTGGCAAAACCACCAATTGCCTGCGGAGATCCTGCCACCGGGTGAGTAATCTGTTGCCATGGCGTCGCTGCCATAACCGGGCTGATGGCAATCAGTGCCAATAAGCCCGCTATCCATTTTTTCATTGTACTTACCAGCGCGGAACGTCTGAAACCACATCGCCACACTGTGCACGCTGGCGCAGTAGGTGATCCATTAACACGATAGCCATCATCGCTTCGGCAATCGGCACGGCGCGGATGCCAACACAAGGGTCATGACGACCACGGGTAATCATCTCAACCGCTTCGCCCTGCCGGTTAATAGTTTGCCCCGGAACCGTGATACTGGAGGTGGGTTTCAACGCGATATGTGCCACCACTGGCTGCCCACTGCTGATGCCACCTAAAATGCCGCCAGCATGGTTACTTTGGAAACCTTGTGGCGTAATTTCATCGCGGTTTTCGCTACCACGTTTGGTCACCACAGCAAAACCATCGCCAATTTCCACCCCTTTCACCGCATTGATACTCATCAGCGCATGGGCTAAATCAGCATCTAAACGATCAAATACGGGTTCCCCCAGACCGACAGGCACATGTTCAGCCACCACGGTAATTTTGGCACCAATAGAGTCACCCGCCTTTTTCAGCTCGCGCATCAGGGCATCCAGTGATTCCAATTTGCTGGCATCCGGGCAGAAGAAAGGATTTTGTTCAACTTGATCCCAGTCAACCACGTCACAACTGATATCACCGATTTGTGCCAAATAACCACGCACCTGCACGCCAAATTTCTGCGCCAGATATTTTTTCGCAATAGCACCGGCAGCAACACGCATCGCCGTTTCACGGGCAGAAGAGCGACCACCGCCACGATAATCACGCACCCCGTATTTCTGCTCATAGGTGTAGTCGGCATGGCCTGGGCGGAACACATCTTTAATTGCGCTGTAATCTTGCGAACGTTGGTCGGTATTTTCAATCATCAAGCCGATACTGGTACCGGTGGTGATCCCCTCAAACACGCCAGACAGAATGCGCACTTGATCCGGTTCACGGCGTTGAGTGGTGTAGCGAGAGGTACCTGGCCGACGTCGGTCGAGATCCAACTGAATATCAGCCTCGGTGATAGGAATGCCCGGTGGAACACCGTCTATAATACATCCCAAGGCGATACCGTGAGATTCACCAAAAGTGGTGACGCGGAAAAACTGCCCTATACTGTTCCCAGCCATCACGGCTCCTTGAATTCTCGAATAAGCACTTTGTCAGGGCAATACTCGTCACCCTGACAGGTTTAAAAGTCAATGATCAATCGCGATACATGCTGAAATGTGACGCACAATCAATTAGTTGCTGTTTGGTCAGCATAAAGACGCCATCACCGCCATTGTCAAACTCCAGCCAAGTGAACGGCACATCTGGATATTCATCCATCAAATGCACCATGCTGTTGCCCACTTCACAAATCAGCACGCCATCATCTTGTAAAAAGTCTGGCGCACAAGCCAGAATGCGACGGGCCAGTTTCAAACCATCGCTGCCCGCAGCCAGACCCAGTTCAGGCTCGAAGCGGAACTCCTGTGGCAAATCAGCCATATCTTCAGCATCAACATACGGCGGGTTGGTGACAATCAAGTCATATTTGATAGGCGGTAAATCGCGGAACAAGTCAGAGCGAATAGGCGTGACCTGATGCTCCATGCCGTGCTGCTGAATATTGTGCTCAGTCACCGCTAACACGTCATTGGAGATATCGACAGCATCCACTTCCGCTTCCGGGAAAGCGTAAGCACAAGCAATAGCAATACAGCCGCTGCCGGTGCACATATCCAAAATATGCTTAGGTTGCTGACGAATCAGCCCAGAAAAATTGTTATTAATCAGTTCACCAATCGGTGAACGTGGTACCAATACACGCTCATCAACGTAATATTCCATGCCACAGAACCAGGCTTTATTAGTCAGGTAAGCAACAGGAATGCGCTCATTTACCCGGCGAATAACTCGCTCAACAATACGATGACGCTCGCTGGATGTCAGACGCGCACTGCGCATATCTTCTGGAATATCTATCGGTAAAAACAGGCTTGGAAAAACCAATTGCACCGCTTCGTCCCACGGATTATCAGTACCGTGACCATAAAAAATATTGGCCGCGTTAAAACGGCTGACGGCCCAACGCAACATATCCTGAATGGTGTGCAGCTCATTTACTGCTTCATCGACGAAAATCTTGTCCAAGGTATTCTCCAACTGGGGCTTAAAATCATTATCTATGCCCCTAGTTTGCCATGAAGCCCGCCACAAATCAGCAGCAATACATCAGTTGAATGATAACCAAATAATGAAATAGACATTAAAGCCATCAATCCTACCGTTACATTTATTTAGACAGATGAATCTCAACAGGTAAACTGGGGGAATTGCATAAGTACGATGAACAGATAATGAAAAATAAATATCACCTGACAACAGATGAATTACAGCTATTTAAAGAGTCGATAGCCGGAGCAAAGAAGCTAAAACAAGACACGATCGTCCATCGCTCGCCACCCAAACTGGGTAAAAAAATTGCACCAGAGCGGTTGCTGCAAGAACAAGTGGATGCCAGTTATTATTTTTCCGACGAATTCCAACCGCAGTTGGATACCGAAGGCCCCACACGCTATGTGCGACCCGGTGTTGACCATTTTGAAGTGAAAAAACTGCGACGCGGCGATTACTCACCCGATATGTTTTTGGATTTACACGGATTAACGCAGAAACAAGCCAAGCAGGAGTTGGGAGCATTAATTGCGGCTTGCAAACGCGAACATGTACATTGTGCCTGTGTGATGCATGGGCATGGCAAGCATGTTCTGAAGCAACAAACACCGCTATGGTTGGCGCAACATCCAGATGTGCTGGCATTTCATCAGGCCCCGAAAGAATGGGGAGGCACGGCAGCATTATTGGTATTAATCGAATTAGAACAGTAGCCGAATTGGCTGGTGGGATGCATTTTTGCTAACGCTGTATACATACAATCTACCCGTTACAAAGAGTAGAAATAACAAGAGCGCGACAGTGACGCCGCGCCCATTGATCATTGGCTCAAATGATACTTAGCCGTGACAGGCTTTAGCTAAAAGCTGTGTCGGGCTAACCTGCCAGTCAAAAGTCCCTTTGCCCGTCTCATCATCCAAATCAACACAAGCGATGGCTGACGTCGCAAACATCGGCGGGCATTGCCCCGGACAAAGTTCAGCCACTAAATAGCCGACCAGCGGCAAGTGTGAAATGACTAGCACCGCAGCGCAGTCTTCTTTTGCCAATGCTTGTAAATAGCAACTAACAAAAGCAGCATCCCCACCTGGCGTTAATTCTGGCATCACTTCCTGTTCAGCCGGAAGGGTCAGCACTTCACGCACCACTGCCAATGTCTGCCCTGCGCGTAAATAAGGGCTAACTAATACCCTATCAACATCAACGGACTGGTCGTTTAACCAGCTCGCGATCTGACGTGATTCATCTTGACCACACAGAGTCAGAGGCCTTTGCGCATCACTGGCTGCGTCAAGAGCCGCGTCGCCGTGACGCATAATGAAAACTTGCATATTGCACCGTTTTTGTTAACAAAATAACGCTATACAGAAACGCTTTGCGTGCTGTACCGCCGAAACCTTTGCTTGAGAGCAAAGAAACTTCATAACGATAACGCGCCGTCTCTCTATGGCGGCCGGGCATTTTGCCTGAAACTTAAGGTAAAGAAAATGGCTGTTTTTACACCAGTAACACCGACAGCCAACCTTGATTGGTTACAGAGTAACCATATCAACAGCTTAATCCAAACTCTATCACCTATGCAATAAGTGACAATTCATTCATTTTGGCATGAATAGTCACTTTACGTGATTCTAATTTAAGGTAGCGCGGGTAGCTCCCGATGTATAGCGGCCTTATCCGTTAGAATTGCAGGTGGTGATCTTGTTCACACTCTTAATTATGTGCGGTAATAGCCTCTTCATCCATACTGTTTTCAGGCGGATAAAACCTTTTTTGCTGTTCAGCCATCGTGACCAATAATGAGCAAGGCTCAAAACGCTCGCCATATTGCTGGGCAAGTAAATTCAGTGTTTTTACCACTTTATCTGCGCCCAGCCTGTCCATATAGCGGAAAGGCCCGCCCAAGAACGGAGGGAAACCAATCCCGAACACTGCACCAATATCCCCATCACGCGGATTACGGATGATGGATTCATCCAGACAACGCGCGGCTTCATTCAGCATCATCATCGTGCAGCGCTGTGCTATCACCGCAGATTCGAGATGCGTCTTCGGTGTGACACCCAGTAAGGTATACACGCTGGTGTCCACTTGCTTACCGGGGCTTCTTTTCCACTTAAAACCGCTACTTTTAGCGGGATAAAGGTAGAAACCGCGACCATTTTTACGCCCTTTCCGCCCATCCTTCAATATGACATCAAAAGAAGGCGGTGCGGCAAAACGTGCCCCTAATTTCTCCACCAAAATAGGCATTATTTTGGTTCCCACATCAATTCCCACTTCATCCAGCAAGGTTATCGGGCCAACCGGGAAGCCAAAATCGATCAGCGCTTTATCAACTGAATCGATAGGTTCACCGTCTAATAGGCAGCGGGCTGCTTCATTGATATACGGAGCCAAAATACGGTTTACATAGAACCCGGCACGATCAGCGACCACAATCGCTGTTTTGCCCTGTTTGCGCGCTAAGGCAACCGTGGTTGCAATAGTTTCTTCGCTCGTTTTTGCATGCGGAATAACTTCCACCAACGGCATTTTATCCACCGGACTAAAGTAATGCAGGCCGATAACCTGCTCCGGCCGCTGTGCCTGTGCCGCTATGTCGCTGATTGGCAGAGATGATGTGTTTGAGGCGAAAATAGTGTGAGGAGCCGCGAAATGCTCAATATCTGCCACCATCTGCTGTTTCAACGATAAATCTTCAAATACCGCTTCAACCACAATATCCACATTGCCAAAACCACAATAATCTGTGCTGCCGGAAATCAGCATCATCTGCCGTTGCCGCTCAGCCGGGCGCATCCGTTTACTGCGCACCCGCTTGCCTAAAGCATCCCAGGTATATTTCAGCGCCTGATTAATTCCAGCTGGATTGATATCTTTAATCCGGACTGGCAAACCCGCACGGGTTGCAGTGACATTAGCAATACCACCGCCCATCAGGCCCCCCCCTAAGACCCCTACACGATGGATCGCACGAGGCTTCGCTTTGCCACCGGCCTCTTTTTTCAGCGAGGTGGTGGCAAAAAACAAGCTGCGTAATGCGGCTGACTCAGGGGTCATCGCCAGCTCACCAAAAGCTTTAGCTTCGGCTTCATAACCCGCAGGGCCGCCGTGGTCTAACCCTTTACGCACCACATCAATAATACGCTCGGTTGCTGGATAATGGCCTTTGGTCTTTGCCCGCGTTTTCTTACGGACAATATTAAATAACAGTGCTTTACCTAGAGGGCCACTGAGTAAACGTTCCTGCCACGGCAAGGCTCGCTTATCAAGCCAACCGGCTTTTGCCCGCTGAATAGCCACATCCAGCAAGATGTCCTGTGGCACTACACCGTCCACCAGCCCCATTTTAAGTGCCTGTCGCGCACGAATCTGCCTGCCCGTTAATATCATATCCAGTGCCCTACTGACCCCCACCAGGCGTGGCAAACGCTGAGTACCGCCAGAACCCGGCAGCAGCCCCAATTGCACCTCTGGTAAACCGAGCACGGTTTTATCATCCTGTGAGCAAATTCGGCTATGGCATGCCAGCGCCAATTCCAGACCACCACCAAGACAAGCGCCGTGGATAGCGGCGACTACCGGTACAGGAAATGCCGCGATTTGTGCCAGAATGGATTGACCTTTCTGAGCCAAAATTCGGGCATCCTGCGCAGTGCGACAAGCGGCAATCATGGTGATATCAGCACCAGCGATAAAAGAGTCCGGTTTGCCAGAAATAATCACTAAGCCTTGTAATTGGCTCAAGGCCTGTGCTTGTTGCAGTATTTCAGCAATTTGTTCTGCGAATTCAGCTTTTAAGGTGTTCACTTTATCACCGACAACATCAACAGTAATGATACCAATATTGTCGGGCCGAACACTGAGGGTGAATACAGAATGGGCCGGAGCGACAGCTTCCACCTGGGTCATTTCATCACCACTGTTAAGCGTATTTTCCTGACTCATTACTCCACCTCCACAATCATTGCTGCACCCAAACCACCCGCAGCACATGCGGTTGTTAGCCCTAATCCCCCACCGCGACGACGTAATTCATGCAGTGTTTGAGTAATCATACGCGCGCCAGTTGCCGCAAAGGGGTGGCCATAAGCAATAGAGCCACCTAATACGTTGAATTTGCTCATATCAACTTCACCAATCGCTTGGCTGCGCCCCAGTTTTTCCCGTGCGAAGCTATCACTGGCAAACATTTTCAGATTCGCCAGTGTTTGTGCAGCGAATGCTTCATGCATATCGATAAGAGTTAAGTCTGCCAGGGTGATTCCGGCGCGATCGAGTGCTAATGGTGTGGCGTAAGAGGGGCCTAATAACATGTCTTGCCAGACATCAATGGCCGAAAAGGCGAAGCTGCGCAAGTAACCTAACGGCTGGAGACCCAATTCCTTCGCTTTTGATTCACTCATCATCATGACGGCGGCTGCACCGTCGGTCAGTGGTGTGCTGTTCGCGGCCGTGACACTGCCGTGTTTGCGATCAAATGCCGGACGTAATTTGGCATATTGCTCCATAGTGGAATCTTTGCGGATATTATTATCTTCAGTGATGGCATCACTAAAAGGTGGAATATAAGCCGTCATCACCTCATCGTGTAATAACCCTTGTTGCCAGGCCTGTGCCGCCATTTGGTGAGAACGCAGCGCTAACGCATCCTGATCCTGGCGACTAATTCCATAGGTTTTTGCCATCTGCTCGGCCGTATCCCCCATGCGCAAGCCCGTTGAATACTCAGCAACCGCAGGTGCTACCGGCAGTAAATCGCGCAGTTTTAAGCGGCTAAACAATTTCAATCGTTGGGATAACGTTCGGGCTTTATTGACGTCAACCAAGGTTCGTGCCAGCGCTTTGCTGACACCAATAGGCAAAACAGAAGAGGAATCTGCACCGCCGGCAATCGCTACCGTCACGGAGCCAGCAATGATGCTTTCCGCCACATTGGCCACCGCCTGAAAGCTGGTCGCACATGCGCGCGAAACACTGTAAGCGTCGGTATGCACACTCATGCCCGTGCCCAATACTATTTCACGGGCAATATTTGGCGCTTCTGGCATCTGTACCACTTGGCCGAATACCAGTTGATCAATCAATTCAGGAGCAACACCACTTCTGGCTAATAATTCACTGACCACAATTTTGCCTAAATCTACAGCTGGCACACCATGATAAGCAGTTGCCTGCTTGGCAAAGGGGGTTCGCAGGCCGCTGACTATGGCAATGCGATCGCCCTGGCGCGTCACTAGCGGTAATGGCTTACTCATAAATGCTCCTGATAAGTCAAAGTGGCTTTGATTAAAACTATAACAAATAACAGGTCTGACCTGATCTAATTATTGTTAACCAAATATTTACATTTGGTAAACCTATAGAACAGGAAAGTGAGAGCAGGAGCAACTTTTCGGACTAAAAATGGGAAGTGAGAAGAACTGACAGGCTAATAACTTATCTGGAAGTGATATATCAAATGTGATGAATTCAGAAGGCAAATCATCCAAAAACAAACGCGAAGCCAAAAGCTCCGCGTTTTAGGTATTCAGCTGAACTGAATAAACTCACAGCAAGGTGTGAATTAACGCAGACCTAACTGGAAAATCATGGTTTCAGCCTGGCAGGCAAAAGTGAAATCGACGGTTAAGCGCACGCCACCATCAGTTTCTTCCAGCTTATGCTCGATTAGGCAAGGCTCAGATTCCACAGCACGCGCTTTTTCAGTTAGCGTTTTCAGCATCGCTTCAGCTTCTGCACGATTGTCGAATACACAGCTATAGGAGGCGGTGCAATCGGTGTTGTCCATGATAGTACCTACATCGATACAGCAGCAGGCTGCGGTTTCTTCTGCGCTACAGCGGTTGTTTGTTGATCCAACAGTTGCATCTGACATCTTCAATTCTCCTCAACGGACATTTCAAAATAGGTGCAAATTGCCTATCAGATAGCGCAAATAACAATTGGCGCGAACAAATAAGACATAGTGCAAAAAATATTTTCTCTGACGCTATTTTACTACCGTCAGTCATCTGGCACTAGGACTTACTGTTTATAGGCCTATTAAGTGACGGAAATCACACTCAAATTGTTTGTTCAATCATCAATAGTGTAATAATTGCTACGAATTTGTGAGCTTTTTGTTAACTACGTCTATTTTTTGCAATCAAATCCGCTCAAATGTAAAAACATACTTGCAACACCCTCGCTGGTCAGACCTATACTTCAGCCACTGGTCTGCTTTGTCTGACCGATAACGGACCCTACAATCCCGCATTCTCTTGTTACGGTATGTAACATTAATTAAAACAATGAGGTTTTGGTCATGAACCAGAAAAACCTGTTTACCCGATCAGCTCTGGCAGCTGCAGTGGCAATAATTTCTTCAAACGTTTCTGCGGCCGGTTTTCAGTTGAATGAATATTCAGCAGCTGCATTGGGCCGCTCTTTCTCTGGTGAAGGCGCTGTTGCTGACAATGCTTCTGTTGGTAGCCGCAACCCCGCCGCAATGACCTTATTCGACCGCCCTTCATTCTCCGGTGGTTTCGTGTATGTCGATCCTAATGTTGATATCAGTGGAACATCGCCAAGCGGCAGAAGTACCAGCGCCAAAAACATCGCGCCATCAGAGTGGATCCCCAATATCCACTTTATTATGCCACTGAATGAGCAATGGGCAATTGGGGCTTCCGGTACCTCAAACTACGGTTTGGCCACTGAATTTAATGATGACTATGTCGCCGGTTCTCTGGGGGGTCAGACTGACCTGAAAACTGCAAACCTCAATTTAAGCGGTGCCTATCGCCTGAATGAAAACTTCAGCTTCGGTCTGGGCTTTAATGCCGTTTATGCCGATGCGAAGATTGTACGCCATCTCGGTGAAGCTGGTGGTGGACGTTTACCGTACAGCACTGAAGTCACCCGTATGGAAGGGACCAAGTGGGGCTATGGTTGGAATGCGGGCGTTCTGTATGAAGTGGATAAAGAGAACCGTTACAGCTTCACCTATCGCTCCAAAGTGAAAATCGACTTTGATGGCGACTTCAGCAGCCAGTTACCACCTCCAGGTGGCACTGGTGGTGCAGTGATTCCAGGCGCCCTGACTCTAAACCTGCCAGAAGTCTGGGAAGTGTCTGGCTACAATAAAGTGGCACCACAATGGGCGATTCACTACAGCCTGGCCTACACCAGTTGGAGCCAGTTCAAAGAGCTGAAAGCCACCGGAACCAACGGTAACACTCTGTTTGAGAAGCAAGAAGGCTTCCACGATGCTTACCGTATCGCGCTGGGTACCACCTATTATTACGATGATAACTGGACCTTCCGCACCGGTATTGCTTTCGATGACAGCCCGGTTCCAGCCGATAACCGCACTATCTCGATTCCAGACCAAGATCGTTTCTGGATAAGTGCCGGTACCACCTACGCATTTAACAAAGATGCATCAGTTGATGTGGGTATTTCCTATATGCATGGCCAGAACGTGCATATTACAGAAAAAACACCAACAGGATTGGGCGGACAAACTTATGAGTTCGACTCTAAAGGTACCGCACTGCTGTATGGCGTGAACTTCAACTATGCCTTCTGATAGCAATTATTAGCAGCGTTATTTTCCTCACAATAGTTGCCCACAAAAAAGCGCCTCACGGCGCTTTTTTATTTATTCAACCCCGAGAAGAGAGTAGATGTTCACCGCCAATGAGCGGGATAAGCCTTGCTAACACCTCATTATATAAACCTGATTCTGATTCAATCAGAAATTTAGCCTTACGCTGACGCCAGTCAAAGGTTTGGATTAGGGTCGTTGCCACAACACAAGGCTCATCAAGGTTGGTAACCGGAACTTCGGTAGGTGAGCCACGGACACTGCTACTCACAGGACAACACATCACCAATCCGGTTAAGCGGTTATATGTTTCATGTGAAAGAATAAGAGCAGGACGATATTTGCCAATCTCTTTCCCTTTCGTTGGTTCAAAATCCAACCAACAAATATCGCCTCGCTTTGGTGTATACATTAATAATCAAGCTCCCTCTCCGTGGGATGTGTAAGTTCATCAGCATGTGCCGTGTAAGCGCTAAGTCCGGCAAGCAGGCTTTCTTCGGTCAATGGCTTTTTGACGACTTTTTGAATCACTAATCCTTGTTCGCTAATATCGATATCAACAATGTCACCCACCTCAAAATTAGGGATAGTTTTAAGATTACCCGACAACCGTAAGGCAACACTATTACCCCATTTTTGTAATGTGGCTTGAGCTCGCATAATCACCCCCTTCACTTTATGTATCTACAATGAGTATACACCCTTCAACTACGTAGATACAGCAGCAACAAAAAAGCGCCTCGCGGCGCTTTTTTAATTGTCGGAATAGCACATCTATCAGTTAGGTGAATCGATACTTTCCAAATCACCCTCAATAGCTTGAGCATTCGAGTTTGCTTCTGGTTTCAATTGCCCACCGTTCGCCAGGAAATCATTCCGTTGGAAGTAAGCTTCGCGCACCATCAGATACGGGTCGGAAGAGTTACGCAGCAAGCCATCTGAATCCAATAGCTGGGCACGGGTTTCAACACCATCCAACATCCATTTGCCTGCCGACATCCAGAAAGTCAGATACCCCAGCACTGGATAGACGTAATCAACCGCATTACCACCATCTTCACGGATCGTGAAGCTGCCATAGCCCGGTAATACAACGTAAGGCCCATAGCCGACATTATAGTGCCCCAACGTGCTACCAAAGCGATTCGGCACTTTTTTCGCCAGTTTTGGATTCGCCATACCGGCTACATCTATTAAGCCCCCCATCCCCAAAATAGTGTTGAGGAAGAAGCGGTTAAAGTGCTTCATAGCGTTGTACGGGTCACCGACCAGGAAGCTGTTAACCATGCTGGCTGGCTCTTCAAGGTTACCCAGGAAGTTACTCATCCCATTACGCGCAGGTTGCGGCACATAATCGCGCCAAACAACAGCGACCGGACGCACGACATAAGGGTCAAGAACCTCATAGTTAAAATTGAACATTGCCCGGTTAAAACCTTCCAGCGGATCTGAGCGGCCCTGCTCCCTTTGATCCGGCGAGCTACTGGCGCAGCCTATTAACAACACGGTTGCAAAAGCCAGCCCAATCAGGCGGTAGTTCATATCTTTCTCCATGAAATTCTTTCCAGCCCCTTATATTTAAGGGATCTGTTTGTTTATCTGAACATGAATAGTTTGGGGCTGCCCTTTGGTGCCAAAATCCTGCACACCGCTTTCACCAAACCAATCACCTGGCTGCGAATTAGCAGTGCCATCCAGTGAAATACGCGCACGCACTTTCACCTGTTGCAACGAGGAGAGCAAACGCTCCGGCATCATTGCATTGCTATCATCCAGTGTCACGGATAGCGGAAATCGGCTCAAAGGTAACTGTTTTACCGCAACGGGGATCGGGTTTGCGCCATCCGTTACCGAGATAATCAGCGCCCCTTGCTGGGGTAATTTCTGGGCAGCCTCTGGTGACAACGAGATCTCTATTCCCAGTGTAGCTGTTTCCTGCCCTGCCTGTGATTTCGCTTGCGCGATACTGCGTTTTATCACTTCGACGCGAGAATCACCAGCAGGCAGCAATTTTAGCATAACTTCCCATGCACCAATGGCTTGTTTGAAATCACCCTGCTCAAAAGCATTAAAAGCTAACAAGCTCATGGCACGTAAGTTGGTGTGATCCTGCCCAACCATAGTACGTAACATCTTGGTTGCCAGCTGATTATCTTGCGGATCATTGGAACGAGTCAGCACTTCAGCATAGCCCAGCCTAACGTCATCATTATCGGGCGCTAGTTGGTAAGCTTTAGCAAAAGCTTGCGTGGCGGTGGTGGCATTATTCAGTGCCATGCCCACTCTGCCAAGCATCATCCAATCATTGACGTTACCGCTATCTTGTTGCAACGAGGTACGCAATCCCAGCCCTAAACGAGCGACTTCCTCCATAGTAAGAGGCTCAGCCCGCTCATTGGCAACTCTGGCGCGTAACTCTGGCATCTGAGCTTCAACCTGATGCCATGCCTGCACTTGCGCTAAGCCGCCTGTTTTCACATATAACCCGACCGAAACCACCACCAGAATGACTACGCCCGGTAATAAAACCCAGCGGTTGATTGGGCTGGTGTCTTCGGTGGATTCATGTGGGATATCTGTTAGCAGATTTTGCTGTAATTCCTGAATCAATTCAGGCCGCTGTTCCACTACGCCCTGGGCTTCGTCTTCTGCCAATTCAGATAACCGGTCTTGATAAATCGCCTTATTTAGCTCATCTCGGGTAGTTACCGATGAATTGTTCTCTTGTCGCAGCGCCGGAATGACCAACAAGGCACCCGCGACCGTCAGCAAAATAATCACTATCAGCCAAAAAACCATTATGGTTGTTTCCTGTTCGTCTTTTTGTGTGAAGCCGAAGGTTGTTTTTGTTCAGCCAGCAGAATGTCTAACCGCTGCTGCTCCTGCGGTGAAAGTGAGGCCTCTTTCTCCACCCGCCGCCGGGCGCGTAACACTACTATCACTGCACCAATCAGAACAAACATGGTCGGGCCGACCCACAAAATCAAAGTTGCTGCCGTCACCGGTGGCTCATAAGTGACGAAATTGCCGTATCGGGCCACCATATAATCAATAATTTGCTGTTTAGAATTGCCCTGCTGCTGCAATTCGTACACCTTGCCGCGCATATCAGCAGCAATGATGGCATTGGAATCAGCAATGCTGTTGTTTTGACATTTAGGGCAACGCAATTGCTCGGTTAACTCACGATACTGCTGTTCCTGCTCCACGGAGCTAAAGGTGTAAGTATCAATGGCTGCAAAAACATTGGTCGCAAAAATACTCCAACCCAATATCAGGCCCAGTACCAGACTGAATAATCTCATGCGCCCCCCTGATACTTTTTATACAGTGGCAGGATTTCCTGCTGCCAGACGCGATCATTAAGATCACCGGCATGGCGATAGCGAATAATGCCCTGACCGTCAATCAAGAAAGTTTCCGGCGCGCCATAAACCCCCAGATCCAGCCCCAACATGCCATCGCCATCATACAAACTCAGCGCGTAAGGATTACCCAGCGAATTAAGCCACTGCACCGCTTTGGCGCGATCATCTTTATAGTTCAACCCCACCACGCGAATACCCTGCGCCGCCAGCTTATTCAGATATTCATGCTCGGCGCGGCACGTCGGGCACCAGGTCGCCCAGACATTGAGCAACATGGGTTTGCCGTCATGTAATACCGCCTGATCGAAAGTTTTCCCCGGCTGCTCAAGGGATTCTAGTTTAAAAGCCGGTACCGGTTTGCCAATCAGCGCTGACTCCAGCATGGTGGGATCATCGCCATTAGCATTGCGGGTCAATTGCACCAGAAAAGCCACAACCAGCAGCAGAAAGAGCACCAGTGGAATGAACATCAGCTTATTGAATGAAGATTGAGATTTCATTATTTAGCCTCCGTCGCCGCGCCGCGTTTTAACTTTTTGCTCATCCGATAGCGGGGATCAAACATACAGAAAATGCCGCCGATGGCCATAAACACCCCGCCATACCAGATCCAACGAACGAATGGCTTGTAATACAAGCGCACCGCCCATGAGCCATCATCCAGCTCTTCACCCAGTGCAGCATACAGATCACGTGTCAGGCCACCATCAATGGCGGCTTCCGTCATCATCGAGCGAGCCACACTGTAATAGCGTTTTTCTGCATGCAAAGTCGCTTCAGGTTTGCCGTTTCGGGTGACATCAATAATGCCCACACCGCCGGTATAGTTTGGCCCTTTAACGTCATGAACATCGCGGAATACGAAGTGATAATCGTGGATATCAATGCTATCACCGGCTTTCATGCGCACATCACGTTCGACACTATAATTTTGACTGAAGGCAATACCGATCACCGTCACCGCCACCCCAAGGTGCCCCAGCACCATCCCCCAATGACTACGGGAAAGATGGCTCAGACCACGCCAGAAACCATGACGATGCGTGGCGCGTTCGTGCAACTCCATCACAGTCAGGATAATCACCCAGATAGCCATCATCAGGCCAACTACGGTCATTCCGGCAATAGTATCTTGCAGTAACCAAGGGACTAATATCGACATTAGCAAAGTGACCACCAGCGCCACACCCAAGCGTTTGTAAAGCTTGCTCGGCTCATCGCGACGCCAGCGAACTAATGGGCCAATCCCCATTAAGAGCGCCATAGGAGCCATCAGCCAGGTAAACATGGTATTAAAGAAGGGTTCGCCGATGGAGATGCTGCCCAATCCAAGCTGTTTGTGGACCAATGGCAGCAATGTGCCGAGCAATACCACCAACATAGCAGCAATTAACAGCACGTTATTACCCAGCAGGAATGTCTCGCGCGAGAACACTTCATGCTGGGTCCGGCTGCGCACTTGTGCGCCTTTAACCGCATACAGCAGCAAAGAGCCGCCGATAACTATCACTAAATAGGCCAGAATAAACATGCCGCGCGCGGGATCAGAGGCGAAAGAGTGCACCGAGACTAATACACCGGAGCGCACCAGGAATGTTCCCATCAGGCATAAAGAAAATGCGGTAATTGCCAGCAATACTGTCCACGCTTTGAATGTTCCGCGTTTTTCAGTGACGGCCAATGAATGAATCAGCGCCGTCCCTGCCAGCCACGGCATAAAGGAAGCATTTTCTACCGGATCCCAGAACCACCAACCGCCCCAACCGAGTTCATAGTAAGCCCAGGCGGAGCCGAGCACGATCCCCATAGTCAGGAATACCCATGCGGCCTGAGTCCACGGGCGTGACCAGCGAGCCCAGGCACTATCGAGCCTTCCGGCCATTAAAGAGGCAATGGCGAAAGCAAATGCTACCGAGAAACCGACGTAACCCATATAAAGCAAAGGTGGATGGAAAATCAGCCCGACATCCTGCAACAGCGGGTTCAAGTCATTACCATCAATCGGGAAATCCGGCAAAGTGCGGTTGAACGGATTCGAAGTCAGAATAATAAATAGCAGAAAGCCGCCAGTAATCATTCCCAATACCGACAACACTCGGGCGACCGCATCATCCGGCATGGAGCGGCTAAACAGTGCCACCGCCAGTGACCAACAACTGAGTAGCAATACCCACAACAGCAATGACCCTTCGTGCGCGCCCCAAGTTGCCGCAATGCGGTAATAGACCGGCAGATGTGAATTTGAGTTCGCCGCGACATAAGAGACGGTGAAATCATTTACTACAAACGCATATACAAGGCATATAAATGACAGCGCGATGGTGGCAAACATACCGTAGGTCAATGGCCTGCCGGTTGCCATCATACGGGTATCCTGGCGAGCAGCCCCCCACTGCGGATACAAACTCAGCAATAGCGAGATAGCCAGCGCCAGACATAACAAGAAACTGCCAATTTCGGGCATCATGAGGCATTACCTTGTGCAGCGGTGCTGTTGTAGGCCTCAGCCGGGCGGGTATGGTTTTCTTTCATCGCCTCTTTGACTTCCGGTGGCGTGTATTTTTCATCATGTTTTGCCAAGACTTCTTTGGCATTGATGGTATTTCCTTCAGCAAATACCCCTTGCGCCACCACCCCCTGCCCCTCACGGAATAGGTCGGGTAGAATACCGGTATAAGTCACTGTGACGGCACCTCGCGCATCGTAAACCTTAAAACTCATTTCTAACGTTTTGTCGTCACGCTTCACTGAACCCGGCATCACCATACCGCCGATACGCAAACGCTGACCGATTTCCGGCTTCTCATGGCGCTCGCCTTTGCCCTGCAAAATTTCGCCCGGTGTATAAAACAAATCAATATTAGAACGCAGCGCATACAGCACCAGTGTGGTGGTCAAACCGATACCGATTAGAACCACCATCGCCAGATAGAGCCGACTTTTTCTACGTGGGTTCACTGTTGTTTCTCCTGCAAGCGGGCTGTATTTTTAACTGAGTGATGCTGAGCCTGATTCGCCTGACGAATACGTTGTTCTCTCGCCTCACGGCGTTGAATATCCGCTAATAATTGTTTGTGCTGCCATACCGTGTGTATCCATAGGCCAAGCAGCGATAAGACCGTTGCCGCTATCGCCAGCCAGACATAAAAGGCATAGCCCCCCATGGCAAAAAATGCCGCCCAAGAATTAAAGGCCGGATTCATACACGAGGCTCCTTACGCAACAAAGCAGCGACCCAAGGCCGATGGCGCTCTTGCTGCAAAATCAGATTGCGCAGGCGCATTAATGTCAGGGTGATAAAGAAGAATAGATAACCAAAAATAGCCCAGCGCAGCGGGGATCGCATACTCGGATCAATGCTTTGCTGCATGTTAGTCGAACCTTGATGCAAGGTATTCCACCACACGACAGAGAAATGAATAATGGGGATATTGACCACGCCGACCAGTACCAAAATACCGGCGGCGCGCCCAGCCAGTTTGCGGTCTTCAAAAGCGTTATACAGGGCGATCACCCCCAGATAGAGGAATAACAGCACTAACTCGGAGGTCAGCCGCGCATCCCAGATCCACCATGTTCCCCACATGGGTTTACCCCAGGCCGAACCGGTAACCAAAGCGATAAAGGTAAATACTGCGCCCACCGGGGCCATGGCGGCCACGACGTTATCGGACATTTTCATTTGCCAGACCAAACCGACAAACGCCGCGATAGCCATCGACATATAAATGCCCATCGACCAAATCGCCGCCGGAACATGCAAGTAGATGATACGGAAGCTATCACCTTGCTGGTAATCCGACGGGGCGAAACCAAAGCCCCACACCCAGCCCACAATCAGGCAGATAACGGCCCCGATACCCAGCCATAGAATAAATCGGCCACACAACTGATAGAGCCGTTCAGGTTTAGCGAATTGATGAAACCATTTCCACATTTTTCATTGCTCACATTAAAATTGGACGGGCATCACCGCATGGGCAATACCGGTGCAGGGAACGGCGCGCAATCTGCTCTGACTGGCGTTGGCTACCGCGCTTAAGCTTCTGAAAATCGGTACTCTTTACTCCCTATAAGGCTTTTCTTCCTATAAGGCTTTTATTACTCATACCCGCCCTAAACAGCTAGTGCACACTCACTCTCAATGCAGCGGCGGTAGCAAAAGGCGCCAGTGTCGCGCTCCCCGCCAACATCGCGCCCAAAATCGCCAGATAACCATCGATGGGTAGCGACATTGAAGCAGCGTCAATGGCCGCAGTAGCAAATATCAGCACCGGGATATACAGCGGCAGCACCAATAAGCTCAGTAAAACTCCGCCCTTACGTAATCCCACTGTTAGTGCCACACCGATAGCCCCGATAAAGCTTAACGTCGGCGTCCCCAATAGCAGTGTCAGCGCCATCGCAATCGCGGTGTTACTGTCCAGGGAAAGCAATAAAGCCACCAGCGGCGATAAAATAAGTAAAGGTAGCCCGGTAACCACCCAGTGAGCACACACTTTACCTAACACCGTGAGTGTCAGCGGGCTGGGTAACAACAACAATTGCTCAAGAGAACCATCGTGAAAATCATCACGGAAAAGTCGCTCTAGTGATAATAGTGATGCCAGCAAGGCTGCAACCCAAACTATGCCAGGTGCAATGCGCGCCAGTAATTGCGGCTCTGGGCCGATACCCAGCGGAAACAAGGTAATCACAATCAGAAAAAACCAGAGCGGATTAACGATTTCTGCACCTTTTCTGAAGGCAATTTTTAATTCACGGCGCAACACGCTAATAAACATTAATTCTCCTGCGTGTTGGTTAAACGAATTTTACGTACCTGCTGCCCGACACCATCCAACTCCTGATGAGTGGTGAGCAGCACCATGCCTCCTTTGGCGGCATGTTCCACAAACAGAGCCAACAAGGTGCTAACCCCCTGTTTATCAATTGCGGTCAGGGGCTCATCCAAAATCCATAACGGTGCCTGACTTAACCACAAACGAGCTAAAGCCACCCGCCGTTGCTGACCCGCAGATAACTGCGATACCGGCAAATCTTCATACCCCACCAGCCCAACTTGAGATAATGCCTGCCAAATAGCAGCGCTATCAACCGATTGAAATACCGACTGATAAAAGGCCAAATTCTCAAAAGGGGTGAGTACAGATTTGATCCCTGGCTGATGAC
This sequence comes from Yersinia sp. 22-579, assembly GCF_030433455.1. Taxonomy (NCBI): domain Bacteria; kingdom Pseudomonadati; phylum Pseudomonadota; class Gammaproteobacteria; order Enterobacterales; family Yersiniaceae; genus Yersinia; species Yersinia sp. 22-579. The sequence continues at coordinate 73,355 of NZ_JAUJTZ010000001.1, read as the reverse complement.
CTAAAAAGAGTAAATCCTGGTGATAACATGCGCGGTCGCGACGGATATTCTCACCCAACCAATTCACCTGCCCTTCGTCGGCATCGGCAAGGCCCGCCAGAATGCGCAACAGGCTGGTTTTACCGGCTCCGTTTTGCCCCTCGATCTGCACAATCTCCCCCGCAGCCACACAAAAACTGAGCTGTTGAAATAAGCTTCTTTCATCTCGGATGCAGGTCAGATTTTTAGCTTCCAGCATGAAGGATTGTCTTCCACCGTAGGATTGTCAGTTCAGTAAAACCGAATGATAACATAAAGGCTTAATCCTTACGTAGTATGGGCCCAACGCTATCCCTACCCTTATAGAGGTAATATTCGGGTTAAGATCAATATTCTGTAGAAAAAACCAACAACATGAAAACCAACTGACCTTTTACTTCCATCTGCATGACCAAAAAGTCGCGAATAAAAATTTGCAACTATGCTTATGGCTTGGCTATTGCCTTTTTCCTCTACTAATCAGGAATCCCTTATGAGTAATGAAAAACGGTCTCAAGATAAGGGCGAATTAACCGTGGAAAGTGATGAGCCACATGAAAAGCAAGAAATTGAAGTCAATGAAAAGAAGCTCCCCTCCAAAGCGGCGGCCATTCATGAGATTATCCGTGTCGACGGAGAGAAAGAGTTAGAGCGCGACAGCTTTGCACTATTATGGTCAGCGGTTGCGGCGGGGCTTTCAATGGGAGCATCCCTGATTGCCAAAGGTATTTTTCATGCAAAATTGCCTGAAACTCCGGCCAGTTTTCTCCTGGAAAATATCGGTTATACCTTTGGTTTTATTATTGTCATTATGGCTCGCCAACAGCTCTTTACCGAAAATACCGTCACACCCGTATTGCCAATAATGCAAAAACCGAGCCGCCAAAACTTCATTCTATTATTTCGCCTCTGGGGGCTGGTGCTATTGGGCAACCTGATCGGCACGGCAATTGCCGCCTATTCCTTTATTCATATGCCAGTATTTGATAATGCAACACGCGCGGCGTTTGTCACTATTGCCCAAGGGGTGATGGAGAGTTCTGCGGGAGAAATGTTTGCTAAAGGCATATTTTCCGGTTGGATTATTGCCACTATGGTATGGATGATGCCCTCGGCAGGTGGGGCCAAGATATGGGTAATTTTCCTGATGACTTATTTAGTTGCTTTGTGCGATTTGACCCATATTGTCGTCGGCTCAGTAGAAATCTTCTATTTAGTATTTAACGGCTCAATACCCTGGCAGCAATTTATTTACCCGTTCGCGATCCCGACGCTGGCAGGTAACATTATTGGCGGCACCTTTATTTTTGCCCTAATAAGTCATGCACAGATTCGTAGTGATATGGCCCATCAACCTAAAAAAAGCGAAAAAGTGGACAGTGATTCACCGCCCCCACACCCGTAGCAGCTCGTATTTTGCGGCTATGTCTGATGTTTTTTGCCAACAAATACTCATTATTCACCACCAGTTGGTGACAGAGTAACCAAACAGACAGCTAACTGCTTATTATCTGGGTCAAAATGCGTATAATACTCCGGCAGTACACTTCATCGGCAATCACCCTGTCGATGAACAGGTCCCCGTAGTTAAACGGATATAACAAGCCCCTCCTAAGGGCTAGTTACTGGTTCGATTCCAGTCGGGGACACCACTACAGCATTACCTCGCATAACCACATCACACCGAAAACCCTTTGATAGCAACCACTCCAAACAATCGACGTAACCACAAGTAACCACAAATAACCGTGAATTAAGTACAAAGTGGGGGTAGTATCAGGGGTATTGAAACGACCTCTACATAGGATACCCCCGCAATGCCATTATCAGCCAGGCAGGTAGAAACAGCTAAGCCGCAAGAAAAGGCCTATAAACTGTCTGACGGTGGAGGGCTGTTTCTCTATGTCTCTATCACTGGAGCTAAGTCATGGCGGCTCAAGTACCGCATTAACGGGAAAGAGAAGCTACTGACTATTGGGTTGTTCCCAGCTACAACACTTGCTGATGCGCGTCAAAAAAGAGATGAAGCAAAATCGCTACTTGCTGATGGTGTGGATCCATCTCAAGACAAGAAAGCGAAAAAAGTTTCACAACGCATATCGGCTGAAAACACTTTCGAGGCAATTGCAAAAGAATGGCATAGTTCAAAAAAGAAAGTATGGACGCCAGACTACAGTGATTTAGTGCTATCCATGTTTGTTCGTGACGTCTTTCCTTTTATAGGACATATGCCAATAAAAGATGTGAAGCCATTAATGCTTTTGGATGTACTCAGGAAAATTGAAGGGCGTGGCGCTATGGAGATGGCGAGAAAAACAAGAAGGCGGTGCGGGGAGGTTTTTAAATATGCGATCGTTACTGGTCGGGCTGAATATAATCCGGCCCCAGATTTAACGGTGGCAATGACGCCACCTAATAGCACTCACTATCCATTCCTCACTGAAGCTGAGGTTCCAGACTTCATTGTGGCATTGAACTCATACTTTGGCAGCGTGATAGCTAAAGCCGCTACTCAGATATTAATGCTAACAGGATTGCGCACCAAAGAATTACGCCATGCAAAATGGAGTGATGTGGATTTAGATTCGGGAATATGGACTATCCCAATTGAGGTAATGAAGAAGCGACGGTTACATATAGTCCCGTTATCCAGCCAGGTAACTAACCTGTTCAAGCAATTGCAGCCGGTAACGGGACACTTTGAATTGGTATTTCCTGGGCGAAATGACAGAACCAAGCCAATCAGCGAAAATACCGTGCTTGGGGTGATCCGCAGGGTTGGCTATGAGGGACGAACGTGCGGTCATGGATTCAGGCACCAAATGAGTTCAATACTTAATGAGCATGGATTCGAAGGTGATTGGGTTGAGCGTCAACTTGCTCATCTGGACAAAAGTAAAATCAGAGGCGTATATAACCATGCCCAATATATTGATGATCGCAAACGCATGATGCAATGGTATGCGGACTATCTTGACTCAATGATCGCTAAGTGAAAACAAGCGGCGTTATTCTGCGCCGCCACCTAAAAAGGCATCCCTGCCTCCATCACACTAATAAAACCAGCTAAAACTTTTTGGCACCTCACCCCAACAAGACTCGCTTTATCACGCGCTTAATCCTGCCAATGGTTCCCAACTGAACAGGCGCACTTACCTCTTCAATAGCGATGACTTCTTCAATGGCAACTTCTTCTTTTTCTTCCTCAGCACCAGGGTGCTTTCTATCCAAGTGAAACATTAGGCAGCAACTGTCAGGGAGATACTTATTTAGCAATCCTATGGTGTAAGTGTTTTCTGTGTATGGAACCCAAGGTGGGTTAACTGATGAAAGGAATAAACTGTCCTTTTCTTCATTTCCAGTCAGATACTGATATAAGTTTTCATTTTGAGGGGTTGACCATGGATGACCATTTATTTTTCCTTCAATTAATTCATCCACGCACAACATTTTTATATTTTCATTCAGAATGTATTTTCTGTAAGCCATGTAGGAAATCCATTCGAAAGATGCCCCTCTGAATCTGCTCGCGGCTAACACAAATTTATCGGTGAATGAATCACAACCCTTAGTAAGGTGATCAAGGAATTGGTAAAATTTATCTTTATTATAAACGCATAGATTTTCATACCACCCATAAGATCTAGCAAAATGATCTCTCGAATCAAACGACCAAGATACGCTTCTTATTGAGTCATTTTGTATTTTTGTCATTATTTCATGGTTGTATGCAGCCAGGCTGTATCTATAAACATCATCAATTACAAGCTTCTCAAGTGAGCGCAGTAAGTCGGACTCTCTAAACAAAAGTATTTCACTATCAAGTACGACTACATTCTCAAATCCCAAAGAAAAAACATGATCCACGCCCGATAATTTCTTAAGGTTTATTAAACCACACCTCCCATCCCTAAAAAATACAGTTGCATCAGAGTCGTACTGAGCACTAGAAAGATAAGTGTTGTATTCTTCAACTGAAGATTCAACATCAAAAGCGTGTAATTTACACCTAACGCTTTCATCATATTCTTTGAAATGCAAAGAAAGCTCCTCAGCTTCTGCTCTGGAGCTTGTTGCAAAGAATATATTTGGGATGCCATCATCCTGGCAATTTTCCATCACACTATTAATGAACCGAATATTTAATGATATGTGATTAGAATATGTTGGTATGAGAATCGCTATGCTCATTTATCATCCATTTTTCCACTATTTCCATATAAGATATTACATGGATAATGTGTGGCACAAAAGATTAAATAGGCGGCAATTCTCCAGTATAGTCAGGAAGCGCAATCCTAATGGCTATAGGCATTCTGTAGTAAAACTCGTAGTATATATCACTTGAAAAGTCGACAAGAACCATGTCCTCATCTCCTTGCGGGCCTTGCGCCATATAGATGATATATCCATCATTCCCCAGCTTCGCATAGTAGTCTGTCATCAGAAGTCGTACCCCATTACAGAAAGATTATAAGAAATACTGGCAGACTGAATTCTCCAGTATAATTGATGTGAATAATCCACTATTGGCATTTCCATATAGCTCGTAGTGCTCAGCGTCCCTCCTGTTCCTGATGAACCAATAGATATTCGCTTGGCACCCACCAGAGCCGAATTTGGGGAAACTTCAAAAATTCCTGTGGTATCTATCGCCATAAGACCAATGGCAACAGTCATTCTGATTAAGGTTGAGTTCACTGGAATGACACCGATATTAAGAGCTGTAAGAGACGACGGGGCACCAGAACCAGATAGCATGTTTGCACTAACAATTGAGACTCTTCGCCCCTGCTGAATCACTGGAGCAAGTTGAGATGAACTGGTAGGCAAAACACTAACAAGCGCTGATGCCGTATAGCCCGCTGGCATATTACTGCCGCCGTACACCTCCGGAGCAACAACTAATGAAGCATTCACAGCAAGCAATGCTGATATCTGAGTTGTTGGGTTATAAATCGCATATAACGCAACAAAGCCGTTGGCTGGCACAGTACCGGTATCCATCCCACCCACACCAGTGGTGGCAAGGTTAATGGTTTTGCTGAAGCTCGATAGTTTGTACTGAAGCCCCCCCAAAGCAGTTTGCACGATCAGTTCATCTGCCGTGAATGTTGCTGTTGATGATGCAGCAGTAACGCTCATTTTCGCATTACGCGATGTGCCTATAACGCCAGTTAGTTGTGGCAGGTGCGCCACATCACTGAGTCCAAGATTTGTAAGTGCTGTTGGTACGCTGGTTAAATCAGATAGATTAGCTGTTTTTTGGAGTGCGCCCACAGTTAATGATGATTCATTGGCGGTTATATTAGTGCCATCCCCAATAACTCTGGCTGTTACGCCTGTCGCAACGCCTATTCCAGTACCCGATGGTGTTTTGCATGTAACAGTAAAGGGACCAGTGCAGTTATTAACGATAGTCCAGCTCTTGCGCCATGCTGGGAAAATCAGGTTAATGTTTGCAGTTAGCACCCCGGCTAATGTGATGCGTTCGTTTGCTGCCTGCAACGCAGTAAGGGTGACATTTGCAGCAGCTAAACCAGCCAGCGCAGTTGTTCCATATGCGAACGCAGGAACCCACCCAGTAAGTGTCCCATCCGTGTTCTCTGGGTTGGCTGCGTTAGCTTCAACAGTATTTAGCCAGCACCCTGTGAATGTTGAGTTGCTCAGTACCGCCCCTTTGGGATACCCAGAGATTGACGAGCTAAATGTTGAATCAAATACGTTCAGGGCCCCGGCGCTAGTCCATCGCGCCAAACTTGATAGCTCATAGAGTATTTGATTCATGTCCTGACCTTTTGGCGGCAACCCGCCAGCGGCTTTCAGGAGCATTGTGATCGGCGGAAACCCTGAGTTATATGATGCTGAGTTATCGCCGGTTGGTGTGGTCGGCCCGATATCTTCTCTTGGCCCATTTACGCCAAAGGGGATGGGTTGTTTTTTTGGGTCATCAGTTCTATTCATTTATATATCTCTAAAAAAGGTTCCATCATTGAAAGGGTATGCGTCATCTGCAAATCCAAAGTACGGAGATACGACCTGCCTGACGATTGCAAGGACGCCGCTTGGTATTGGCAGAACTTCATAATTTTCTAAAATTGATATTTCGTAGGGTTCTAATTTAAACTCGCAAATTATCCCCATTTTCATATCACCATAATCAACGCAATAAGACCGGCCACGCCCAAGAAATAGCATGGTGAGAAATTTATTGATGTCTTTAATTGTGGCGATACTTATATTTGAAAATGCTTTGCACAAAATAAGAGTTCGATAAGCCTCATTGCTTAATCTTACTGTTTCAGTTTCTTGCACCCCTGCATAGAATGGACTATCACCAAAAGGGGCCGGATATCCACCGCCATCATCTGCCTCCGAAAATCCAAAGCAGTCATTATCTATTCCAGCTCTAATGTAACGAGAGACTCCAACAACCTTCCCCCACATATCCAGTCCAAAGGTTTCGCAGGTCGTAATATCCCAGACCTTTAAAATAAATTCATCTGTGAAATCTGCCAGGCTTACAGCCTGATTGAATGTGTCGATGATGGAGAGGATTCTATTACTGGCTGAGTATTGCGTTAGAATTGTGTCTTCTTGGCTCACACTAGTATCACCTCAATATCAGATTGTTGAATTGTGGGTATCTGGTCTATGCCCGGCGTTACTGATTGCGTAAATGCCAATCCATCAATAGATATTGATATCGATGAGATGTTCACATAGTCAGGTGAAATTGAAATGATAGGTGCATAATAAATACCAGAATTAATTCTGGCACCTATTCTTGCTTTGGTTATCCCTTCATATTCTCCGTTAAATACACGTTCAACCATCGTCTTAACTTGAGCTGAAATGTCAGATGGTAGGTTCTCATTTGTTTCTATTTCTACTTTGTAATAAATGCGTACCGGAGCAACTTTTTCCCACTGCATATCGTAAACCGGATATGGGGCGCTATAGTTTTCTTTATCTTCAATGGAATAATGGGTATTACCGTTTAGATCAGCGCCAGGGTTTTTTCTGCTTAATATTGCATTTGCAACATCAGCATCTTCTCCTCCGTATACTCCTATATAGATAGAGCGGGCAACGACGGGAAAGTTTGTTGTTCCTTTGTTCACCACTGCGGCCGTCCGGTTTGACCAGACATAGGCGTCAAGAACCCCATCAGTTTCAAGCAATACAGCAAGCAGTGATGCATCAGTATTACTACCATTTCTTGCCACAGACTGGCGGCGGCGAGTCTCGAATGCTACGCGGGATTCAACATCAATACCCACCACACCAGGAGCATCATTCGTGATTGCATCCCAGCCAGAAACAGTCGCATATATTTGGTTTAACTCACCAGATCCGCAAGGTATTGGGCCAGTAGTTTGATTTTGGAATTGAACGTCAACGGATCCAGTTGGCCCGATAGTGGCAGCATTGATTGACTGGTAAATATATCCAGCCTCATCTTGCGCAGTGCTTCCTGTTGGGATTAGCGTTTCTACTGCTCCATTGCATGTTGCTGTGACAACGGTCCCTTGTGCTGATATGCGCTCCTGAAAATAGATTCTCCCTATACCATCCTGAAATCGACCGGTAGCATAGTCAGGATTCATCTGGTTGAATAGACAAAGCAAAGCATCATAGTTTGTGGCGATAATCTCTGTGTCTGACTGCGATATTTGCCCCTGCGGTGATGATAGTGACTGACTGGCACCGCCACCCATGGCTGAATCAAAATCAGTAAGCCTACCTGATAGGACGTCAGCAATATCAGGAACAAGCAAGCCAGTCTCTGTGATTGTTACGCCGGGAACCGCTGTTTTCAAAGTTGTCATAGAATTACCTGTGATTGGTTTCCGTCTCTATCAGTCACCAGAATGGCCCCCCGCGTTTTACGTGTGTTCTTGTCGAAAAACACGTTAGCGATGGCTTGGCTAACAATGGGTAATTTCTTGGCTTCACCTTCCATCTTTTTGGCGATATAGCCAGCAGAGGGGCGCGAGCCTAATACCTCTTCTTTCCATGGAATTCCCAGGGTGTTGTCGTAATAACACTCACCAGAAAAGACCAGGCAGGCTGATGCGACATCCTGAGCTACAGCATAACCACCATCTGCAATGGCAATGCTCCCATTGCCATCTAATGTTAAGTCCCACGTATCGGGGTCTAGCAATAATGTTCTGTATGTCATGCTGGGCTGTCCGTTACATTAGAAGTTACCGTTGAGGTGCCAGTTTGCACGCCAGTAACTGGGTGCTTATGACCATCGTATTTATCACGTAACGTTTTCAGTGATGCACTTTGCGAACCAGCATTATCAGTGATATTCCCATCAGCTTTGATATCACCAGAAAAGTGAGCCAGTGGAGTCGTGAATTCCACGCCATCAGGAGCGATCACAGTGGCCTTTGAGCAAGTTATGTTTACTGGATTTGGAGACGTGATATTTATCGCACCATCTGCAAACTCGATGAACTGTGTTGGCTGACCATTCAGCACACCACCAAAGTAAATAGCATCTGATTGTGAGTGAGTTCTGAGGCTACCAGGAACAGATTCTTTCCGAGTTGCCCGCGCCACTGATATATCCACATCGCTCACTGCGATAAGCCCAATATCACCAACTACTGGGTCCATAATTATTGCGCTACCACCACGCTGTAATCTCCAAACGGGAATGCTGTAGATCTGCGAACCCTGAATGATAGTTCTATCACTGCTACGGACATCTGCTACCAGTGGTAATACATCGACCACAAGATTAGGTGCTGCACCACGAACAGCGGTTACAGTAGCAAGTCTGATAAAGTAATTTGAGTTAAGTAGCTTATTGAATGATGAGGCGAATGCATCACTGTCATTGGATTGATTTTGAGATTGAGAATAAGGATTATTCATTGGTTATTCTCCTGCATCATTCTTGAGGCTTGGCACACAGTGTGCCAACTGCCGCCTTCCGTCCATGAACTGAGGAAGTGCTCAACGACATTCAATAAATATCTTCCGCTGGCATTAGGTAGTGATGTAACAAGCTCAATTACTCTTCCTTGGGATAGCAATGTGGAAAATTGAGTTTGGAAAGTTATTCCGTTTTGCGAGAACACAGGATAGCCAATCAATCCACTTTCTGAAGAGACTAATGGAACAACATCATCTATTGCCGACTTCTCCGGCCATACGGTTACAACATTATCGAAAATCTGATATCTCAACCCATGAGCAAGGCATATGTCCCTTATTTGATCCATTGGGCTACCGGCAAAATTAGGGCTTTGAGCAATCATTCCATCAAGGCCGTGAGCGTTTAATTTAAATCCAAATATATTGCAGATTGCACCAAGCATTGTGGATACAGGGACAGCGCCAGGCTGCGAGAATGCGCTAGATGATGAAGTCTTCAGGCTTAATCCAGCAACCGCATTCATAATTAGAGCGGTTTCTGGCTGACCATTCATGTTGGCGTAACTGGCGAAAATACCACCTGAAAATATTTTATTTACCCCAACGTAGACGCTAATGCTTGTGTCTTGTGCTGGAGTCCATACCCCAATACCTTTACCTGACAACATGGCTAAGCGATCTAAACTAAGCCCGAATATCATTATTTCTGATTGAACGCCGCCGTAACTTCCATACGAACCAACCCTAAATGAAGATTTAACGTTATCAATGCTTATTTTGTCATTTCCCTCTTTATCAAAAGAGCCATTCGATAAAGCAAACTCATAACGTAGTTCTTTTTTGCTATACAAGTTCAGCCTCCGTTATGAAATAAAGAGGAAATCTATCCGCAAGCCCATTCCATTGAGGGTCAGACTGACCTTCATTATCAAGAAAAAATAAATCACCTCTAAACCCAAGATATTTGTATCTAACAATCTTATTTGCATATAAGCATGGAACACCTTGAAGTATGGGGTCGCCATTGACTGTGAGATCCATATATATAGAACTATCTCTTTGTATAATCCTTATTAAGCAACTTTGACCTTCAAGCGTTATAAATATTGATTGAGATTTTTTATTTTCCAGCGTGATTACATTCATGTTATCTCGCTTTTTATAGAGTTAACCAGATTGGTTGTTTTATCGGCAGCCGATGTAGCAGCCTCAATCAGAGGCCCCTTAACTGTATCAATAGCAGAGGTGAACCCTGTTGATATTGCCCCAGTTACATCATCTACCGTATCACCAACTGCTTTTTTCAAGTTAGTCCATGACTTTTGAAGTTCGTCAATTTTTGATGGTGACGAATCTCCGTTATTGGCGCCCTCTCCAACTCCAGTATTGCCGTTCTGAGTCCCATCTTTTGTGGGGGTGTTTTTTGCTTGAGTGTTTGATAGATGGACCTCCATTTGCTGCCTAATCTCTTCAAATATCAGACTGACAACAAGCAAAGACACCCCACGCTTACTATTTACTGAGTAGCTATAATCAACAAGGTCATAGCTTTCATAAACGTCCTTTGGCGTGTCGATATCATACGTCTCCGCTGCGGAGATCATGTTTTTTATTGTGGTCAGAGTATCTGACTGGCTGGTAAATGTTAGGTTGAATATATTTGGTATAGAACCAGTTAATCCAGTGAGTCCAGATACAACCACGTCACATACAACCCTGCCAGGACGCACCACTTTATTGATAGATTGGTACTTGCCATTTTCAATGGGAGCAGTAACCACACTAGCCCCAGCGCTAGGCTGGATTGATGCCATACCACTGAATTCTAGTGCCGTGGTTGCCTGTCCGTGATTTCTAATCGAGTAAGATGGATGGATCACGCTATCAATAATCGACAACGGAGAACCACCACCAATAGCGTTGAATATGTCACTGGTGTTTATGTCTATAATGCTCATGGTTACCGCCAATAAAAAACCCAGCACTATGGCTTGGATAGGGAACTAGAAAGCAAAAGGTGCATCTAAGTGCGTGAATATTTACACCATTTAACAATTTAAAACAGGATCACATGCCAAACCTTAGTAAGGAAGAATGCCTAATTATTGGGAAAATATTTCTACCAAAAACATCTGACAAAGATTTTGAAATCATTAAAAAGAGCATTATAGAGGTCAAAGGATGCAAAGGAATTTACCGTGAAGTAATTAAACATGGCGCAAATCTATTTGAATTAAAAAATAGCTTGGTTGAATTGACTGGGATTAATCAATCGTCTGCTAGTGAGCTTGCCAGAATTTTGTGGCGGATTGCTACCTCAGCCATTGAAAGAGAAAAACGCATAAAAATTGGCATCGTCTATGGCATCTGGATTTACGAAGACTATCTTTGCCAACACCCTAGCCATGCAAGTTTTAATGGTAAGAAATTCACAATCAAATCAGGTGTAAAAGTGGGAGTTTTCACACGCATCCACGCAGGACAACTGGTTGGATGTAACTGCCTGATCAAGCCAGTGATGCCATTTTAAGAGCTTAAAATGGGCCATATTGCGTGTTATTGCATCAAATAATGGGTAAAATCATCAAAAACATAAGGACATTGATATGAAAAACAAATTAAAACTAATAACACTCCTTTTTATTGCATCTATTACATCTTCATCTTTAGCAGCAAAGAGCCTAACCAATCACGATGTATTGGTTGATTGCAATAAGTCAGCTTCCGCACTAGTTGAGTCATACGAAAAAGATGTTAAATTGAGAGAATCAAAAAGGCTTGACCTCATCGACCTCATTTCTGAGGGCTGTCAGAGTGGCTACAAATCAGCCCATGACGGCATGCAATACAAAGATATTGAAAGAGGCATACTTGCCGATGCCAAGGAAGATTCTATTAATCTTGATGGGCAAAGCCTGAAGAGCTCAGAGCTTCGTGTCGGTCTAATATTAGCCTCTATCCAGGCTGGATATTACATTTACAATAATGGCGGGCTAACAAAAAACTAACCAATCACCCATTCCCAGAAATAAACGCCCCCGTCATACTACTGCGACGGAGCTGATCCTCAATTGACTTCTGTATTGCATCAACAGATTGTGGATTAGAATTAACATTTACATTATTTATATGGGTTGCCTGTGACCGGCTGTTGTCTACGCTCTGCGATTGAGAAGGCATCCCTGACATTGATGCATATTGACTCATTTGCTCATAATAGCCGAGAACTTTACCTGGGTATTCTATTGTTTCCGGCTTAAGCGGCTCACCTTTACCTGCAAGGTGGTTATCAATTCTACCCATTCCGCCATTATATGCCATCAGAGCTAGTTTTTTATTCCCACCATAACGATTGAGAAGAAGGTTTAAATACTTTCTAGCAGCTTCTCTAGACTTCGCTGGATCTAATCGTTCATCTACAAACGAGTCCACGCGCAAACCCATGTCTTTGGCTGCTGGAGTCATAAATTGGTAAGCACCAGTAGCACCAGATACCGGATGTACAGCGTTAGGTCTTCCGCCACTTTCCGTCTTCATGACGGAATCCAGCAATTTCTCCATATCAACATCTTTATTATCTTCTGGTTTATCACCTGAAAATAAATCCCCGATATTCTTATCCTTGACTTCTTTCCACCATTGCCACGCAGAGTTACCCTTTAATTTTTTATCCAGATATCCGCCTAAATCAACGACTGGCTTATCAAACCCAGATATTAGGTTAAAGTTGTCTGATACCTGCGCCCACTGATGAATGGCATTTTTATTGCCAGCCAATGCTGCGGAAAATTGCCGAACCCACTTATCGGCATCTTTGAAGAAATCAATAACATTACCTCCGTTTGCGGTAACCCATTGATTAAAGGTTTCCATAAGTGCCACAGCATCGGGGCCAAAAACCTTAACCAGATTATTGCCCAAGCTCTCAGTGGTCTGGTCTAGCTTCACCATAACCTCTTTTACTTCCAGAGCCTGCTTAATCATCTGTTCAGTATTGTTTGAAGTACCTTGAAACTTACCCTGTTTTTGGTCAAGAGAGCCATCAAGGATTGATGGTAGCAATGATGTGTCATATCCAAGACGCTGAATATAGGTCGCCGCTTGCTCTTTGGGAAGTTTACGCAATGCCTCTTCAACCTTTTTAAACATTTCACCTGGGTCTTTGGCCCCAATGATATCCACCCCAACTTGTGAGCCTAGTTGTAATATTGCTTGGGTAGAATCGTCCGGTGCTCCCATGCCCGATACTGACCAGTTTTTGGTGTTTTTTAACTTCACTAATGCACTGGTTATTGCCTCAGCAGAACTCCCTACCGATTCAGCACCTTTCTTCCAACCATCAACCTCTTTAGGATCTAGGTCTAGGAACTTTGATGCATTGCCTAAATCAACAAGGCTATTAGTTGCCGAAGTAAACAGCCGACGAGTACCTTCAATGGACAGTGCAAGGCCTAGGAACTTGGCAGTGCCGGTGACAACACTACCCAATGCTTCCTTGCCTTCTTTGCCAAACTCCTTGGCACCCTTGGCCGCACCAAAGAACCCGCCACTGATAAATCCAAATGGGCGCTTGGTATCATCGGCAGTACGGCGCACTTGGTCACCGACTTTCTTAACTTCCGTGCCAATGCCCTTGGTGCTGGTTTCAGCATCACCCAATGCATCTGACACATTCTTACCAAGGGATTTTGCTCCCTCTTCAACCTTTTTCTTTCCAGAGAGAAATTCCTCAGTTCTTACAGTAACTTTGTATGCCAGTTCTTCTATAATCACCTTGGTTTCTCCATATGCTGCCGCCAGGCAACGCTGTTGTGTGCTTCCACCGCGATAACTTCCAGCAGATTAAACATATCCCTCACAGATAGGTCGTTCTGCAATTCTGCATACGTGGCCTTTCCTGAGCATATAACGGCGTATATGTTCTTAGGTATGTTTACCGTTGAAGTGAGTTTTCGCGGTGGATTTGGGGTTTCGAGGTAAGGAAACTTTACTTGGCGGCGAGTGATAAAAAACCAAAGTTCAGTTCAAAAACCTTATCCTTCAGTGTCCGAATTGTTGAGATTTCTTCGAAGTCGAGGGGCTTGATAGCTCGGTTAATATCTTTCCCTTCATTAGTTATCACAATCTCTACTGTCGATAGAATTCTATCGGAAATAGGTCGCGATACTGATGCAGGAGCAGCGGCAAGAACAGAGATGCCTACAGTGGCCAAACCTGCAACCCCCATCGACACAACGTCAGCCGGTAATGAGTTGAATTCACCATGACCCATGGCCCGGTAAATCTCTTCCGAAAGCTCTTCGGCATCCCACGCTGACATCTCAGTGATAATGAACTCCTTGCCCTTATCTCTGCCTTCATCTTCCACGATATACGTGATTTGTTTTCTGGACATTATGCGGCGCTCGGTGTGCAGGATTCAAAGTGGAATATCGCGGGCCGTGGTTGTAATACCCGCTTGCCCGGAGGTGCTGGGGTCCACGTATAAAGCACGCCATTCACAAAGTTATACTTGATGTTAAGCGCTGGAATGGTAAGCACTGCATTACAAGCAAACTTCGCTACCGCGGTTCGCTCGGCTGCGTACCAGTCCCCAATGAGCTGTGCGGCGTTAGACGTTGCCATTAGGGTAATAGTTAGTTCGGTGGGGTTAAAGATGAAACCAGCGTGGTATTTACCATCCGCTGACATCATGTCTTCAGCGTTCTGCAATGCTCCGGTATCAAACATATCTTCAGCCGCGTAATCATCAACATCAAACCCGCCAGGGTAAAACGATGGCACGATGATACGCAGCTTCGAATTGGCACTTGTAATATCGATAGGCATTTTCAGTCCTTACAGGATATTTGTTGAGGTCATGTCGATGCTTTGAATCAACTGCCCGTCGACGTAATAGAAGATTGCACCATCAAGGCTGCGCTCAGTGCGCGATGCGCCAGTTTGCTGAGGGATGAAGAAGAACCAGCCTTGTGTATACAGCACATTGGAAATATCGGTTCCGACCGCATCATTCACTATATTGATTTGGGCTTGATCCAATGTCACGCCAGCACGAATAGCGCCGAAGTTAATCGCATTGGTAGCCACATCAATCACAGCAGCAGATATAGACGCATAACCACCGGCATTGAACGCATATGACGAGTTATTAGTGAACAGGTTAGCGAATGCAGCAACCAGGTTAGCGTTAATCCATACTTGGCTAATGAAGCTATCAAGCCACAGAAATTTGCCTGTGATAGCACCATCCGACACATAGTTAGCCAGTGTCTTGTTCTGCCCGTATGCACCATAGAAGTTATAGCCATTCGACTCTAGCGCGGCAGCAGTTGCGTTATCCGTTACGTTTGGCGCGACACCTGCGAATGCCCGGAACTTGTAAGATACTCGGCCATTGGTTCGGTTGAAATTAAGCGAAGCTGAGTAAGCCAGCGCCAGCACTGCGTAGAGATATGAACCATAAACAGGAAACACATTTTCATAGCCATTCGAAATAACTACGCTCTGAACGAAGCACGATTCATTATTGGCTACTGTTGCATCTTTCGATGTGTCATACACTGAATAGGCATAGCGGTTAGTTGACGCGCTGACCCATGCACATAATTCTTCTTTTTCTTCATCAGTGAGATCAACCAGACTAGCGGTCATTACCCAATCCTGGTTCTGATTTACGATCGTTGCCATTGTGTTTGTGACGCTTGTTACAGCTGCGCCCGGTGAAACTGTTGCGGCCGTATCTGCGGTCAACTTCAATGCGGTTGCTGCGGCACCAGGAACGGCCTGTGATACTTCGCTGTTAGCTCCAGTAGTGGCTGACCGGATAATGAAACGACTCTGCACCGGCAGCCAGTCAACTTCTACCCCGCTACCAAATGCTGTGCCGATTGCTGCCGCGGCATCAGTGAAGCTTGTTGCGGTTGCCAGATTAATGGATGTGCTGGTTTTCGATGCCCCGTCGAGCATTAACGTAATAGTTCCAGTAATTCCCTGTAGCGCAGCTATTTTAACGCCTTTGAAGCTACCAGATAGAAGCCAACCAGCCACAGGATCTTCCCGTACTAAACGACCAAATAAAACAGCACCAGGTCGAACCGTGGAATTTTCATACCCGGACATATATAGAGAGGCCGCCAGATATTCTTTACTGGTTGTGCCGAGGGCAGCCCCAACATCTGCCGCGCTGGTAAACTCTGATACTTTACCAACAGGCAGCAACTCGTTATCAGATAAAAGAAGACCGTAAACATCCAGCGCGGTACCGGCTGCGTTTACAGTGGATGGCGTGATTTTAAAGTCACGCGATAATGGAATTTTGCTCATGAAGTCGCCTTATCAGCCTGTTCGATAGTGAAGTGAACTTTGTCAAAGTAGTCCTGCGGAACGTCGATAGTGATGTGAACCTGTAGCGATACGGTCACCATGTACCGTTCTTGCCACTGGTTTTCTCCGTTAATCATTGGAGCCTGAATCGCCTCGGAGCTGTAAAGAGGTGCCACTCGCTCATCAATGGATTTAATGAGGTCATATGCATAGCCAGTGCGAAATAAGGTCTCCAGAGCGATAGCCCTATCCCCAGCGTTATCGCCGTAGATATCAACCTGAATATCGGCCTGCCTAACCTCAGTAAAACCAATAGCGCTTGTTGTTGGTGAACCGGTATCTTTCTTGATTTCTCGGTTGGTTGAGTGACGCTTGAACCGTAAAGGAGTAAGAATGCAAAACTGGCCCTTATCCATCGGAACCCGGTTAGCCTGTGCTTGCTCACACTTACCGATGAATGGCTCTGCAAAGTCAGCCAGCACATCAATCACGTTATCAATGGTCATATCATTCATGGCGTCACCTGCAATTGGACAAGCAATCGGCACCAATCTGGCCACAACTCAAGTGGTTCAATAACTAGCCATTCTTCACTGCCAATAATAAAAATGTCACCGCCGAGCACTTTTTCACGGTTCACGCCGTAAAAATTCCCATCAACATGAATAGATTTGAGCAGGCCGGATATGTTTAGCCCGTCCACATGCTTCAAGTCACCAGCGGATAGAGGCTGCAATTGAATGGTGACCGGCGCGTCAGGGAGATACTTAGGGGCTTGTTTCCGGCCCTCACCATTAGTGAAACCATCAGACCGGCGAACAAGTGCAGAAATAAATGGGTTTACACGATTAATGGCAGGCTTAACTATCCGATGAAGGTTCAATTTCTCCCACCTCGTAATTGACATCTCCGATCATGACTTTAGTGTCAACCAAAGGCTTATCAGATTGGTTAGGGAGCACCTTTCTCGTTTTACGAATGTGAAGAGTTACATCAGAAAGTTTTGGCTCCATGAGGGTGGCTATAGATTCCTGTACATCTCCTTTGATTTGAGCGCCCACAACCTCAAGAACTTGCGTGGTATCAATCCCAGCGCGAATCCCCCTGGATACCGTTTCGGCCCAATCACCAGACTTTTCACTTATCGCGTTACGAAAGAATGGGCGAGGTGGTTGGTTATTGCTGGGATTTCCGTACTCATCAATTGCCGCAACCATTGCCACGCTTGTTCCGTCTGGATAGGTAGAACCATCAACAAAGCCAACCTTTACTTGCTTGGCTTCCAGAGATTTGCTGACCTGCTCCAGAAACTCGGTTATCTTTCCCGCCATAACTCACCCCGGATAGTATTTCGCCATGCGGTAGACTTTTGTTGCCTGCCAGAAATCCATGCCATACGGGCTCTGCGTGTACCACATGTAACGAAATTCCACCGTCCCAGCATCAAAGGAAGCTGATGCGCTTCCCTCAGATGCTGATGCTAGGCGACCAACAATTCCCGTACCACCGTTACCTTTATCATCACCAAACCGCATGTATGCCAAATGCGCCATAAGCATGTAGAGCAGACGCTCGCGCTTTATGACGTCATCGACTAATGAAAACTCAGAGTTGTTAAGATAATCGGTGGCCTGTTCAAACAGGTAAGGGAGTTGTTCGTCGGTTACATTGGAGAACTCAGGGAACATAGCGCGGAATTTCGTGATATTTAACACCACGATTGCCATGCTTAATCCTCTTTTTGTGGTTCCACGCCGCCAGTGGTTTGCGATGCTTGCTCAAGTCCTGTCTTCACTTTCGCTCGTTCAAGGCTTGCATCTTTAGCTGACTCCTCATCAGAAACGGCAAAAATAATCCCGTTTTTAATGAACTTAGAGTCAGCGTGATTTTTTTCGAATGCTTCCCATGCTTCCGCAGGAACATCCTTCGTCATGCCAAAGCCATTCACCAGCACGGAGGTGTTAGCCCCCGCCAAGGTAATGACTTTATCGTCATGCCGAAACGACAAGCCGCAAGGAAGTTTACAGCCGATAACATAGGTGGATTTTTTAGCTGCCATCTTAAACTCCGAGCATTTGAGCAAACAGGAACGGCTGAGTGATTACCGCGCCGTAAGTGGTACCGGAGTGCTTCTGTTTCCAGCTTGATGTCATAGTGATGATTGGATGTGCGCGAAGCTTGTCGCTATATGCACAATAACCAGCCTGCTGCCCCTGAGCAGTTTCAACGAACATCTGCACCAGTTCACCCGCATCCGTATCGTACTGTGGGGCAACTTCAATTCGGATGTTAGTGAAGGTGTCTTTAACCATCTTCTCTACGGTATTACCGAAGATTTCGTTAGCGCGCTTGAACCACACAGAAGCGTTAGGACTCATCACCAGAACCAAAGGTGATGCCATATCCACACCGTCACCTACCGCACCATTAGTGCGAGCAATCAGGTCTGCATACAGAGCAAGGACATCGTTGTAAATATCCACTACCTGCTTATCTTTCCACAGGGTTTTACCATCAACAGTGGCTGGAGTGATCGGAGTCGGCAGTGCTGGGTCATTCAGGATGCCGTAGTTAAGCAAGCCTGATACACCGTAGAAGTAGAACTTGTTCTGTGCCTGGTTTAGTGTCCATGCAGCAGCGCGTTGCTTTTCTGCTACGTACGGCAGCATAGCTAAACCATAACGTTCTTGTTCCAATTCGCCGTAAGTGACCATTGTCTGATAGCGATATACCTGACGGTTTTCCCAACCTGGAGTTACTTGGTTCCCGCCCTGTTCACTGTAGTCATCATAGGCCACAACGTCGCCAGATTGCTCAACGCGCTGGATCATTAATGTATCTTGAGCCCACGCGCCTTTTTTCTTCTCGCCCAGAATATCGACAGCCTTTTGCTTGGCGAAGATAGTACGGACGATTTCAGGATCAATGAATGAAGAAACGATTGCCGGAATACCGCCGTTAGGTGGCATACCTGGCTGGACATCAGCATCCATTGCAAATTTAGTTACTGAGGATGGCAAGAAAATGCCACGCGATTCGGCTTCCGCTTTAAAGGCTGCGAAATCGGCCTGAGTCAGTTGAGGCATTATGCTTTGCTCCATGTAGAGATAATCAGTAAATCACCAATAGCGGCAGGGCTGGCGACATACCAGTCGGTTTCTACTGCGCCAGAGATTGTTGCACCAGCCGCGCCAGTTGCCAGCAGACCTGTAGCAAGAACTGCAAACACCTTCTGCCCGACTGTCGCTACAGTTGTAGAGATAGCCCAGAAGTCGCCGCCCACAATTACTGATGCTTCACGGCCTGCTGAAATAGTCATGCTATTGCTTTGCAGATAACCGATAGTGGCATTGGCATTGTTTTGTACGAAACCAACGGGCTTTCCAGTGCCAGTGTTATCCAGTCGTAACGGGTTGGTGGCATTACGCCATGCGAACCGCGCCATGATTAAGCCATTAACACCGGCCTGGAATGCACCAGGGCCACCTGCTGCCGCGATGATTGGAGACGTTGATGCTGGCTGACCTGCCTGCCCAACACCGGAGTAAAGTTCTACTTCCTTTTGAAATGACATATTATTTCCCCTCGAAGAAGTTTTTAACGGTAGTGCGAGAATCGTGACTAATTGGCGCAGAGTCATTTGCCATCGCAGGGCGGGAATAAGCCTTGAATACGGACTGAAGTGCGGCAGATGGCAATGTTGCGTGGTCTGTGCATCCCATTTGCTTCAGAGCTGTACGGTAAACCTCGTCTGCACTGTCGCAGGCCAGATCACCAACAACAGGACGAACATCACGTTCAGCCTGACGCAAGGCTGCAAAACGGGCTTCAACGCGGGTTTCAACGCCTTTAATTGCTGAGTCCATGGCTAATTTACTGTCGTTTGCCATTTTCTCTTTATCGGCCTTATCAGCTTCGTCTTTGGCTAACTTGTCTTTCTCAGCCTGTTCCGCTTCATCCTTCGCAAGCTTTTCCTTTTCTTCTTCCGTCATCTCGTCCTTAGCTGTTTTTGGGTCTTTGTCATCATCTTTAATAATTTCTTCGACCTTTTTTTCAACTTCTTCTGGGTTGGCGTCATTAGCCAGGAAAGGCAAAATCTTCGCCATAAGTTCTTTTGCTTTTGACATCAGTTTGAGTCCTGTAGGTAGTGAGTCATATACAAATACATCCGGGCCAGCCCGGCCACTTGGCACGATTGCCACATGGTTACAAACGATGTCACGCATAACGCCATCGTATGGTTCGCCCTCGTACTCACCCGGCGTCATGTCGAGCCGATAACGGTATGAGGATGAGATTTCACGCTGCTGCTTGTTCTCTACGCCGATAATGGAATTCACATCCCAAATAACGAGAGAGTTTTTCAAATAACCATTTTCGAACACGGCGTTGCTGCCAGTAGCTCCAATGATTGATTCTTTCGGTGGGTTTAATATGGAAACGGCAATATGCGTATTAAGCAGCGGTTTGTTGTTGAACGTTTCAACTGCGAGTTCCAATTCTTTCGGGTCACGCAGCAGGCGATAGGCTTTATCTGGATCTAAGCCATTTTCTTCCCAATTAGGTATCTCTTTGCCGTAGTAGACGCAGACGTTAGCCTTACTGATTGGCGTCAACTCAACATGAAGCATCCCGTCAACGTCATAGCGGCGAACGCTCGCCTTATCGAAGGCAAACTTCACATCTTTCATGTTCTTTCCTGTTTTTCAGGCAATAAAAAAGGCCACCGAAGTGACCTGTTTGTGATTGTTTTTCAGCTACTGAGATGATGCTTTTGCTTCTTGAAGAATAGTTACCGCTCGGGAGCGCCAATCTTCAAAATCAAAATCAGGGTTATTACGTTCAATGGCGGAAAGGAAAAAATCTCCGTTTTGGATCAACTCATCGAGAAGGGTGATCAGCTCATCTTTTGCTTTATCACTCATAATAACCTCGCCTAATAGGCTATTCTATGTGGCTAGTACTTTCTTTAGCATGGAGTTTATGTTTTTTTGATATAGCCTGACCATCTCTTCACCATGATCATCATCTCCAAGCCCATTCTCTTCTAAATACCCCCTAAAATGCGCGAGAGCAACACGAAGTGTAGCAACTTCATGACTTTCTAATTCAATTATCATCCAACCCCCCTAATTACTCTCACCAATTCAGAATGGTAACACAGGCTTCCACGTACACCCGCAATTCGGCTCTTCTCCCGGCAACACATACTGCCCCTTGTCACCGATTGGTAACCCCTTATCGAGGTCGAACTCCTGCCCGTTAGCATGAACGTGCTTCTTGCGAGGTTCGCTACCGCCGCCACTGTGCAACCAGATGCCACGCTTAATCCCTGCCGCTTGTTGCCTTGCGTTGGATAGTGCGCTGGTAGCCTTGCGTACTTGGTCACGCGCAATGAACTCAGCACGCCGCCTAGTGATGCCATGACGCTTCCCGAAGTTAGCCTCAATCTCATCGGCTAAACCTTTGCGGTCACCACCCTTGGCTACCGATCGAAACACCATCGATTCCACCTCAGTGAAATACTTCTCAGGGATGGAGCGGATTAACGCCACATTTTCTGAAATGATAGCCTCTCGCTTTTCGAGCACAGCCTCAGTCCACTGCATGTTAATTGTCAGTGAGTCTTTACGGGCAGCAGCAAGTAATGAGCGGTCAACAGCCTCGCCAGTCTTGTTTGTCACTGATTCGGCAGTAGGTAGCGCCATCTTAATGAAGCGCTCTACCCATTTCTTAGACAGAGCACGCAAAGCACTACGCAATAATTGAACCGGGTTGGCATCCATCGCCAGTGGGTTATCTTCAAATATCGGGACGATTTGCTTCTTAACATCGTCATTCATTTCCCTGATAACAGCCAGTAACTCTCTGCGATACCAAATGATATTACCGGCGTTATAGTTGACCGCCCGAAGGCTTTTACTCTTCTTCGGTTTCCGGTTCATAGTCGCCCTTCAGGTTTTCGAATCCTGCACCTTCAATGCTTTTCAGTGCGTCTCGCGCCTCTTCAGAGTTAATCAGCATGCTATCAGCAGCAGCAACCACTGTGTCAACGCGAGTCTTGTTGGTGTTAGCGCGGTCATCATCACTGATTTCATCAAGCGGTTTAAACTCGAAGTAGATGTCGGGCTTCAGTTCGCCAAACTCTGAAAGCTGAATAATCTTGAAGATGTTCTCAATGGCTCTGCGATAGTCCAATTCTTGCGAGCCGGATATCGTTTCGTGCCATGTTTCAATCTCAGCATCACCACTGGCATTCAAACCTGCTGGGGCGTTACCGAACATCTTCAGGTTTGTCGTGCGAGATGGTATGCAGAGTTGCTCTTGATAGTTCGATAGGATGTTTGACAGCTCACTAAGAGATGTCTGCTGATGGGTTAGCTCTTCAGTTGTGTCGTGCACCCAAAGCCCGAAGTTGTCTTGATACTTTATGAACAGCTTAACGCGCTTATCGAACTCGCCGGGCTCCTGTAGCCGAGCATCCATGTCGGTTTTCAATCCACGCATGCGCAATGTCTTGAGGATTTTAATAACGTTCTTTTTAGCATCACGCCAGTCGACAACGTAATCTTCCATCAACTGCGTTAGAGACAGTCCACCAAAGTTATAGGATGGCTTAAGAATGTCAGGAACCGGGCGGCTAACGATATCGATGAACCGAGACTCATGCACTGTATCGCCCATTACGAACCATGCTTGAGGTTTGTAGAAATCCGGTCTCAGCGGCTTGCTTGAGTTGTACATCGCCGGATAAACCCAGTTTGGGTCTATACACCGGAATCCTTTCAGTGATCCCTTGGTTATCTTGCGCGGGTCAAGAAATAGCGGTTTCGCATTCTCTATATCGTCAGCGCCAACATCGATAAAGATGTGTGCTACACCATATTCGGAATCCTGCCTTACTGCTTCGTGAATCAAGCGCTTGATGTCGTATTTAGTCAGGGCCTGATCCATCAGGTCGATATCAGGGTCGCCCTCTTTAGTGCTCTTCACCTCAATCCAGTTACGCGTCATCTCATCAGCCATGATGGTATGCATATTCGCATACTCAACCTGCTGAGACATTGCCGCCAAAATCGGGTAGCCACGAAAACCAGAATATTCACCACCAATCGACATGCTGTTGATGACATCGTAAGGCGTGGAGTCCATCGCTAGAGCAGATTCTTTTTTGCCTTCTGGAATAACACCTGGTAGCGGTTCGTAACGCTTAAACTGAGCAAATGGATTCTCGTCATTCGCAGCGGACGCAGCATCAAGATGCGCATTTGTAATCTTCGTCAGTTCCCGCCGAGGTGCTTGCACGGCCTGAGCTGTTCGCACAGCCTTCTTTCTTGTCATTGCAGTATCTCGTCAGGAATGATGAATGGTTTGTGTGTTGGGGCGAATGCCATGATCAGCGAGTCAGCCATGTTGGGAGACGGTATGCCGCGCTTCTTCATGTCCTTTTTGCTCTCAACCTTCACGCGTCCGTTGTTGTCGTAGTCAACCCATGGGCGGGACAGCTCAGCCTTGAGGTACTCAAGCTGTTTAATGCTGGAACTTAGGCTGATTAGTTGGTCATCTGAGAATTGTTTAATGAATTCTTTGTCGTTCGGGTTGGCTTGCAGATGCTTAACTACTCGCCATGTATTGAAGAAGCGATCGCGCACCCCCCACCACGCCTGAGCCTTGATGTTGGAAAACATGTCTTTGTTCGTCTTTCCATCAGCATATTTTGTGTCCGGCTTGAACACAGCAGCACCGGCATTGAATCCGCTGGACGGTATCGCACAGACGCGCTTCAGGTGAGCTTTCACACCCGCACCCACACCAATAGAGTCATAGACAATTTCGCTTGCTGAGATGCTTTCTGCGTAGTTCTTGACACGGTCAGACGAGGTGATCACGTCGCCTTTGTGCCATTGCTGGCAATCCAGTACTACAGAGCCATGAGCCAGCGTTGTTGCATTACTGTCTTCACCCTCATCAGCAACGTCGAACCCGACGCGCTTCCGGCCTGATGCTGTGAACCCGATGAGCTTGTGAGCGTCTACAGCGGCAGCAATCCACGATGGCTTAATGATTGCCATGTCGCTATCCGCAACCGGCTCGCCTTCCCATATATGCAGGTAAAGGTCGTAGTCCTTACGCTTGCATTCCTCCATCTCTAAGCGGAGGACTTCAGGAAAGTGTGGGTTATCGCTGTGGTTGACTGTCAGCAGGCATATGTCATCAGGTGGTGAAATAACGAAGCGCTGATGCGTATCGTCAAGAATGTTCTTTGGGTTATAGCTCACCCATATTTCAGATCCTGGTTTGCGAATGGTGGGAATAAGTACGTCCCATGAACCTTTTGATACTGCCTCTGCCTCTTCAATCCAACAGATATCCACCCCCTCAAGGGATTTAATCTTAGTCGGGTTGTTTTTGATGCCGTAGAACATGAACTCACTATTAGTAATCAGGTGCCGGATGCTATTTCTCTGCACCTCGAACTCCCCCTGATACCCTTCCCTGTTGATGGTGTCATCCAACAAACGGAGTACAGAGTCACTGATACTGTTTTGTAGTTCGCGGGCG
Organism: Yersinia sp. 22-579; assembly: GCF_030433455.1. Lineage (NCBI taxonomy): Bacteria > Pseudomonadati > Pseudomonadota > Gammaproteobacteria > Enterobacterales > Yersiniaceae > Yersinia > Yersinia sp. 22-579. Next base: position 48,551 of record NZ_JAUJTZ010000001.1, on the reverse strand, counting down.
CAGAGAAAGCGATAGCAGCCCCGACGAGATATCTCTACGAGTAATCGTGCAATCGTCCAGCTTTTCCCTGACCCGCGCCCGCCTTTGCCACTTTGTACCGTGACGGCTTCACGAACGGTTTAAATATTGGATTAATCGCTGTCATCGTCGAATAGCTCAGTGAGGGATTTATTCAGGTTGAGGCCAATCATGCCAGCATGCTCAGTTTTCACATTTACTTTAAATGCCTGCACAGATATATGTTCGCCTACCAATTTTAATGCAGCCGCCGCGCCCTTGGCGTCAAAGCCGAAAATGGTTTTTCCATCTTCGTCGGTTATCTCTTCGCCACGACGGTCAGTAATTGGCTCTACTTCTTGCATGCAGCGTTCGTGAAGTTTTACCGCTTGTCTCAGGACGTAGTCGGCATCAATTCCCACTCGGCTATTTCTTTCCGCTGCTAATTCGCTCACTCGCTGTTGAACCATAACATTTGATAACAGGCGACTTGATTGCACCTGAGCGGTCTTTTCGCTGTAACCCGCCCTGATTGCTGCCTGTGTGGCATTGAGGTCTTTCAGGTACTCACGGGCAAACAGCTCTTGTTTGTCGGTGAGCTTTGCCATTGTTATTCCTTAGCTTGTAATCTCAACTTCAATTAGCTCTTTGGTTCGGCTTAACACCTCGGAAATGAATACAGCTTTTGTATCTTCATTTATTGGATCTCCAGCCATTTCGCGCTCTACTTGCAAGGCAATATCCAGCATTTGGTCTTTAGTTGGAGCTATCATCCTTACGTTTACAGTTAAATTATCCATTTTCAGCACATCCCACTTTTCACTCTCGGAGGATTTCTAACCCGACGAGATATTGTTCTTTAAACGATAATGCCAGCAGCACGTAATGACGTTAGCAATGCATTAAGTTGAGTGCCTGCGCTTGTGCCGTCTGCGGCTACTGTGCAGTTGGCTACCGTTGCGGCTTTCTTTACACCGCCAAGCACTGTTGCTGTGGCGGCTGGGAGGACATAAGAATCGCCTGAAGTGGCTACTTGCACAGTCTTTCCAGATTGGTGAATCACATTAGTCGTCATGGGGATTCCTTTATGGTGTTTTATGTCTGTAATGATTGAGAGCCGTTGTGAAAGTGGCTCTCAATTTGTCTTTATTATCAACGGGCTCATTTTTGAGCCGGTCATGCGGCCTGATTATTCAACTGCCACGATGCCCACAGGCCAGCGATCCACTGAATACCCTTCGGTGTGAATTTAGCCTGGGTAAATGCATGCCCGTTGTTAAGGTTCTCACCTGTCTTGACCGTGAATCGGCCTGCATCAATATGCGGAGCGCGAGGCGTCATCTTCCCACCAAGAACGTACATAACATTTTGGGCTATCAGGAAAGATCTGAACTCTGGCTCTTTCGCCTTCAGTAGCTTGCAAGCCTCACGGAAGCCAAATGAACCGGATGCATTGACGTAGTTATCAACGAAATCAATCTTTGGAGCGGCAATAGCCAATTTGTTTTCTAATTGAGCTTTCTGTTCGGCGAGGTCAGCAGCTAAGCGCAATGCCTCAGGAAGTGTTTGAGGTATTGATGGGCTATGCATCACGTTTAACTTTGCCAGCACAGAACGACGAACCGCCTTAGACTCGCGCATGCCAACTAGCATCATTTGATCCATGCTCAGCGTGGTGTAGTAGGTCTTGTGCCCAGTCTTACCAACTACGAAATTTTCGTAGTTTAATTCTTCGTCGATTTCGTCATTTACCCTGGCGTGGAAGTCAACTGGCCGAACTGGGTTTTCCCCGGCTTCCCATCGAGATGGATTGATGATGTTGTTCAAAAAATCCAAACTGCTCATGGCTGGGGATTTGTTCGAAGAAAATACGGTTAATGAGGTTTTCATTTCGCTGATACCTTTTGGTGATAGAGCCTGTTCTCGTAGATATGGGCAGCCCAAGAGGGGTCAGCGAAAACCACTGTCCTATCTCAAGCTCTACCCCGAAAGGCTCTTGGTTGATTTGCGCACGAGAATGCGCGGAGATTTACTGCCAATAAAAAAGGCCCAGTCGTTAAACTGATCCTTCATGTTCTTTGTTCGCGGCTTTGCCACGTCTTCACAGAGTTGCTGCACCACTTACGGCTTACCCGTCAGCAAGAATGGCCCAGTGAAACAGGCGATCACCTCCATCGAGAGAAGCTATCTATTCCTTGTCGGGGGGAATTCTTTCTTTAGTTTGGAATAAGCTGACTCAAATCCTATCTGCTCACGCCAGTATCTGAATCTCTGCCAATTGATATGCCAAGCTGGATACCAGGACATTATTTGCTCTCAATGTGTGATTGCTCGATTTGCCGAATGCTCGCCTTATCTGCGTTGCACTGATCTATCACCGTCAACAAGGTGTCATTCAGCAATAGGCTGTTACCCCAAGTTAATATCTCGGGTATCTCTGGGGGTATGCAGTCAGAAAGTAAGCTTGTTGGTATCGGTACCTGTGGCACCCGAACGTATTTGATTTGCGTGTTTCCGCAGGAGGTCAGCAGCGGCAGCAGGAACAGGCTTATTAGTACAATCGTCGCCTTTAATCGCTTCTCGAATGTAAACAACACGAGCCTCACCCGCCTGAGCAATTTTCTGTTTGTCATTCTCGTTGGCCTTGGCGATATCGTTGATGATGTTAACCATGCGTACCTGGTTATTGAGAATGAACCTGGCCTCGTCGCGTTCTTTGGCTATTGCGTCAGCCTTGTCGTGCCACTCGTCAGCTTCGTTGTAGAAGTGAAGCGACAAGCCAGCCAGAATGATGAGCAGTAGCGCCGGTAGATAGGTGAATATGTTCTTTATCCCGCTAAACATAATTCCCTCTCAATCTCGCGTCGGTTCTGTAATCCCTTCCACGGCTTGCCACCGGCATATGTCCAGCGGCGTAACTCATCGCAAGCGCCTTTGATGTTGCCTGTATTGAGCTTTTTAAGCAGAGTGGATTTAGTGAATGCGCCCTGACCGACGTTATAGGCAAATGAATATAAGGCGGCTTTCTGATATTTGCTCAGGGGGACTTTTACTGCTGTATCGACAGTGCGCTGTACTGGTGCCAGGTCTTTCTGCAATAAAGAATCGCACTCAGCATCTGAATATTTTTTGTTGGGGATGATGTCTTTACCAGTGTGACCATCGCAGACCGTCAGCACGCCAACAACATCGTGGTAAGCCACATACTTGCGGCCCTCTAACCCATCGTCACCACCAAGCAATGCCCCAGCAATTGCCAATGCCCCGGCAGCAGATGCGCCAATTATCTTATTCCTCAGCGCTGGTGACATTTTCAGCTCCAGACTTAGGGTTAAACCTCAACTTGAATTCCTTGTCCTTGTAGTACCAGTTCAGAGCGAACGTACCTACAGCACAAGCCATACCAATAAGAACAGCCCAGTCATTTAAGGACATCGCTCCAAACCCCATCAAAAGCCCACCGAAGAATTTCGCGATACCGCTTGAGTATTTTTCCATTTTCATAACCCACCCCCATTTGGGGAATTATCTTCCCGCCGTTGGTCGGGTTCGTATGCTGTTGTGTAGGGAATAGCTCCCGTCGTAGTCATTCGAAAGTGTGAGGGTGTTTTCAGTGATTGACTGTTTTGACGGGAGCTAAATAAAAAAGGCCACCAAATTGGCAGCCTTAAAAGTTGGTGTGTGGAGCTGAGGGTATTAGCCTCGCACGTTTCGTCCTGTAACTTTTCAGAGTTCCACATTCGGCTGGATACTGTTTCACAACGATTGGATTAACCAATCCAGTACCCATGCGAATGTAGAAATGAAAAAGCCCCGGCGATTAACAGGGGCTTTTTTGTACTTGCGGCACCAACTTAAGACAGATACGGCACCTTACCCTTTAATAGTGGCTCATTGGCTCACTGATGTCAACACGTTCTATGCTACTTTCTTTATTTTACCGACACGTTTGCGACTGATGAAGGCATGTTGCATTGGTTGGTATAGCATCCACACCGCCGCAGCCAATATTTCATCCACTTCACGGCGGCACGTTATCAGTGACGGTTTTTTCATCCGATCCCCACCTCTCGTTGACATCTTGCGGGGTTTTGCAGTCTCGAAGTAGTACGATGCAATTGCTCGCTTGGATGCCCCATGAGAGTAATAACTTATCAGAATGCCAAGGGCCTTTGTGTCAATGCGCATAACGGAATCTACGACCTGAGAAATCAACATTCCGTCATCGTCATTGCACATCGGCCTTGATGGGCTGCCCTGCGGTTCTACTGTCGCCATGTACTGCGCTATAACGCTGCTCATGCGCTTCTCTAACCTTCCTGAGTAAACCCATGCGCCCCACAGTTCAAGCCAGCCATTAATCCAGTCATGCTGTTCTTTGGTTAGTTTTAACTGAGTTACATTCATGCTGACTCCAGTTCAGTAATGGATATTGATAGCCTTCCACCCTTTTCAATCGGCTGCCGCCTAACCCTGAAATCATCTATCTGCTCGTCGTCCTGCATAAATTCTGCATGCACCAGCGAATCAAAGACGGCCTTTTGCAGGTTGTCTAAGTCACGGCGGCGGCGGTCTGGTACGTGTGCTGATATTGATATTTTGAGTCGTGCGGAGGTGTTGATATCGAGGTTTAGCTGTTTGATGGTATCGATTACTGCTTGTCGGTATTTGGTGCCTTTCTCGCTGATGTAGTGCCTTCCCCTCGAGTGTCGCCAGTAGGTGTTAATACTGGGCGGCCAGGGTAGGTCTATGTGATATTCGGTCATATCTTCACCTTATTCTCCGACAGCAGAATTGCCTGCGTTCTCACCATTCCCTCCAGGTGAGCCAAGTGTGCACTCTCGACATCCATGATGTGTGTGCGACGGTCTATTTCGTCATGACACGCAGAGCAGCACCATGCGCCGAACAGGTCAGGCGGCTTGATTCCGGTACCGCATATTCCCGATAGCCGGTAGTGGGCCAGCACCACAGTTTCGTTATTACCGTTGCAGATACCAGGCAGCCTAACTTGGCACTCGCGGCCTTTAGCCTCTTTGCGTAAGTTCGCCATCTCTTTTCTCCTTCGCTGCTTTATCAATGCATTTCTGATGAGCGTAGGTTTCACCCTTGTTAAGCATCAGGAAGCAGAAGATACATATTGATTGGGGGAGTTCAGGCATGGCTATTCCCCCTGAATTTGGATCATCGTCAGCTCACGCCCAGCCCCAAACACTGCACCAGTGTCGATGTAGAGTTGGTTTTTAAACTGGCTGGCTTTATTCATTGGCGTGTGGCCGAATATGAATTGCTTGGCCCCGGCGATTTCCTCCCCCTCACCATCAATTGCGTAACTCACGCGCTCACGGTTCCAAATAACATGCTGTTCACTGACTGGCTTGCCGAAGTGGTAACTATCAGATGGGTAATCAGCGTGGGCTATTACGTATTTTCCAGAGTCTGTGGTGACTTCGATAATTAACGGGAGATTGGCGGCCTGCTTAATCAGACTGGTGGCCAGTAGTTTTTCGTCAGTATCGAGCTGGAAGTACCAAATACCGCCGTTTGCCAGCCAGTGTGAGTATTCTTCGCTGGCCAGTGCATCAATCGCCATCTGCTCATGGTTGCCACGAACGGCACGAAACCAAGGCTGTGTTATCAGGTCGAGGCATTCGACGTTCTGCTCACCGCGGTCAATCAGGTCACCTACGGATATCAGTAAGTCTTTGCTTTCATCGAAATCAACTGAGAGTAATTTTTCATTGAGCATGTCCAGGCAGCCGTGAATATCACCAACGACAAATATTCGTCGGTAGTCGGCACCGTTAATCTTTTGGTAAATATCAGGCATTCTTTCTACTCCTGAGTCTTAGCCAGCGTTTAGCTAATAACGGATAGATAGCGTCATATGTGGGTATTTCGCTGGCGGGGATTGGGGGTTTAGGCTTGGTTCGAGAGGTCTTGCGGAATATCAGGTTATCTATGGCTATCTGGGTTGGGCTTCGTTGTCGGCTCATTCATGTCGCCTTCCTGATTTGCACAGGAAAATCCAATAGGGCCATGTGATGCCAATGCAAAATGCCCTTACATACCCCGAAACTGTTTCTTTACTGCCTTGAATGTCATGAGCCCATTCAGATACAACGCCAGCCATCCAGAAATAAGTTGCGACTAATATCAGAGTAATCATGCTGCCCTCCCGAAATAATCATTGGCGTAGCGAACCTCACGCAGCTTCACGCCACTTCCGACCGCCCACGCTGTGCTGTACTCAATCAGGCTAGTCATGCGCTTAATGCCCATCTTGGCGGTTGATTCTCTAATGTTGCAGAATTCACCTTCAAGACCAGGTACCACTTCCGCGCCCATGCCGGTTGCCATTGCGTGGCCCGACACGAATAACGTTTTCCACTGAACCAGATTGCGCTCTTTCTCCATCCACAAAGCCTGTTTAGCAACGTCGCCACACAGAGCGTGGAACATGCTGTTTTGTAGTAGGGAGCGGTCAAAGTCGGTGATGCGGATTGTTATGGGGTGGTGGTCATCAAGGGGGAGTTGGTTTATTGCTGCTATCAGGTTTCGTCTTACTTGCTCGTTTCGTAGAAAGAATATTTGTTTATCCACTTGTCACCTCTTGATTAAACTATGACTCCTCGCTCCATCAAGGCGATGTCATAGTCATCGACTATAGATGCGAACCTTTCCGCAGAGCCTTCTGTTGCGCACACTGATGTGTAATTCCCCCGACCGGTAGCTCTGGCCCTGGCAACCTGCAACATCATTTTCTTTCTGCGAGCCTCAAGAGATTCTCGGCGTGCTTGTAGCTCACTCGTTGCCAGGTATCCATACTTTTTGCACAACATAACAACCTGTGGGCTTGCTTCATCGGCTCTAGGAACAACATGCTTAGCGACTCCATCACCAACTGCTTGGGATGCACTATTTTCTTTTTTCCTCGCAAATAACCAAATGCTGTGTCCAAGGGTATTTCCTGAAACCTCGTAATAATTATTGCCAGTTATGTGATTTACCTTTTCTTCAATGAGCCCATATTGAAGAAATGAAGATGTATTCTCACTGCAAAACAAAGATGTCAATACTTCAACTCCACGGCTGTTTGTGTAGGCATCGATTATTTTCATCCCATTCCCAATGTCGTGCATTCCGTTTTCGAAAAGACCATAAATAAATTTCCGTAGAATGGAATCTGGAATTGATTTCAAATCACCGGCATACATTTCGTCTTTTCTTAGATTAGAGATAATGTTGTCCATCATTCACTCTCCGGCGCGGCGGCTAGCTGCCTGATTATTAATTTAATATCCTCAATCCTGTCATCATCAGCTGAGTCAATCGTGTCAATTCTGTCCAGCATCACCAATGCTGCATTGGCAGGGTCGCTGCTTGTCCAACCTTCCGGCATCTCCAGAGAGTTCAACTGTGGGGCGAGATAGACAGGGATATCACCTGCACCGCCCTCAGGCCAAATATCAGCATCAGAACCGGAGCGAAGATAATCCAAATGGTTTTGCTCCAAATAACCAACAGGCTCAGCCCTCTTTGCAGCTAACGCGATTCGGGCTAGGGAAAGTAATACTCGAGGGCTTACAGGAAACTCATCGCTGGTTGGCGTGTTGTGAATCTCCTGCTGGCAGGTACTTATAATTTCTTCAATCTCTTCTACAGTGAAACTATCTAAATCTTTATTCATCACGCAATTCCCCCAATCATTTTTGCAAGCTCAAATGCCTTTGGCCCTGTGGCGATGAATTTCCCAACTTCTACCATGCTGTCGCAAATCATATCTACGCCATGAGCGGATAGGGCTGGTTTTATTGCCTTGAATTTTTCGAAGTCACCAGGGTTAATTATGAAGGCATCCGCCACGTCTTTTGGCATATACATCATTTTTTCTCTCATTCACTCTCTCCCTTGATTCGAATACCGGCAGTGCGGAGGCGGCTAGCTAACGCTTTAACTCCGTCATCAAATCCCCCGTAATATGGCAAGTCATCATCTTGGATAAGCCCGGTTCCACATATATTCTTCGGCAGCTCCACTTCGATGCTTTCACGGCTGGCTTTCCACCAATGCCACCAACCATTTAACGGGTGCATGATGTTCATGCTGTCGAATGCATGGTCGTAGCCATCGCCTTTTCGAGCTAACTCAATAATTGAGGTTGGAAGACAGAGAGCTTTACCGGCTTCGTATTCAAATTGTTTTCGTGACTCTTCCCGCGATTTAGTCATGTCCATCATGATTTCCTCGCTGCATTCAGTTTTGCTTTGATTTCAGCAATGTGATCCAAAGCTTTTTCGTTGCTAACCGGAATGTGAAGTTTCTGGATTTGCGCTACTGGCGCGAGTATTGGTTCGCCCGCTTCGATTTTTTTCGACATGGTGCTCAGCTCTTTGACACAGCGCTTTCTAAGCTCTAGCTCGCTCAGCCCTAACCCTTTTTGCTCAGAGTTAAGCTTCGTTACCATCCAGTAACATGCTGGAGTGGCCCATGGGTAAGCCTCGGCGCTATCATAGAGATCACGCTTAGCGCTGAACTTCATCACCATGTCGTAAAGCTCATCTTCATCAGGCAGCCCAGCGGCGCGGGTGGCGCCCTGCTTACACCATGCAATGAATTGACCGGGTGACGGGAGGAACGGCGTAGCCTGCTGACGGGCGATCTTCATTCCAGCGTTAACTTGGTCGATACTGGTAATTCCGTTTTCGATAAATGCCAAAACCCACTGGCGGCGAAGCTCATTCAGGTCGCTTTGGTCTTTGATGCTGGTCATCAGCGCTGGAAATGCAGCCTTCAACTGGCGAAATAGCTCGTTGAATATCTGCGCGGCCTGCTCTGGCACCTGCTGCTTTGGCTTATCAGCGGCGTACATCTGCTGCAATGATTGACCATCACGGTTCTGGATGGCTGTGACGACATTTCTCATACCGATACCCCGTTTATCCAGTCAGTGTTATCAAAATCAATAACAGGCTTACCAGTGGCGGTGCCTGATTGCTGCTTCTTGCGCTTGATGTCCAGCTTGTCCCACTTCTCGCGTAGCGTTGACGGGCAAAGCACGTTGCCACACCAGAAGCTATCCTGCGTGGCCCATTTGAAGAGAACACACATGTCTCGGTGATTCCTTCCATCCCGTTCACGCATCAACCGGATGCTATTGGCCCAGCCAGCAAAAGACGGCTTCTTAGCATCGGGGGCAATCATCAGCACGGCGCTGAACATCCACTCAGCCGCTCTAAGGTCATCAGCAGTCCCCCAATTTTTACCGCTTTGGATTGCAGCATCAGGACGAACTACAGGAAGCTTCTTAGGTGGGGTGTCAGGGGATTCGTTAGAATTCTCTGACGTAAAGGGTTTTATATTATTGTTATTACCTTCTTGTTCATGATGTGCGGGTTTAAGTGCGGCGTTATGTGCGGCACCACCCTCTAAAGCCGCGCCGTTACTGGCTTCACCATGTGCGGGTTTAAGTGCGGCGTTATGTGCGGGCAAATTGTCTATTTTTTCGGCATATTCAGCGTAATTTAGGATAGTTATTACCGTCCCTTTTCGCTTCTCACCTCCCGTTGCAATCATCCCTTCTTTGACGAAAAAGGAGAGCATCCTGCCCACCGCATCACGGCTTGTTGGCTTACCTTCCCTGTCGCACAGAGATAGCCCTAAATCAGCCGCTGTCGTGACCAGTTGACCGGCTTGAAGATTCCATTGGTGACCTTTGAAATTCGCCGTGAATGGCTTTCTGGCGGCATCCAGTAAAAGGTTATCCCACAGTGTTCGCAGGAAAACGTCTTTGGCCCAAGGTTTCTTCTTGATGCTTCGGTACAACGGGACATAACCAAGCTTCTGGTTCTCCATCCTGTTGCTCCTGCGCTCACGTTCGGCGCTTAAGTCATAGAATTTGGCCGTATTCATTTGGCCTCCATGCGCTCAAACTCAATTACCCATACCCATGGGTTAGCCTGCCAACTTTTCGGATTATCAGCCCCATAAATAGACTGCCAGAGGGAGCCGAATACATACCTAGCTGGTGAATGCTCATTAGCTGATACACCTTCAGCCAGTGCGTCCTGCTCACTGATATCATTCAACCGCTCAACACGAATGCCGGTGATCAGCAAGTTGATGCGGGATGCCCAGCGCGGCATGTGGATTGATGGACGCCATGAACCCTCATACTTCATGTTTGAGGTGTCAGGCTTCCAATAGGCTGAATCAGGGATTGAATACAGCCCATAATCACCATGTTTTTGCTCGCAACTAGCCTTGTATATGCGAGCGGCCGCTTGCTCATCACCTTTGACCATGTTGTCTTGCCAATCGACACAAACACCATCCTCGTTGCCAAGAAGAGCAAATGTCTCGCGAACCCATAGCTGATCGCCGGGCTTACCGAGTGGGCACGGAAAGTAACTGCTTTCACCTAAATTTCCATACCACTGAAAATTGAAGTCATCGTTATGCCGAACATGGACAGTTTCAAGATCCTGCCCGGCTGGCTGGTTCCCCATAATCCGGCGAGTCTGCGTCTTGCGACCACTGAGAATGGCGTTGACCATCTCCGAGTTGAAAAGTATTGGCTTCTCGTTCATAATTACCCCTGTGAATTGATCCAGTTAAAAGTTCATAGTGATTTGTTCAGAGTCCCCACCTTGCCGTGGGGATTTTTGCTTTTGAGGATTCAGCAACAACCGCATCATTCGAAGTGTCGTTGCTATCTCCCTTGCTTCATTTCCTGCTATTGCCAGAATGTTTTCAGGCTTCTCAATCTCGGCAAACTCCAGCAGCCGGCAGAACTTGCTCAACATGCTGTCCTTGCCTGATATCCAGCGGCTTATCTGGCACCGGTCAACACCTACGTGCTTAGCGGCTTCCAGTTGGCCCTTGCTGCTGATGCCATTCATAACCTGTACTTCCAATTCAATTGCGTTAGTGCGTTTCTGTGCACGTTCCATTGCGTACTCTTCCCTTGTTAGATGTTGTTACGTGACAAAGCTGTGAGCTTGTCACTTTGGTAGCCCCAGACTTTCCGGGGTGAGGTCAGTAGTGTTAAAGAGCGGTAGTGCTTAAGCTGCTTTTTGTGTCTTGGGTGGGAAAACGTCATCCAGCCCTACTGCTGCGCCAGATGAGTTAAGAATCTCAACAAACTGACGGCAAAGATTAATGTCCATTCCTCGGCGACCAGTCTCGTAGTGACCAATTGCTCCAGGTGTGCATCCAGCTAGCTCTGCTAGTTCGGATTGTGTTAATCCAATGCGCTCGCGAAAAATTCGCAGATTATTCATGGGAACCTCCTTTCAAGATAAAAGTATACGTATTGTATTCTTGATAAGCAAGAGATGTATACATATTGTGTCTCGAATAGAGCTATACAGAACGTATAATCAAGGAATGAAAATGAAATGGTTCGATGTTGCAAAAATCCGGATGAAAGAATCTGGAATAACTCAGGAAACTCTCGCTGAACATCTAGGAATAACTAAAGGTGCGGTGAGTCATTGGCTTAATGATCGGCGAAAACCTGACATTGAAGAGATAGCAAAAATAATGGACATTCTTGGGATGACTGAATTTGTCGTTAACCCAGATGGAACTATTTCTGAAAAAGGTGGGGTTACACGTAGCGTTAGCTATGTTGGCAAAAAAGAGGTTAAAGGTAGTTATCCTTTAATTAGCTGGGTTAGTGCTGGGTGTTGGCTAGAAGCGGTTGAGCCTTACAGAAAGGATGATATTGACGTATGGCCTGAGACCACTGTAGATGCAAGTGATTCATCATTCTGGCTCAGGGTCAAGGGTGACTCAATGACTTCACCAAATGGCTTCACCGTGCCAGAGGGGATGATTATCCTGGTTGACCCAGAGAAGGAAGCTATTAGCGGAAAGTTGGTTGTAGCTAAGTTAGAAAATGAGAACGAGGCTACATTCAAACAGTACATGACTGACGCAGGCCGCAAGTATCTGAAGGCATTAAACCCACATCACCCGCCGACCATTATTAATGGGAACTGTAAGATCATTGGCGTTGTGGTTGATATCAAGTGGGAACACATACCCTAACCCACTGCTAGCCCATAAAATGATAGTTATCTCTGCACTCACTTTGGCTTCTAATTATTACGGCTAGATTAAATGATTAACCAATTGAAAACAGACATTAAAATAATAAGGAAAACACATGCCCCAAGAGAAAGAAATTGGGAATATGGAACTAGCATCAAAAGTTACGATGAAACTTTTAATATCTTATTTTGAGAAAACTCAATCTAAAGATCCTGAGTTCCTATGTCCAGTTTGTCAGCATCAGTCCTTTACTATCCCAATATCATCATCAAACGAAGGGTTACCACTTACAGTAACTTTCCCCATTCCCAATTTTGATGGAAAAGGTATATGGAACTACATGATAATATGTGATAAATGTTCACATACAATGTTTTTTAATACATGGAAAGTAGTGCAAGCCCTCAAGGATTCAGGGGAAATATGAATATTGGTTGCTTTGATGATTTTATTTGGGGGAGTGAAGTAACCCCAAAACAACAATCCGTTATCGATCCGCTCCGTGCTATAATTGAGAATCATAATGGCGACCAAATGTTCATTGCAAAGGAGGTTGACATGTCAATTAATACGAGCGCCCCTTTAACTCTGGGCTGGGCTGTAGGATTATGTGTGGCGACTGTAATTTCAGTTCTAGTCGCCGCATGTGGTACATATGCATTTTTACAAAGCGACATTACCTCCCTTAGAACTGAGATAGGAAGCGTAAGAGACTCAGCTGGAGCTGATAATAGTTCGTTAAGATCAGACATGAAGTTAGATTTCAATAGAACAAATGATAAGCTTGATAAAATCAGCGCGACCATTACTGAAGTGCGAGTTAATCAAGCAAAAAAAGATTAAATAAAACCATTTTTACTTATAACCCGGCCCCGCTGCCGGGTTTTTTGTGCCTGTAATCTGACAATCTCACCAGCCTACCCGCTTTAAACACTACACACCTCACACTTTTCACGCCTGATAGCCAGGTGCGAAGGGTCTCGTCTGAATTATTTTTGAATTAAATTACCTTAAAAATCACTACATTATGTATTCACGATGGAAATGGTATACAAAACGTATTGCACCATATGAATACAATATGTATATTTACCCCATCGAAACGAAATCTCGATGCGGCAGACAGGAACTACTCGCCGCGCCAGTCAGGACGACAGGCTGCTCATTAACAAAGCGGGGAACGAAAGCAGAGATGCTCATCAATCCTCGTGACGGATTTCTCCCGGATAGTCTGGGAGACCAAAGAGAAGTTGGCTTTGCACCTTAGTAGCTCAGGAGAGCGAGTAAGACCAGTGAGTCGGCAAGGGAATTCGAACCGCACGTAGAACACGACGTGTATCAGAGATGGCAACAACCACGGCAGATGCATCTCTCGAGTGTCATAGGCAAATAGACTGGGTAAGAGTGCAAGGCTAGTGGACTTACCACTACCCATGAATCCGTGGGTTTTGGCAAGACTACTAATTGAGGGCATTAAAATGACAATGAAATACTCGACAGTAAAATGCACCAAATCCACTAATACGGCTAATTTTGCAGAGGGTAAATCTTATCGTATGTTCCACGCTTCGCACGACGACGTTATAGAAACAACAGACGGTCGAGCATTTGGCATTACCGCTCAGCTTGAACACGCTACATCACACGGAAACTTCCAATTCCAACTGGTTGGAGAATACAACAGAGATGAGTGATTTTACCGTTGCCCTTATACGTGAGGGCTTTGGTAAGACCACCGGAGGTAGTCATGGTAGCGATCACAATCAAGCCAACCAAAGAGAATTCAAAGACACGCAAATTTAAGCGTACAGGTGAATTCTTCGCGGCGAAGGATGCCAACCGAGTGCTGGCAAGCCGAATTGAAGCAGCGTTCACAAAGCTCTCTGAGGGCTGCACATCGAGGGTATACAAAGCAACGATGCCTATTCCAATTCGCAGCACAGAGCGACCAAGCGCGGACAACATATGTTTGCCGGAAGTCGCTAAGTTTGCAGCAGGCTTCCGTAACATTCGTGAAGATTGCTATCACGTTATTAAGTAGGCCCACCACATAGTTAAGGGGTAAGAGAATGGAACTTAATAAATTACTTCAAGAAGTTCAGTCCATAAATCACCGACTAGACCGAGTTAATCATGTCATTAGCCAGCGAGAAAAGTACGGACTTGAATTAGTTATAGCCATAGGAAACAACATTTCAATTAATGCCACGGCAGACATCGACTTTCTTTATGAAGCATTGCTAACTCAGCGTGAAGTTCTAACCGAAAGAAAGGAAAAACTAAGCGAAGCAGTTGAGGTTGCGCAAAAAGTTGTAGCGGGATTATTAGCAGAGTAGCAGTTGGGTCACTTAGGTGGCCTTTTTTATTGGCGGGTAAATTAGGAATGAATGATGAGTAAGACCTGCGAAAACTGCGGTTGTGCCAAGCGAAATGGATTATGTACCAACTGCCAAGAAGAGGCATATATCGCATATTACCAAGCTCCAGAAATGGAGTTTTCCAAAGAGTTTATGGAAAAGGCCAATCAGCAATTGCATGAGCAACCCCAGTGACCTTACCCATGCCCTTCCTGTGAGGGCATCTGCAAGATATCTATCAACAAAACTCTTACCTCACATTTTATCAGCTTAGGCTATGACGGGATGTGAAGGTTATTTGCAAAGCAGAACCTGACTGCGAACGTTAACAGGGGCGCTAGAGGATACGACCATGTGACCGCTACTGAGTGACCTTACCACTGGCTCTTATTTAGGGGCATTTGGCAAGACCACTAGATGAGGTGATGTATGACAGATGAAATTAAAACAGGCGGCCCAGCGTTTCCGCAGTCAGGTGCAATTAGCGGTGCTGGTGATGTATGGATGTCGTCGGAGTTAGGCGGTGCAGGGCTTACAGTGCACGATTACTTTTCAGCTAAAGCGATGGCGGCAATTATATCTAATCCGTCATTAATCGACGACTTAGGCGAGCGAAGTGTTGGCTGGGTTGTTGGTCACTCTAGAGCGGTGGCAGACGCAATGATTAAGGCGAGAGGGTGAGATATGAACGACTCTGGTAGCAAGAGTTATTACGACGATATTCCAGTTACCAAGATTAACCCCAAGCAGAACGGTTAACCCCACCCACACCAATCCCCAGAGTAAATAACTGACCATCGTCGGTGTTTTGCTGTGGGCTAAACATAGGAAATGAGCATGGCAGACGAAAACACCGGCTTGGTGGTAATCGACATTAAGCCAGAGCAGGCACCGACGCTGTATGTAGCTGGCGGCCTTGATAGCTTTCTTGAATACATTCGTGAAATGACGCGTGAAGTGCCAGATGTCACAACAAAGAAGGGCCGCGACCGCATTGGCTCTATAGCCAGAATGATTGGCTCAAGCAAAAAAGCTGTAGAAGAGCCGGGGCGCGATTACCTGCGCAGCTTAAAAGACCCCATAAAACCAGCAGAAAAGGAACTCAAGCGATTTGTTGATGAATGTGATGACATTCGTGATGCATTTCTTAAACCCCGCATTGAGTGGGAAGCTGAACAAGAGAGACTTGCAGCAGAATCGGCCTGTGCAGCCATGTGGCAGGAAGCCCATGAAATGGACGCCAGCATTACAGCAGAGCGATTGGTCAAGAAAGAGTCTGACCACGAAATGGCCCTTCTGATGAATGACGCTTTCGACCGTGACGCCAAAGAGAAAGCTGATGAAGTTGAACGTCTGCGCAAGGCCCATGAAGAATTCATTGCTCAACAGGCAGCAGAGAAAGCAACCCGCGATGCAGAAGAGAAAGCCCGACAGGAGGTTGCGGCAGCGGAACAACGTGAACGTGATGCAAAACTGGCTCAGGAACGAGCTGAACAGACCGCCAAGGATGCCGTAGCCAAAGCCGAACGTGACGCCAAGGAATTAGCTGAACGTGTCGAGCGCGAGAAGCAGGACGCTATCGCAGCCGAGAAACTTAAAGCACAGCAGGAAGCTGAGCGAGTTCAACGTGAAGCCAAGCAGAAAGAAGATGCTCGGCTAGCTGAAGAGAAACGCATTGCTGATGAGGCGGCAAGAAAAGCGGCAGACAAAGCCCACCAAGCCGAAGTTAACAACGCGGCCATTGCCGTACTAACCGACGCCGGAATTGACGCTGAGCACGCAAAGGCGTGCGTTATCGCCATCATCAAGAATCAAGTTGCTCAGTCATTTTTGAATCAGCAACCACCTATCCAAATTAACTACTAATCAAAAGGTATCCCTATGCAATACGCCATTGCAGGGTATCCCGCATCGGGATGCTCTACTAACTATTTGACCAAAATCCAGCATTCACCAGCCTACCGCCTCACATCAGCAAGCTTCACTCCCCCGCCACGGAAAGGTATCTGGGAGAAAATTATTGAAGCGCTAACTCGGAGGATTGAGCCATGACTAAAAGAGAGCTCAAGTGGTGGCATAACCACTGGTTGGTTTGCGCGAAGTCCTGTCGTAAAGCTGGAAGCAGGCGCTCAGCAGCTAATTATCTTACCTGCGCAGCCGCCAAGCGTCGTATTTACCAAATGGATGCGTCGGTATCAATCGAGCTTATGGAGGCGGCATGACAGAAGAACAGTTCAAAGAGCTAATTATCACAAGGCGTGAATCGTTAAAGAGTATGGACACTCTGGCCTTTGTTAAAAATGAATTGGAGTGCGGTCGTGTATCGGCTGAACAACTGGCAATCATTGCACTGGACGCGATGGGGATTAAAGGCGAATTGGTTGATCAAGTAAGGGAATCGGCAGCCAAAAAGCGTAAATCATTTATGGAGGTGATTTGTGGGTACCGCAACATTAATCCTTGGTGAATCTGGTACAGGGAAATCTACCAGCTTGCGCAATCTCAACCCTGATGATTGCCTGCTTATTCAGGTCGTAAGGAAGCGGCTACCGTTCAAATCAACTAACTGGCAGCCATGGGATGGCGCGAAGAAGACAGGGAGTGTTATCCCAACACATGACTGGTCACTGATTAAGGCCGTCATTAATGGTGCGACAAAGTACGGGAAGAAAATAGTCATCATTGATGACTTTCAGTATGTGATGTGCACCGAATTCATGGAGACAGTGAACGATAAGGGATTTGATAAGTTTGCGAAAATGGGACTTCACATGTGGGAAATAATCAAAGCGGCACAGGATGCGCCGGATGATCTGAGAATTTACTTCATGGCTCACACCGAGGAAACAAACCTTGGGCGCGTCAAAATGAAAACCATCGGGAAAATGTTGGATGAGAAAGTAACGGTCGAAGGAATGTTCACCATCGTTCTGAGAACCACCGTTCACGATGGACAATACTTTTTCACCACTCAAAACAACGGTTACGACACCGTTAAATCACCGATGGGCCTCTTCGAAACCAACGAAATTGAAAATGACCTTCTGACTGTAGATCGGGATATTTGCGATTACTACGGCATCAATAATGTTCACCAAATTAAAGGAAACGCGGCATGAGCAATGTAACTTTCGTCTATGACCAGGATTCAGGTTTATCAGCAGGATTAAGCGGTTTCATCAATGAGTCTGGGGCTTATATCTTCACCATCTCAGAAGCTAAATATGTGATCAGTTCTGGCGGTGCTAAATCAATTGAGTTCTCCGTGGAAACTGATGATGGACGCAAGGCCAACTACCTGAATGTTTATACCGTCAAGAAAGACGGAAGCCCCAATACGCATGGCGTAAACATGATAAATGCGATGATGGGTTGCTCTGGCGTTAAGCAACTCACCATCATTAAAAATGAGGCTGGTGTTGATGTAGCCCCTGAGTTTGTAGGCCGCAAATTGGGTTTGGTACTGCAAAAAACGCTGAAAACAAAAGATGATGGCCGTGAGACTTACAACTTTGATATTCGCATTCCGTACTTTGCACAAAGCCAGAGAACGCTGCAAGAGCATGTAACTAACGCCCCAGCCGAAACAATAGCGAAGATGCTCACCACCCTGAAGGACAAGGATGAGCGTAAGCAAGTAAACAGCGCTCCAACTCACTCAGGAAATTATCAGGGTGATGATCAATTCTTTTCCGAAGACCCACGTTTCTAAGTTCGCACCTCCCAACAGGTAACCACCATGCAGCCAGAACAAATACTGGCCTGCCTCCGCGCCCACCCAGATGCATATATAACCTCATTCCACCGGTCAATTGGCAGCGTGGGTGGCGGGAGCTATTTATCTGGTGGTGCCACTGGCGGGTGTACGTTGAATTATAAGGACTCATTCTACAAAGGGTTAGGTGAAGGATTTGAGACAGTATCGATACACATCGGCCTGACGTATGTGAGAAACATGCGTCATTTGCTCACGGAAGAGCGGTGGGAGATTAAAGGGATATCGGCTCAGGGAACGATATACCGACTCAAGCCAGAGTTTATGCCAACCAACCCAATGCCGTTCTGCTCAACTCAGGAAGAGTTGTTAGCGCGGCGCCAGGAATGCCTACGACTGCTTTCGTCAGCCTAATTCCCCACCCCCATTACCGGCAGTCAATCTGCTGAGGAATAGTTATGTCTGAAAATACTGATAAAGAATTAAAGCCATGCCCATTCTGCGGCTCAAAGCAAATTGAGGCCTTCGCTCAATACGAAGAAGACTGCCCCGACCGTTCAGCTATCGTGCGTTGTCACGGATGCGACGCTCAGAGCGCTCAAATGATTGGTAAAGATAAAATTGCCATGGCCTCACGCGCTTGGAATAAGCGCACATCCTGAGAGATGAGTTATATGACGAAAGAATACTTTGTTATAAGCGTGAATCACACCACTCGTCATAACCGCTACATAATTTTGTGGGCAGAAAATGACGCGGGACATTGCGGAAGAATAGAGGCAGCTGGACGCTACTCAGAGGACAGAATTTTATCCCACCTTCGTTATTACAATTCTGGTTGTGACACGGTAGCTGTTCCATGTGAGGTGTTAGAGCGGCTTGCTGAGCCTGTAGAGAAAAAGTTTTTCGATACTGAAGGCGGCAAATGGGTAATTAATTGCCGGAAAAATTGGCTTGAGATTCTAAAGCACACAATCTGCAAACCACAGCATAAACCAGAACCTGAATACAAAGGCTCACGCCGTAAGCAGGAGGCATGATGAATAACATCGAAGAATTGAACATTGAATACTTAAAAATCAATGCTCGATCATTGGCAAATGGAGTGGCTGCGATTAGTTCTAAGTGGGCGGGTGAAACAATATTAGCACTGATAGCCCAACTGGAAGCGGCACAGCTAGATGCAACGCGCTGGAGAGCTTTGTTGAGCAGCCCAGCAATTCGCATTCTTGGTCATGCTGGCTTACAGGACGATAAGCCAATAGACGGACACTACTGTCACTTTGGCATGGAAATTTGGAGCCACCACGAGCCGTATTACGATAACAAAAAGGCTGGAGAACTGATCACCCGTTATGCGGATAACATGATTGCAGCCGGTTTCACGGTCAAGGAGGATGCCACCCCCATCGTTATCGTCCCTGCGCCCGCTGGAGTGATAATGCGCCCTCAGTCTGAGAAGCCGCTAGAACGCTGCGCCGCTGGGCGTGATGGCGAATGTCACCATAAGGACTGTCCTCAACTGAGAGACAACGAGCCAATGGCTACAGGACGTCATTGCCCTATCGATAACTGGGATGATGAGTGATGCAGAAATTCAAATGCCGTCGCTGCCGGAAGACTCACGCTAAAGATGAGTTGGTAGGGAAGCGAAATAAAAGCGGCTGGACTGATAATTGCTGCCCCAATTGTGGTTGCAAAACATTCACGTTGGTAGAGGGGGAGTGATGGCAAAGCGTAACGCATTTGTGCGCGTTCAATTTAGAGGCATATACACGGAAAATCTCGTTCACATATCCAATGATGGCGCAAGGTCTGACTACGCAACCTTGTGCGGATTATCTGGCAACGATGACGAGCAACAAGAACAGCCAGCTAAAAGTGGTGACAAGGTTAACTGTCCGGCATGTTTCGCTATTTGGGAGTGCGTCAGACACTACCGAAAATCTGATTTTTGTAAGCCGTTGGTAGAGGGGAATGCAGATGCTGAGTGAAGAGCCGGTACGAATTCGTCGCGATTGGAATGTTGCAGTCGTGGACTGTTGTGATTTTTGTAGCCATTCGAAAATTACCGTTCCGCACGCTGATGGTGGGCGTATTTGTGCTTCATGTTGTGATTCTGAGTTTTTATCAAGTTGGCAGAACTACGCGAGAAGTCTTGCCACTGAGGTGCTATCACTGCGTGAGCAACTTGCAGAATTGAAAGCGTTGGAGCCGATTGGTCAGATTGTGTTGAGTGATTATGATTCTGACGGAACACGAACGGCGCGAGTGGTTTGCCTACACAACCAAGCTGATTGGGATAACTTTCAAGACGGAACCTTGTTATTCACAGCAGCTAAGCCAGCTTGTAGCCAAATGGCAAAAGGCCGCCTAAGCGACCTTTCTATATAGGGAGGGGGATTCGAACCCCCGAACCGGAAAACCGGTCGTCTCAGTATCAATGAGGTGCCATCAACCACTCGGCCATCCCTCCGTTCCGTCACTGATTTCTCAGGGACTTCAGCATATTAATAATTTTCGCACATGTGTCAATTGCTTTATTTGGATTTCCTATAAACTATCACATAACAAATAGGTAGGAGGAAACCATGAGCTACAATCTCGCTGATATACCGCAAGACGACAAAGACAAGATGGCTGTGGACTTAGCCGCCAGCGGCGTTGCATTCAAAGAGCGCTACAACATGCCGGTTATCCCTGCTCAGATAGAGGAACAGCAGCCAACGCATTTACGTGAGTATTTTCGCGACCGAGTGAAGCACTATAGGGAAGTAGGTAGAACGATGGGTAAAATGGAATATACCCCGCCAGAAAGAAAGTAAGCACACCATCTCAATGAGCCTCGCTAAATGCGGGGTTTTTTATTGCCTAAAAACGGACTCACAGAAACGGATTTCACTATCTGGAGTATCCCCTATGCGAGTAACTATCTCAGCGCCGGACCCCGGCTGCGTTGAATTTGCCACACGCGCATTAAATGCATTTATCAAAGGCCGTGGAAATGGTGAGTTTCCCAATCCGAGCGGCGCAATAAGTAATTCATTCTTTGGCGCTGAATGCACTGAAAAGCCTAACGGTAATTATTCGATTAAATGCTGGCGCATTCCAACAAAGTTAGCGGAGGCCGCGTAATGGACGATATCAGCGAACTAATTCTGACCGTTGCCCGGGCAACGGATGATGGCCGCGACCACAAAGACTGCTACCTGTGGGATATGCGAATAAAGCAGCGGCTACGAACCGGCGATAAATCAAAGAGACCGGTGCCGCAGCAAGTTGTCACCCCAATGCCAGTTAAAACGGTGAAGTCAGTGAAGGCGAAAGTGAAAAAAATAATGGAGGCGGCATGAGTGGATATCAGCTCATCTATTGTGACCCACCCTGGCAATACGGAAACAAGGCCAGCAACGGCGCAGCAGTTAATCACTACCGCACGATGTCACTCACCGATTTAAAACGCCTTCCAGTTTGGTCTCTCGCAGCGCCCGATGCAGTTATCGCCATGTGGTACACCGGCAATTTCAACGACGAAGCAAAGCAACTCGCTGAAGCTTGGGGTTTCCAGGTGCGCACGATGAAGGGTTTCACTTGGGTGAAGCTGAATCAACTGGCAGAGGATCATATCAACAAAGCGCTGGCAGCCGGTGAGGTTAACGACTTTTACGACTTTCTCACCCTACTCAATACCCAATCACGGATGAATGGCGGCAACTACACCAGGGCCAATACGGAGGATGTGCTGATTGCAGTGCGCGGTAATGGCCTTGAGCGGCTTAACGCCAGTATCAAACAAGTTGTGTACTCACCATTGGGCGAGCATAGCGAAAAGCCGTGGGAGGTGCGCCACCGGCTGGAATTACTGTATGGCGATGTGAAACGCATTGAGTTGTTTTCAAGGAAGGATTTGGAGGGGTGGGATACCTGGGGCAATGAGTGCGATCAATCAATCAAATTAATACCTGGCAGTTCGGAGGCAGCATGAAGAGAAAAATATCAGACGGTACCTGGTTCTTTATCGTCATCATCGCATGGGCGGTGCTGGCAACAATTTATACAATTGAGACTGAGGCTGTTAGGGGGATGTTCGGATGATGGCTATGAAAATTGATTTCGCTAAGTGGAAAGTTGAAGAGTTACCGCCAGGGGTTACGTGCTCATTCTGCCAAAAGCCTGAAAGCGAGGTTCGTGTCATCACTGGCCCCGCGGTAAACATCTGTAATGAGTGCGTTAGCCTATGTAATGAGATTCTTGACGAAGAAGAATTAGCCCGCAAGAACGCGGCAATAACTGATATCGTTAGTATTCAATCCGCATTGCCTGATAGCTATCAACCAGAAGATGTTGCCGCTGCTATCTATGATGCTGGGTACCGGAAACCAAAGGAGTGATACGTGACTCCTGAAGAGAGACAGAACGCGCTACAATCCACCGCCAGAATGTGTAACAACGAAATTAAAACCACCCTCGCCGCTCTGCCGGATAACACCAATAAAGACTCCATCACCCGCCCTATCATCCTGCGCCATTACGAGAAGATAAAGCCACTTGGCTACAAGCTGGCTTGGCTTCTTTTCGCTATTGGCGTGCTGAATGGTCAGTTTAAGTGGAATAGGTGATGGGATTGATAAAGAGATAAGAGGCCAGATATGACAATCAATAAAGAGTCACTTAGCCCTGACTCGCTAGTAGACATGAAATTTATTACTGCGGACACCGGTATGACGTCTAAATGGTTTTATGATCTGATTAAGCGAGGGGCATTCCCAAAGCAAATTAAGCTTGGACGAATGTCTCGTTGGAAGTATTCTGATTATCTTGCGTGGAAATCGAACCTGGGAATCGAACCACGGAAAGCAGCATGAAAAACGAATTGGGGGTGTTATTGGGGGTATCCATATAGCACCACAATTAAAAACCCTTTTAAATAGCACCTCTCAGGCGTTTTAGTGAAGTCAGTCGGGGACACCATCATTGCTTCTTACTCCCGCCTTTCTCCTGAAAATTCTTATCCCTCCTGTTGACTTATTTTGCTGAAAGTATACTTTTCAGGACATGAAGAAAATTCTTATTATTGTTCCTGACGGCGGCATGCTGTTCGAGTCTGCCGGTATTGCAGACATTCTGATGCAGGCTAACCAGTTGCATACGGAAGGCCTGGATCGCCCTCGTTATCATGTTGGCATTGCAACAACCCAGCCGCATCAGGTGATCCACGGCCAGTCCGGGTTAAACTTGCTTGCCGATCATCGCCTTCATGAGCTGGATCCCCGTGAGCCGTTCGACACCATACTCATTACTGGCCGCGGTCAGAATGAGCAGGAAGGCACTGCCATTGTCGACTGGCTGCACCTCGCCGCACCGCATGCACGCCGTATTGCCTCCATTTGCGGCGGCGCGATGTTGTTGGCGCAGGCCGGATTACTTAATGGAAGACGAGCAACAACCCACTGGAAATTGCTGGAAACCATGCAATCGGCATTTCCTGAGGTGAAGGTCGAAGGTGGGCCGCTGTATATTCAAGATGGGCCTATCTGGACATCCGGTGGCGTCAGCTCCGGTTTTGATCTGACACTGGCACTGGTTGAGGAAGATTACGGTTTTAGCCTTGCCCGCGATGTCGCACAGGATTTAGTGATGTATCTTCGCCGCCCCGGCGGTCAATTACAGTTTAGTCGCTACGATCTGCGGAAAAACAGCGGTTCTGGCCCGATAAGCGATCTACAGTCATGGATCCTGGAAAACATTACCGCCGACCTCTGCGTTGAAAATCTGGCAGAAAAAGTGGCAATGAGTCCGCGCAATTTCACTCGCGTTTTTACCCGTGAAACCGGCGCATCTCCGGCGCGCTATGTTGCCGAAGCTCGCCTCGCTGCCGCACGGCAACGGCTGGAACAAACTACTGATATGCTGGACGAAATTGCCGCGCAAACGGGTTTCGGCAGCAGTATCAATCTGCGTCGCATGTTTGAAAAACAGCTGAACCTGACTCCGGGGGAATACCGCCAGCGCTTTCATTGTCGCAAAATGGCGTAAAGTGATCCTTTTTTGTCATTTACGCCAAACTGCTCTGGGCCTAAAGTCACTCCTAAGACAACACATAAGGAGTTCATCATGGTCAAGGTCGGTATTAATGGTTTCGGGAGAATCGGGCGCAACGTATTACGCGCAGCACTGGGCAATCCGGATATTCAGATTGTGGCAATCAACGATCTGACAGACAGCAAAACGCTGGCTCATTTGCTGAAATACGACTCTCTACTGGGTACGCTGGCATGTTCAGTAGATGCAGCCGATGGGCAACTGAATGTCGATGGTCGACCCATCGTGGTATTCAGTGAACGCGATCCGGCCCGTATCCCTTGGCGGGATGTGGACGTGGATATCGTTATTGAGGCGACGGGTTTCTTCACCGAACGCGAAAAAGCAGCGGTGCATATTCACAGTGGCGGTGCAAAACGCGTCATCATCTCGGCACCGGGCAAAAATGACGATTTAACCGTAGTGATGGGCGTAAACCATCAGCTGTACAACCCGCAAAAACACTTTGTGGTCAGTAATGGTAGCTGCACGACCAACGGTCTGGCTCCTGCCGCACAAGTGCTGCACCAACATTTTGGTATCAAGCACGGTCTTATGAATACCACGCACGCATATACTAACAGTCAGGTATTGCACGACCAGCCCGAACAAGACTTACGCGGTGCACGAGCGGCAGCGCTTTCGATTGTGCCTTACTCCAGTGGTGCCGCCAAAGCGTTAGGCAAAGTGATCCCCGAACTTGATGGCCGGCTGACAGGCTACTCGCTGCGGGTACCCGTTCCGGTGGTGTCGATTGTCGATCTCACGGTAACGCTTGAGCGTGATGTCACTGTGCAGCAAGTCAACGATGCATTCCGCCAGGCGGCAGCTTCCGGGCCGTTGCAGGGTATTCTGGGTTATAGCGACGAACCCTTGGTTTCGAGCGATTATCAGGGCGATCCGCGTTCATCTATTATTGATGGATTATCGACACTGGTTATCGGCGGAAATATGGTCAAAATCCTCGCTTGGTATGATAACGAATGGGGATTCTCAAATCGCCTTGTCGATCTGGCATTAATGATGAACCAGCGCGAACTATAATCAATGCAGCTCTCGAACACCCGATTTTATCGGGTGTTTACATGGCTCTACCGGCACACACTGTTCTGAACAGGTAAAAAACTCACAAAAAATAGCAAATTAGGGAGTAACTGAATGATAGTTATTTTTATCTTACGCCGTCGTGCTTAAATTGAATATAAAGCCCCATTAAGTTATTTACATTATATTTCCTGTAAATTTTCATTCGGTGGGCACTGGCTGTTTTATGACTAATATTCAATAAATCCGCGATATCAGCATTAGATATCCCGGTTAAAATAAGATGCATAACTTCCTTTTCCCTTGGTGTTAACGGACAGTCACCTTTTAATTGACTACTGATTTTTAAGTCACGCTTCTTTACCCGGCGATCCAATACAAAATCTTCCAGCATGCGTTTCAATAGTTCTAATGGGGCATTTTTGTATAAAAAAACTGTGGGTATCTTTCGCATTTCGCCGAGAGAATTTAAGGCATTCTGTTCTTTGATAAATAAGAATACATTAGATTTTTTAGCTTTGTTACTAATCAGACTAAAAATATAAAGCAAATCTAATTTATTGAGGTTGTCAGCATCAAGAATTATTCGCGCATTATCTACTTGCGAGATTGATTCATAAAAATCTGACAATGAATAACAGATGGTAATTGAAACATCAGACTTGTTACTTTGATTGTTAAAAATCTCAGTTATTATTTCATTAAAAAAATATCTAATTAGATCATATTTGCTGAATATTATTATATTAGACATGCATTAGCTCAATTGTTGAATTTTAAATATGGCAATACACCGAGCAATGTATTATTACAGCTCAAAGAGTGGTGTTGATGGCAAAAAATAGTGGCTCTGTTGAACAGCTCAAATGCGGGTTTTATATCCATTTGAGCTGTTGCTAAACATTATCTACAGCAATAAGCGGGTTGCGGGCAGTTAATTAAATGTCACCAGCATTTCCGCCGATGCGGTTACATTGCCAATGGGTAAACTGGTGCCACCAGAACACAAACGCCAGGTCACCTGATTATTGATAACTTTGGTCGCTTCAGTCGCCAGAATATTGCCTATTTTGACCACTGAATTATCAAAAGGCAGCCCGCTGGTGCCAGTACATACGCCACTACCCGTCACGCCATTATTGATTTCACCGGTGATATAGCCGCCACCTTGCGCCAGCGCCAAACGGGTCGGTTGATTTTCGTATAAACCGGTTAATGCTCTGAATTGCAGATTAATATTGGCATTGATTCGGTCAGATGCTTGCGAACAAGCCGTGGTTATGGCAGAAGAATAAGTCGCTAACTCGGCCCCCGCCTGCGTCAAACGCTCAACGCTACCAAAATTAATCATGGTGGGTGTTGAGACGGTACATTCCAATGTAGAGATACGTAATGTGATACTTGGCGGTAAAATAGTGACGCCCTTATCTCCAGAAGAAACATTAGAAAAACTACCAAAATACATTGCCGGTATAATGGCCTCACTGCTTACTTGGGTCCCGTCTGCGACTAATACCCATGACCCTGCAAGTTGGGCGATTCGCTCACCATCAGGCTTATAAAAGGTATGGCTCCCGAAAAATGATGGCGGTAAGCACCACTCTAATCCACTCGGACTGTACACCGTCATACCGCTGGCTACCTTACCCTTAGTCTCGGGTAAACCAATGGTCCCGGTGATACTATCAGGCGTTCCATCGTATAGTACAAAACTCACGGTCCCACTCGCCCGAGGAACTAATCCCACGCCCAGCGCTATCTGTAATGCCTTATAACCACCAATATTGGTAATCATGGCGGCACTCCTCGCACAGCCCCCAAATACATTGCTTATGCTTAACAAACCGTAAGCTGGCACCAATGTCGGGTTATTCAGTGGCCCAGATAATGTTTCATTGAAAGGCAGCCCTTCCCAAATAATACCGCTGCCCTTACCAATAGTTATGGTCTCGGCCCTGACCGACTGAACTATGGCTATTAAAACGAGCAATAGCGTTAGCAGGTATAAATACCCTTTTTGATATAAGTCGCCAATCTTTGGTTTTTGGGCGTTTATTATTACTGTATTCATTTGATCATATTCCGTGCTGTTTTCAGTGACTGATGATGTCAGGCGCATATTTATGCTCCCTCACAGCGAGCGGTCACTGTGCGTATTGGGTTATTGGCTGATGGCGCTTCAACTTTATTTAGATTAAATACCGCCCGGCACTGTTGTTCGGCACTGCTGCCCCACTTCACTTTAAGCTGGCCTTTCTCCGGTAATCCGCTCAGATACACTTGCCCGTTATCGCCGACAATACCGGTGTTGGTTTCGCCATCGCTGGCGTTATCAACTGTCACCAACGCCCCGAAAGGCAGTGGTTGATGGCCTTGCTGCAAGGTGACCAGCGCCTGATAACCGACGCGGGTGGCAAAGTTCGCCATCACCACCGCCCCTTTGGTCGGATAGACATTCAAACTGGAGTGCGTGATATCGACATCGTCCGGCAAGGTGGTCGGGTTCAAACTAATGCTGTTATTTTGGTAATTCGACAAGTAAGGCACCACCGCATAGCCGCGGCTATCAGTACGCACATTGCCGTTCATCACACTCACGCCACCCGCACCCGGCGCACTCACAATCGCTGCCGAATTGCCCAACATCTGGCTGAGTGTCACGCCGCCCGGATGGACTACTACCGCACCATTGCCGCCCATGTTTAATGAGCGCGATTGGCTGCCATAGCTGTAACCCATATTGGCCATGCCTTTGCTGCCCTGATAACCGGCATTCAATGTACTGCTGCTCGGAGCATTGCCATTGGACCAGCCTTGCATCGCGCTATAAGAGAGACGATCATCCAACGCGCTGCCGCTAATACCGGCCTGCTGCTGTACCTGTCCCTGATTATTGTGGGTCATCTGGTAACGGGCATAACTGCGGCTGGCCGACTGAGCCTGGCTAAACAGGTTCAACGGAACTTGCATATTCAGTGCCAATTGGCGATCTTCCGGCCAGTTGCCCTCGCCTTTGACCCGATTAATGCTGTAAGCCATCCCATAACTCACGCCACGGTAGCTGCCGTTATAGCCCGCCGATACCGTATTCATTACCTTGTCATTACCCCAAAAGTCATTGCGTTGTAATGACAAATAGGTTGAACCCCATGACCCCAGTTGCTGATTAAGCTGCACCTGGAAATTAGAGCGCTGTCGCTCCAGCGCCCACGGCACCTGCCCTTCACTGAGCTGATAGCCCTGACTGTTAAAATCGGAAAAACTGTAATAATGGCGGGTGGAATAGCGATAAGCCGCCAGATCTATCGAGGTGCCAGTTTCCAGCAAACTCTTGGCATAACGAATCCGGTAAGAGCTACCTTGTTGGCGGCCATCTTGACCAGCCAACGTGGTGCTTGAAGTGGTGATATCCGCCGACAGCGCACCGAAACTCCCCAGTGACACACCGCTACCGGCGACCATAGAGGCATAGTCCTGTGCTACCAACCCGCCGCCATATAAGGTGACGTCGTAAGGCAGGCCATAGATTAAGGTGCCGAGCACAAAGTCGGATTCTTTCGAACTGGTGGTGATCCCGCCGTTGTAGCGCCCGGTAGTGAGCTCATATTTGAGGCTACCGGGGCGGCGCATCACTGGCAGAGAGGACAGCGCCACTGTTTGGGTACGAACGGTGCCATCAGTTTCGGTGATGGTTACCGTCAGGTCACCGCCCTGCCCAGTTTGGAACAGGTCATTGATACGAAAAGGTCCCGGTGCCACAAAGGTCTGATACACCACATTACCGTTCTGGCTGACAGTCACCCGGGCGTTACTTTGCGCAATTCCGGAGATGACCGGCGCAAAGCCGCGCAGGCTAATCGGCAGCATATCGTCACTGGAATTCAGCTTGACGCCACGGAACGGAATACTGTCAAAAACATCATTTTCAGTATTGCTTTCCCCCACCAATATTTCTGAACGCAGAGCGGCGATATCCCGTTGCAGATAAGTGTTGGAAAACTGGGTCTGCTGGTTGCTCTGGCTGTCAATATTGCCACCACGACTCTCGTTGTAGGTGTAAGTCATATCACTGCGCAGTCGCCACGCCTGCCAGTTCAACCCACCGCGCACGCTGGCAAACAGGTTGGTTTGAACTGTATTCCCGCCGTCGTATTGGCCATCCTGCCAGTTGCGCCCGCCATTGGCGCTGTAATTAAACAACAGGGCCGGAACGCCCTGATCCCATAAGGCGGGATCAACTGCACCTTGGCTATTAGCCTGCATCGCTATCTGTGGAAAGCTGAGCTCCAGCCGTTGTTGTGGAAAATCAAACCGGACGCGTGCCTCGGGGATCAGCTCATTGATATTGTCGATGGCAACATCCGGCGGCAACCCAACAAAAGCGGGCAACGCCTGAGTATTTACCCCCATCTCATGTAGAAATGCGGGGGTTAACTCCGGCGCCACTTTCCCTTGTTTATCGGCTTTAAACATCAACTGGTGCTGGCCTAAATCCACCTGATTAACAAACAATGTCACCAGGTAACTGCCCGCAGGGATCTGGCCTGCGGTCTCAAAAGCACTCAAGTCCGTGGTGGCAGATTGCCCGCCGGTCAGCGCCAGCAAACCAGGGTCAAAGTAATCCCGCGCGCTCGCAGGCGTCGTTGCTGTCAGGAAAGCAACGCCGACCAACGAGGGCAGTATTGTTAATTCAGCGTGGCGGATTTTCATTTTTCTTCTATCCATTACAAAGTCAGGCCATTACGAAAGTCAGAGGTCATATCAAAGGACTACAAATTTTGATGCTTGAAAGGCGTATCCCAACCATCTTCATCAATTAACTGCCAGCTCACCTTGCCGGTAGCGCCTTCTGGCAAGCGGTACTGGCGCTGCCCTTTAGGCGGAACCATCAAGCGAAGCTGGGCTTTATCCATTTCGCTCGCCCCGACGTGAAGCCGGGAAAAAGTCAGCCAGTAAGGTGTCGGATTTTCTGCAATCAGCACATTGCCTTCGCGGCGAAAACTCAGTTGTGACGCCACATCGGCCACCGCGCGTTTAGCCAGCCCTTCAGGCCGATAGAAGACTTTCATATTGCTCACCACGGTGAGTGCCATCTGCCCGGCTTGCGCATCTTTGTTAGTCTCTTGCTGTGCAGGGATGGCTTTCATCGAGATAAAAAATACTGATTCGCGATCGGTCGGTAGCGGCTCACCGTTACGCCGGATACGCAATGTCAGCTCACTGTTCGCTTCCAGCCGTGCCAGTGGTGGTGTGACGATAAAGGGCATCGCCCCCTGATCTGTATTCGTCATATTCACATCACCGGTAACCGGATCGACGGGTTGTATCCAGGACTGCATTAAGTACGGCGCGGCACTTTTGTTATAGGCCGTCAGGCTGACGCCTTTTTTCTCGGTCTCAGGATAGATAACCCGCAACACGTAAAACGAAATCCCCGGCTTATTGGGGGCCGTCTGGGCTGCCGCAAAGCCAGAAAAAAGAGTGAATAAACACAGCCCAAAAGCAATGAGGTGTTTGGGAAAGACAAAACTCATGATGTTTCCTTGATTGACGACACCGCCTGCTGACACTCAGTCGATAGCCCACCGAAATCATTGATGGTTTGCCATTTAGCTTGTGTCACGGGCGCGGAGACTGAATAAGTCGCAGTGCTCATCGGGGCCACCATTGAGGGTTGGTTATCCAAATCAATAGTGGTGTGATTCAGCACCAGTTGCCCCAGCGTCTGGTAGTAAGGTGTTGGATTGTTCACGCGCACGCCTTGAGCTGTCGCGTTGAACTCCAGGCCACAAGCGGCGGCATCTTGAGAAACAGCCAGACCCGTTGGGCGATAAAACAGCTTAATCATAAAGCGCAGCCCCATAGAGACCTGGTTGCTGGCGCTGTTCTGTTCTGTTTGTGCCGGAATACCCACTACCGAGAGGTAAAACAGCGACTCGCGATCAGTGGGCAGGCCCGCGGTATCCTGCGGCAAAATACGCAGTAACTGGCGGTTATCAGCGCGCAATGGGAAAAGCGGCGGCGTGATAACAAAAGGAGCGGATGCCGTGTCATCAAGATTACGTTGCACCCGACTCTGAATAAGATAGGTTTGGTTATCACTGTTTTTGACGGTCAGCGTCTGGGCTTTGTCCGTCGCCAAAAACACCATGCGCGTCTGGCTCAGGCTGATACCGCCCACATTGGCTGCAATGGTATTTTCAGTTGCCAGCAGCAGTAGCAAAAATACGCTGATTCTGGCTGGCAAGGAGGCGCGAACCGGTAGCATAGTGACCTCAGCGATAAACAAGATTAAAGAGCACCCGGGCGTTCAATTCACCAGGTTGTAAATTGCTGCACTCTGCACCGTTGCCGCAGGTCACACCGGCATAAAACGTGATGCTCTGGTTAACTGGATTTACCCCTGTGGCTGCCAGTGGGATATCGTCACCATTCTTGACTTCGAGTTGATTGTAATTAGGGGTTGTCTCAGTTTTTACCAACATCACGCCCATACCACTGGCGACAGAATCACTGCTACGAAACAGCCACTTACCGCTCTGAACCATCCCTTCACCACTGACATTCACCGCTGGCGTAAAACTGGGATGAGTGCCGCTACAGGCTTGCACATTCAGAGTGAAAGGCTCGGCTCTCACCAACGCATTAGCGGTAAGTTGAGCTTGAGCAATCGGGCCCAGTGACAGGACGCTTTTATTCAGGCTCAAGGTGCAAGTCCCCGGATTCAGTACCGCCGAGAAATTGAGCGTCACCGCCGATGCCGGGGCAGCCAATAGCCCTTGCAGCCCGAGGGCGATGGCCAATAAAGAGAGGTTACGGCAGAGTCTGATTGAAGACATTAATGCCCCCTTCGTCATTGATCGTCTGCCACTGAACCTTGCCGGTGGTGACTGAACTTGGGTAGGTATGATGACTAAATGGCGCAATCATCAATGCCGCAGGGCTATCCAGTTTGGCGGCCTGATCACCTATTTTAAGGCTGGCGAAACTGACAAAATACGGTGAATTGTTGCTCACTTTAATACCGTCTTTCACCCGGGAGAATTGCAAATCCCGCTGTGCCGCGGCGGATGACGATGGCAATCCTGACGGGCGGTAAAACAACTTGATAATATTGCCGACGCCAAATTGTACTGTTCCACTGACGCCTGCACGTTGATTACCCGACTCGGGCATGGTGCTGGCAGGAATTGCGCTGGCATGAAAAAAGAATACTGACTCGTGGTTATTTGGCGCATTTACGTTTTGAGCCACGATACGAATTTGGTTAGTGCTGCCCGCTTCCAGACGAAATAGCGGTGGTGTAACCGAAAACGGTGCCGGTTCATATTTATGCTGCATACGGCTTATGCCGGTTTGCACCAGATAAGGTGTTGCAGCCAGGGTATTACGAACCGTCACACTAATACTGGGGGCACCCTGAGGATAAATCAGCCGGGTGGCGTTGATACCAAATCCTTCCGCCTGTGCCGCGAAAGACGAGGCAAATAAGGACAGCATCAAGGAAAAAAGCGGGAAGAAACGGGGCATTCTACGGCTCCTGTGGGCTAAAAAAAGCGGGCAATAATGCCCGCTTGCGAACAGAGATAAATCAGTTGTAGGCGAAGCTGAACAAGATAGGAGCGCTAACAGCGCCAATATCTGCTGCTGTTGCAGAAGTTGAAGCCAGACCCGCTTGTAAGCTCAGAGTCTTGGTATTGAAATCGCCTGCCGCAGGTGTAGAACCAGCGGTTGCAACGATCAGTTTGTCATTGTTGCTGATAAAGGCAGTTGGAGTAGCGACCTTGCTCAGCATGATGCCGGTGTTGGTGCCGGTGGTGTTAAACATGTTCGGGTTACCACCCAGTGTCTGACCGGTTACGACCAGGCCGGCAGTATCACCAGCAACCAATGGATCCTGACAGTTGTTCAGGCCAACAGTGAAAGGCTTAACGCTGGCGGCAATTGGTGTGGCGACAGAAGTAAACTCGCTGCGTGTGTAGTTACCCAGGTCCAGATTATTGGTAGACAGGCTGACGTCACAGGTGGCAGCAACCACGTTGGCAGTGATAGTCATCTGGGCGTTAGAAGCCGCCTGAGCACCACCAGTAGCAGCCAGTAACAACAATGCAGCCGGAGCCAGAGTTAATAAATTCTTACGCATGATATTTCCTTATTTAATTGGTGTATCCGATTACTCGGAATTAGGTGTTATAAAAGTCATAGGCAAATAAAACCATAAATTGGCTTATTACCAATGTGTCAGCATGCAACACTTACTTATTCCTCAGACATAGTTAATGCATGAATGAGGACTTCTTCTTTTCTTGATAATATTTTATGAGTTAATACGTCTGAGCTCTTTGATTACTCAAAGAGTCATCAATATAAATATAATCAAAATAAACGATGAGTTATGCTCCAACTCAACTTACTGATGGCAAAGAATAATAGTTTTAATATTAAGGTTGTATAGATGTAGAAAAACTATATTTATCCGTACTCCTTAAGAACGCAATGTCATGTAGTCATAAAAGTCATGCAGCCATAAAAACTATTGAAATGACTATACTCGATTTTTTTATCTGGTAAATACAGCGTGAGCGGGCGATTGGACTAACAAATCAAAAACATACCACACTTTACTCTGGGAATGTGATGATATCGGACAATTTTAGTCTGACTATTTATTTATTGCAGGATTTTAAATTCAATTAACAAGTTAATCCCAGATAAAAAGACTTAATAAAAAAAATTTAAAAATCCTTAAAATCATACATTAATGTAGGAACAATCTAACAATTAACTATTATTTTAAATAAAATGTAACTGTAAAGTTATATAACAAATATATTTC
The DNA here is from genome assembly GCF_030433455.1 of Yersinia sp. 22-579. Lineage (NCBI taxonomy): Bacteria > Pseudomonadati > Pseudomonadota > Gammaproteobacteria > Enterobacterales > Yersiniaceae > Yersinia > Yersinia sp. 22-579. The sequence goes on along the minus strand of NZ_JAUJTZ010000001.1, from coordinate 14,464 downwards.
ACCTATCGCTATGATTTGTATTTATTAATTTAAATACAGTCAATTAATATACATATATGTAAAGTTAGGTAAAACGAATATATAACATAAGTTATTGTTTTAATTGACATTAAAATAATAAGACAACAATAAATAAAACGTAGCATTCTCTATCACCGTTTTAGTCTTTCATTCAATGCAGCTATCGCACGCTCCCTAAGTCAGCACGCGATTGCCTTTCCCACACTCAGTTCGACGTCGGTTCTTACGGCGATAAACATAATACTGACAACCCTACTGCGGCATGACACTCCGGGGAATGCCAACCGAATAATGTAGAATACGGTTCATTGCAATGTAAGAAATTCATGATTTAAATCACTTTATTAGGATTATTATTAAACAAATAGACTACCGCTTCTCCATCACAAACGATGAACCGTAATTAGAATCTCATTTAACGAGATATTAATCATAATCAATTCCAGTTTGTACGATATTTCCTACGGGTTTTATAGGTTAATTCTTGGGTATTTTTTATATTATAAAAACGCATTGAAAATGACTTTTTCACGGGCATAATGCGCTGCATTATTTTATTCAGCCGTTTATCTGCCCCAACAGGGCAAATAAGGATATTCCCTGTGCTGCGTTCCCACTATTTAACATTAATAGCTGGCATATTGTTGCCTGCGGTAGCTATTCCATTTGCAAGTAATAGCGCGGAATTAGCCCCCGCGCAGCAAAGTATTCATCAGCAGGAACGGCAACGGGCACTGGAAGAGCGTCTGGCACCAACCACACCAGATGTGCGCTTATCTGCGCCGTCAGCATCCGTTGGTCGCATCACTTTCCCGGCAGAGAAACCCTGTTTTGTCATTGAACGCGTCACGGTTAGTGGAACTGAACCATTGCCCCGCTGGTTGCCATTGCAACGACTCGCCGATCAAGCGCAAAACCAGTGTTTGGGGGCCAAGGGGATTAACCTGCTGATGAGCCAATTACAAAATCGGCTAATTGATCATGGTTATGTCACTACCCGTGTTCTGGCTCCGCAGCAGGATTTGAACAGCGGTACTCTGGCACTACAAGTGGTACCCGGCAAGATACGTCAGGTGACGCTGACTCCAAACAGTGACCACCATGTCACACTATTTAGTGCTTTCCCCGCACGCCCCGGTAACTTGTTGGATTTACGTGATATCGAACAAGGACTGGAAAACCTACAGCGCGTCCCCACCGTGCAAGCCAGTATGGAATTGATCCCCGGCTCCGCACCCGGTGAGACCGACATCGCCCTGAACTGGCAGCAGAGCAAAATGTGGCGGCTGGCAGCCTCATTGGATGACTCCGGCACCCGCAGCACCGGCCGCTATCAAGGTGGCGCGACACTGTTTCTGGATAACCCTTTATCCCTGAGTGACCTGTTTTATGTCTCGGCTGGCGGTTCAATAAAAAATCGCGGCGATAAAGGTACCAATAACCTAACCGGCCATTACTCGCTGCCTTTCGGTTACTGGACCGCAGGTATTACCGCCAGTAGCTATGACTATCATCAGACGGTGGCAGGGCTGAATGGCGACTACAGCTATCGGGGAGAAAGTGAGAATGTGACACTGCAACTCAGCCGTCTGCTGCACCGCAACGCCAACCAGAAAACCACTTTTACCTACGATGTGCTGACCCGCTCGTCAAAAAACTACATCAATGATACCGAAGTGGAAGTACAGCGCCGTCGCACCTCCGCCTGGCGTATTGGGCTGGAACATCGCCACTTTATTTCGCAAGCCACACTGGATGCCGCTATCAGCTATCAGCGCGGCACCCGTTGGTTTGGTGCGATGCCCGCGCAGGAAGAGTATGTCGGGGAAGGTACCGCCCTGAGTAAAATTCTGCGCTTGAATGCGCAACTGGATATTCCTTTTGCCGTCTTGACGCAAAAGTTTCACTACAACCTGCAATACCAGCGTCAAAGCACTAACACGCCGCTGACGCCACAGGATCAGTTCTCTATCGGTGGCCGCTGGTCAGTGCGTGGTTTTGATGGCGAGCGCACGCTGAATGCTGACCGGGGCTGGACAGTGCGCAATGATCTCGGCTGGTACACCCCGCTGCCTGGGCATGAGCTGTATGTCGGTGTTGACTATGGCGAGGTCGGGGGACCCAGCGCCGCTTATCTACTGGGCCAGCATTTGGCGGGCGGTGCCATTGGTGTGCGCGGCAATATTCTGAATACCCGCTACGACCTGTTTGCGGGCAAACCACTCTCTAAACCCGACGGATTCAAAACCGACTCGGTGACTCTGGGCTTTAACCTGAACTGGCAATACTGATGCGTCCGATTAACGCTTTACTCTGGGATGAGTTATGAATAAGAACCTGTACCGTATCGTTTTCAACAAAGCGCGTGGCATGTTGATGGTGGTGGCTGATATCGCCGCCTCTGGTCGGGCCACATCATCGCCGTCATCAGGTATTGGGCATACGCAAAACCGCCGTATCAGTGCGCTATCATCGCTGCGTTTTAGCCTGTTACTGGCCTTAAGTTGCGTCTCATTATCCGCTCAGGCCAATATTGTTGCCGATGCCAGTGCACCGGGGAATCAGCAGCCAACCATTATCAGCAGCGCTAACGGCACGCCACAGGTGAATATCCAGGCGCCCAGCAGTGGTGGCGTTTCACGTAACGTTTACAGCCAATTTGATGTCGATAATCGTGGCGTGATCCTCAATAACGGACAGGGTGTCAATCAGACGCAACTCGGCGGTTTTATCAGCGGTAACCCGTCGCTGGCACGCGGTGAAGCCAGTATTATCCTCAATGAAATCAACAGCCGTGACCCCAGCAGACTCAACGGTTATATCGAGGTGGCCGGGCGCAAAGCGCAGGTGGTTATCGCCAACCCGTCGGGCATTACCTGCGAAGGCTGCGGTTTTATTAATGCCAACCGCGCGACCTTAACGACCGGTCAGGCGCAGCTCAATAACGGCCAACTTACTGGCTACGATGTGGATCGGGGTGAGATTGTTATTCAGGGTAAAGGCCTGGATAGCAGCCGCCAGGATCATACTGATCTGATCGCCCGTTCCGTTAAAGTCAATGCTGGTCTCTGGGCCAATGACCTAAAAGTCACCACCGGGCGCAATCAGATTGATGCCGCACATCAAAATATAAATGCCAAAGCCGCCGATGGCAGCCCGCACCCGACAGTGGCGGTGGATGTTGCCAATTTGGGCGGCATGTATGCGGGTAAAATTCGCCTGATTGGGACTGAAAGCGGTGTCGGTGTGCGTAACGCGGGCGAGATAGGCGCTTCAGCGGGCGATATTACTATCACGGCTGATGGCATGCTGATCAACAGCGGCCAGATCAATAGTGCGACACAGCTGGCGGTGAAGACTTCCGCCGATATTGATAACTCAGGGGTGCTCTACGCCAGTGGTGATACCCAACTCACTACGGCGGGTAAGCTCAGTAACAGTGGCACCATTGCCGCCGCGGGGGATACCGTTCTGCGCGCGGCTGAGGTAAACAGTAACCGCGATTCTCTCTTAGGTGCGGGTGTCAAATCCGACAACAGCAGTGTTACCAGCGGCACTCTTAGCATTGAAGCCAACGGGCAGCTAATCGCTCAAGGGAAAAATGTCAGTGGTACGGCGCAGAATCTCAACGCGCACAGTATCGATCTGAGTGGCAGTCAAACACAGAGCCGTGATATCTCTTTGACCTCACAAGGTGGGCCAATTGATCTCAGCGGAGCCAGATTATCCGCCAGCCAGAATCTTTCTGCCTCAACCGCCTCACAACTACGTACCGACAATGCCAATCTGGTTGCCGGGCAAGTGACACTCGACGCGCAAGCACTCTCCAATGTCGGGGGGGTGATAGCTCAAACGGGAACCACAGATTTCAATCTGAATCTGCCGGGTAACATTGATAACCGTGATGGCAAAATCCTCTCTGGTGGCAAACTCTCGTTGCAAGCCGAAACGCTGAACAGCAATGGCAACAGTTTGCTCGGCGCCGGAGTGCAGAGCGATGGCAAGCTGGCTCAGAGTGGTGAACTGAATATCGCCACGCGTCAGGCATTGATTGCCCAAGGGCAAAATGTGGCTGCGGGTGCCATGACGTTATCTGGCAGCCGTGTTGACCTCACCGGTAGCCAAACTCAGGCTGGCAATATCACTATCACGGCCCGCGACGGCGATATTTCTACGCAAGACGCGACAGTGCTCACTCCCGGAACCCTTGCGATCACCGCCGCAGCAAACTCGAAACAAACCCTGAATAACAGTGGCGGTAAATTGCATGCCGATAATATCCAGCTCAATCTCGCCAAACTTGATAGCAGCAAAGGGGAAATTGCAGCAGCGACCGATATGTGGATACGCCTGCAAAGTGATTTCACTCATCAGGCTGGCGCACGGCTCACGGCGGGGCGTGATCTGGCCTTTACCACCAGCGGCGCACTGACTAATCAGTACAAACTGGAAGCCGGACGAGATATGCAACTGACGGCGCTCAGTATCAGCAACACCAATACTGATAACAGCAGCGCCCTACTGGCCGGTCGGGATTTGTCATTGAACACTAATAGCCTGTTTAACAGCGGGACTCTGTATGCCGCCGGTGTTGGGCAATTTACGATTAACGGAAACGCCGAAAATCGGGGTGAGATCTACACCGAACAACAATTGACGTTAGCCTCTGCGGGCAATCTGGCTAACAGCGGTGTGATACAAACCCGCGGGGATATGCAGATATCCACAGAGGGCTATCTCAACAATAGCGGCACCCTGTATAGCGCGGGTGACCAAATGGCGCTATCCACCGGCGGAGACCTAACCAATAAGGGCAGCCTGTATGCCGCCAGGGGCAATTTGCACCTATTGACCAAAGCTAATTTGGATAACAGTGGTAGCCTCTATGGCGCGGGGAACAGCGAGTTAACCGTGCATGGCAATGCGGCTAACTCCGGCTCCGTTTATACCCAAGGCGCACTACAGTGGCAGTCTGACGGGAGTGTCGCTAACAGTGGTTCCATTGCCGCACTTGGCAACCTCCAACTGAAAGCCAACGACTTACTCAGTAGCAATCCCTCCATGATAGCAGCGGGTTTGACAGCAAATGGTAGCCGAGCCAACAACAGTGATTTGACTATCACCACAGAGCACACCTTGATTGCTCAAGGGCAGAATATCGCTACGGGTACATTAGCGCTGTCAGGTAGCCAACTTGATTTAACCGCTAGCCAGACTCAGGCTAATGCCATCACTCTCGCGGCCAAATCGGGCGATATCACCTTAACTGAAGCCGTGGTTAAAGCCGCGACGCAGTTGTCGGCAGGGACAACCACCCTACTACGTACTGATAAAGCCAGCCTGATTGCTGATCAGATAACTCTCACCGCGCAATCACTCTCTAACTTCGGCGGTGTCATCGCACAAACCGGCATCACGGATTTCAATCTCAATCTGGCTGGTTATCTGGATAACCGCGCAGGCACCCTGCTCTCTAAAGGCAACGTGGCGGTGCAGGCACAGCGCCTTGATAGCAACAGCACCAGCCTGTTGGGGGCTGGGATACAGAGTGATGGCCGCCTGACTGATGCGGGTAACCTGGCGGTAACCACTCATCAGGATTTGATCGCACAAGGTCAAACCCTCGCGGTCGGGGCCATGACGTTAACCGGTAGTCGGGTGAGTCTTGCCGACAGCCACACGCAAGCCCGCGAGATGAATATTATTGCCAACAGTGGTGATGTCAGCACACAGCGCGCCAACATCATCTCTCTTGGCTCGCTGACAATTACTGCGGGCGCAAATGCAGCCCAAAAACTCAATAACCAAGGCGGCGCACTGGCGGCGAATAATATCTCGTTGAATCTTGGTCAGTTTGATGGCAGCGCAGGTAAAGTCAGTGCCAGTCAGGATCTGACTATTGGTTTACTGAGTGATTTCAACAATCTGGCAGGTTCCACCCTCCAGGCTGGACGAGACTTAACCTTTACCACTCAGGGTACCTTAACCAATAGTGGGCAGTTGTTGGCAGGCCGAAAACTCAGTACCGACTCCACCACCTTGTTCAACAGTGGCAGCATTATTGGGGCTGAAGCCACACTCAAAGCGCGAGATCGCATCACTAACTCCGGCCCTAAAGCCCTTATCGGCGCAACAGATGAAAATGGCACATTAACCTTGCTGGCACCGGTGCTTGAGAACAGTGATACCGTCACCAACACAGACAGCGCCCCGACCACCACCATTTTAGGTATGGGCAAGGTCATTCTGGCGGGTGGGCAAGATAATGGCGGGAATTATCAGACGGCGGCTCAAATTCTCAATATTTCTGGTCTGATTGAATCAGGCAAAGATCTGCTGGTTTACGCCAGCAAGCTGACTAATAGCCGTCATATCTTAACCGCCAATAGCAATTTCGTGGCGGCAGGTACAGTGAGTGGGACGGGCTACTGGACGGCGGAAAACCCCGACATCCCAGGCGGGCGCTATGCTGAGCCACCTCATGGCGGCTCCATGAACAGCGATTATATTGGCACAAACTATACCTCGACTACCGCCAAAAACAGCATCGATAAGATAAGCCCTGAAGCTCAGTTATTAGCGGGTGGTAACTTAATGCCGCATGTCAGTACGCTGGAAAACTTCTGGAGTAAAGTGAGTGCGCAAGGTGAGATGAACCTCTCGGGTGTTACGCTGAACCAAGATGGTTGGGGAAATGCACAGCGGCTAATCGAAAGAACCACCTCCAGCGGTGAGTGGCGCTACCGCACCTATAAAGGCAATTTGTGGGGTACCGGTTGGGGGCCAGAGGTCAAAGAACATACGACTAACCAATACGCCTCCAGTCTTACCGCGAAAACCATTAGTGGCAGTGGGACGACGATTAACAATGGGGCAAACTCCGGTGCAATCTCTCCACCAAACAATCGTGACAATATCGGCAAAGACATTGCTGTTGAATTTAACGGTATTTCGCTGACACTTCCCAGCGGTGGGCTGTATCAACTCAGTACAGACAAAGGTCACTACGCGCCAAACCCGGAAGGTGATCTCTCGCTTGGCAGTATCAATAACCCGTCCGCCAACCTGGATCGCACCGGCCTCACCGCTCCTGATCGCGCGGTAAGTGGCGGCTACCTGATAGAAACCAACCCTGCGTTTGCCAATCTGAATAACTGGAAAGGGTCGGATTATTATCTCCAGCAGTTAAATAACGATCCTTCTTTCATCCATAAACGTCTGGGGGATAACGCCTATGAGCAGCGTCTGGTGCGCGATCAGGTGCTGGCATTAACCGGTCAAACGGTTGCCAGTGATTACCGTAGTGCACAAGAGCAGTTCGAACAGCTATTTGCCGCCGGAATTGAATACAGTAAGGCATTTAATATTGCTCTTGGTAGCCACCTCAGTGCCGAGCAGATGGCGGCATTAACCAGTAATATCGTGCTGATGGAAACCCGTGAAATCGCTGGCGAAACCGTATTGGTGCCAGTGGTCTATCTGGCGGGGGTGAAGCCGGGTGATCTACAGGCCAACGGTGCGTTGATTGCGGCCAATAATATCGAACTCACCGATGTTCAGGGTTTAAGTAATCAGGGGGCCATCAAAGCCACCAATGATCTGCGCATTAGCATGGCAAAAGATATCACCCTGACCAGCAATGGCGGCCTGCTTCAGGCGGGCAATAAACTGCAACTCAGTACGTTGAACAGTGATATCGACCTGACCGGTGCGCGGCTAAACACGACTAACCTGCAACTGGATAGCGGGCGCGATTTAATCCTGCGCACCGACACTGAACAACTTAGTAGCAGCAATGGCTCAGTGCTGCGCAATCAAACCCTGCTGGGGCCGCTGGCAAGTATCAATGTCAGTAACAACGCAGTGATTAATACCGAACGCGACTTTATCCTGCAAGGCGCGAGCATGAGTGTCGGTAAAGATCTTCAGGTCAATACCGGCGGCGACTGGCTCCTCAATACCGTCGAGCGTAGTGACCAGATAAGTGCGGATTATGGTTATGGACACGCCACCAGCGAACACATTCGCCATCTGGGTAGCGAGGTGAATGTCGGTGGTGCGTTGACCGCTAAGGTCGACAATCTGACCGCCGTGGGGGCAAACATCAATGCCGACACCATTGATGTGCAGGCGCAAAATATCAACCTCAGTGCAGCGACCGACAGCCTACAGGTCACCGGTAAAGCCTCCACCAAACGCCATAGTGACTCAGTCGATCTCTATGATGAAACCCTGCTCGGCAGCCAGTTGAATGCCAAGAGCGATATCAATTTACAGGCAGCAAAAGACATTACCCTCGGTGCCAGCGCGGTGCAAACCGATGGCGCGTTGAAGCTAGCGGCGGGTGGCGATGTCACCGTCACCACCCAGACCGAACAGCATGATGAGCAGCGCATTCATACCGGTAAGAAAAAAGGTCTGGCATCGACCACCACTACCCACACCGAAGATAACCGGAGCCAGACACTAGCGGTCGGCTCAATGCTTTCGGCGGGTTCCATCGATGTCAGCGGTAAAAATATCGCCGTCACCGGCAGCAACCTGGTGGCCGATAACGATGTTAACCTGCGGGCGAAAGAAGATATCACCGTCAGCACCGCGCAGCAGAGCGAGAGCGAGTCTCACCTGTATGAGCAGAAAAAATCGGGCCTGATGAGCACCGGCGGGATTGGTGTCACGATTGGGAGTAATAGTCAGAAAACCACCGACACCGGCAAATCCATCTCCAACGTGGGCAGCACGGTGGGCAGTGTGCTGGGCAATGTCAGTATGACCGCCGGTGAAGACCTGACGGTGAAAGGCTCTGACGTGTTATCCGGTAAAGACATCAATCTGACCGGTAAGAACGTCAATATTGTGGCAGCAGAAAATCAAAGTACCCAGACCCATATCGTCGAACAAAAACAGAGTGGTCTGACATTGGCACTGTCCGGCACAGTAGGCAGTGCCGTTAACACAGCGGTGACCACCGCCAAAGCCGCCAGTGAGGAAAGCAACGGTCGCCTGGCGGCATTGCAAGGCGTCAAAGCGGCATTGAGTGGTGTTCAGGCGGTACAAGGTGGGCAGATGGCAGAATTGAATGCCAGTGACCAAAATGCTATTGGCATTAGCCTGTCTTATGGCAGCCAGTCATCAAAATCAGAACAAACCGTCAATCAAACTACCCATCAGGGCAGCACACTGACCGCCGGTAATAACCTGAATATCACCGCCACTGGGAGCGGCGTGAAAGGGGCGGATGGCGATATCGTGGTGCACGGCAGCCAGTTACAGGCGGGTAAAGACGCCAGCCTGACCGCCAGTCGCGATGTGATTTTGCAATCCACCCAAGAGACCCAAACGCTGGATGGCAGTAATAAAAGCAGTGGCGGTTCATTGGGGATAGGAATAGGTGCCGGTCAGGGCGGCTGGGGCATTAATATATCCGCCAGTCTGAACAAGGGCAAAGGCAGCGAAAGCGGCAACGGCTTGACTCATACTGAAACGACGGTCAATGCCGGTAACCAACTCAACATCACCAGTGGCCGCGATACGGTATTGCAAGGTGCACAGGTCAGCGGTGAAACCGTCAAGGCCGATGTGGGCCGTGACCTGCTGCTGCAAAGTCAGCAAGACAGTGACCGTTATGATTCTAAGCAACAAGACGCCAGTGTCGGTGGCAGCTTCAATTTCGGTTCCATGACCGGCAGTGCCAGCATCAATGCCAGCCGCGACAAAATGCACAGCAACTTTGACTCGGTGCAGGAACAGACCGGCATCTTCGCAGGCAAAGGTGGTTTTGATATCACCGTCGGCGAACATACCCAGCTTGATGGGGCGGTGATTGCATCTACCGCAACAGCCGATAAAAACACACTGGATACTGGCACACTGGGCTTCAGTAACATCGGGAATAAAGCCGATTTCAAAGTTGAACATCAGAGTGTAGGTATCAGTACCGGCGGTAATATCGGCGGTCAGTTTGTCGGCAACATGGCCAACGGCTTACTGGTTGGAGCCAACAATGAAGGCCACGCCGACAGCACCACTCATGCGGCGGTCTCGGATGGCACTATCACGGTTCGCGATACCGATAAACAACAGCAAAATGTCGCTGACCTGAGCCGTGACGTCGAACACGCCAACAACGCCCTCTCCCCTATCTTCGATAAAGAGAAAGAACAGAACCGCCTGCGCGAAGCACAACTGATTGGCGAGATTGGCAGTCAGGTTAGTGACGTTATTCGCACACAGGGTGATATCAACGGCCTGAAGGCAGCAAAAGAAAAACTCGGCCCATTGAAGGAAAATGCCACCGAGAAAGACCGTGCCGAGTATATGGAAAAACTGCGCAACTCGGATGTCTACAAAGACGAAATGAAGAAAAACGGCACCGGCAGCGCCCTGCAACAAGGCGTTCAGGCCGCAACCGCCGCCATACAGGGCCTGGCCGGTGGCGATATGGCAAAAGCCCTGGCGGGTGCCAGTGCGCCGTATCTGGCGGAAGTGATTCACAATATGACCACCGATACCAACGGCAAAGTCAACGTCGAAGCCAACCTGATGGCACATGCAGTACTGGGTGCCGTGATGGCTCAGGTGAACGGCAACAGTGCACTGGCGGGTGCATCGGGGGCGGTGATGGGTGAGTATATCGCCCAGCAGATGTACCCTGGCATCAACCGTGAAGACCTAACCGAAGAGCAGCGACAAACCATCAGTGCACTGGGTACACTAGCCTCAGGGTTGGCCGGTGGTCTAGCCGGCGGCAGCACCGCTGACGCAGTTGCCGGGGCGCAAGCTGGGAAGAATGCTCTGGAGAATAACTATCTGAGCAATCAACAGCGCTCAGATAGAGATAAAGAGTTTGATGCCTGTAAAGGTCGCGAGTTCTGTCAATTGCAAGTGGGTGCCAAATGGGATGCTATCAGCATGGGCCAAGATGTTGCTTATGCTGCGGGAATGATGGTTGGTGTTCCTCAAGGGCTTTACGACTCAGTCGAAAGTTTATCGAAATCCATCAGTGATCCTGTTGCGGCTTATGATGCAATCAAGCAACTGATAGCGAGCGATGACATTTTTAGCACGATGTCGGATGCGGTTAAGCAAAGCTATATTGATCGCATCAACCTGATGGAGTCGGAGTATCAGAAAGCTGGCGCAAGTGGTGCGTACAATGCCGGTGTTGAAGCCGGTAAACTTGTGTCTGATCTGATTGGTGCTGTTGCAGGTGGCGTTGGGGTTGCAAAAGTGGGTACAGCACTCACAGAGAAAATTGCAGCGAAAGTGGTTGGCAAAATTGAATCACCAAACCTTAAAACACCATCTGGTAATCCTAACAGTTCAAGTGCTGTTACCGATGTTGAGGCTGGCGGGTATTCTTACTATGACCAATTCAAAAATGCTAATGGGGGATGGGATTGGCCTAAGAATTTGGGATTTGAAGGTGATCCTGTCAAAACTACAATCCCAGTAGGTACTCGTTTGGATAGATATGGGGAGCCTAATGGTTCTTTCCTTGCACCGAAAGGGACACCTTACGAACAACGTGCCCTTGCGCCGGGCGCTAAAGCTGAAAAATATTATGAGTATGAGGTAATAAAACCCTTACCTGCTATACGAGGAGAAATTGCTCCTGCTTTTGGTCAGCTAGGTGGAGGTGTCCAAATATTACCTAATATGCAAGAGCGAGTGAATGTTGACTGGCTGGTGAAAAATGGATATCTACGGGAGATAAAGTAATATGCTGCTCTCTTTTTCTGAGATACAAAAAAAAGTCAACGATCTAGGGAAAATTGTGGGGATTCCTGAGAGTGATTTGCACATTTTCTCATCATCGCCAGGCGATGGTAGGCCACATATTTCCTATGATGGTGGGTTGTACAATTATATATATGCAGAGAGGGGGGTAGAATTTTTTAGAAAAACAACGAGTTCAAAAGATGAGCTGTTTTATTGGATTATGTCTGACTTTATTTATAAAGTTGCCTTTCAATATGAACTGGAAAATCGTGTTGAGAACAGAGATGGGCGGCGAATTGCATTTAATAAAGCACTTGATCTTATGGGGAGGATTAGTGATGAGTGGAGATTAAAGGCTCAGCATGAAATTGATGATATCCTCACTAAAAATCCGTATACAGATACTCTTAAATTAAAGTAATAAAATCCCGGCCAACTGGCCGGGATCTTTGCTTTTAAGCCCTAAATCCCCCAACTTCCCGCCGCCACAACCGAATAATACCAGGCGCGGCGGTAACATCAACTTGTTCAGAGCTGGTGATACTGGAGCGTTAAATAGCTTCTGATGCGGGTTTAAATAAAAGTACTATCACAGCGTCTTCGGAAGTGTTGTTACAGAAAGTCGGGAGTGGTCAACAGGTTGGGAATGTTGCCATCAGAATTCCAGGTTCAAAAGAGAGAATTAATTACGGTCAAGTGATCAGGAATTATATCGACCCACAAACTGGGATCTCTACGCCGACAACCAAAGGTATTGTTCACTATGGTAAGAATAGTGTTCATATTGTTCCAGCAAGACCATGAAAAGTATAAGTAAGGAGCTATTTTTAATGATTGGTGCTGATTTATCTAACTATTTAAAGCTATCCCTACAAAGGGCGTTACTTGGTAATGTAACCCCTAATATTAGATGTGTAGCTGTTATTTTAGACGCCAAGAATATCCAGCTATCTTTTTATTATGATGGGGAATTTACTGATTGTGATGAAGAATTAGCATCAGAAGTTGAGACGGAAATCATTGCTGATTTTGATGACGACTTTATTATTAGCACTCATCTGGAACGACTTGACTATCCTAAGCCAATCAAAATCAACAATGGTTATTGTGTCTATTTAAGAAAAGAATAATGTTGTAAGATCCCGGCTTCCGAGCCGGGATCTTACTTTTAAATTTCAGCCCTGATAACCAGACACCCATTCTCAGTCTTAACACTCACCAGCTGACCGGTACTAAATCCCAACGGTTCAGTCGCATTAAGGCGTCATCAGGTAATGCTACTATGCCCAACGGTATCTTGCAGCGTATCAGAAGTAATTACCCTGCCTATTGGTGTATAACTGTAGGTTGTCCGAAATGTGTCATGAAAGAGTACAAGGTTTTGGCTGCCGTATAACATGAAGTCTCCCTTATGCCGTGTTTCAGGGCTGATCGGATTGGTGGGTAAAGCATGGGGTAAGTCAGCGAATTTCTCATTCCCGTTAAGCTCCTGCATTGTCAGAGTCGGCGGAAGTTGTTTAATAAATGCTTTCGTTGTCGGATTATCCTCAAGCTCAACCTCATAACTCTGCTGATTGATGATTATCTTAATTGTCATCAGGTTCTCTTGGTCTGGTTGGGCAGAGTCATCAGCATGCACTGAAAACATGCAATTTGCAGCCAGGCACAATGACAAAAATAACTTTTTTTTCAATCTAACTCTCCCGCAAATTTGCCGCACCTGTAAAGATGCGGCTTTTATCATTACTTCAAATTAGCTTTGAAGAATGCTATCAGCTTCTCAAAAGGAATCAGGTCAGTGCGGTCATACAGATCGACATGACCAGCTCTAGGAACGACATACAACTCCTTCGATTGACCCGCGCGTTTGTAGGCATCTTCGCTAAATTCTTTCGAATGCGCCTAGTCGCCAGTGATAAACAACATAGGGCGCGGTGAAATCGTTTCAATATCGTTGAACGGATAGAAATTCATAAATTTACCGATGCTGCTTAACAGAGGCTTGGTGGTCAGATCTTCTTTCTCTCCTTGCGGGGTATACCCGCCGCGTTCGGTACGGTAGAAGTCGAAGAACTCGCGCTGAATAGCAGGTATTGAGTCATCCAGCTTGTTTACGGTACCCGGTATATACGCTTTCACTGAGCCTTTAAATTCTGCAAATCGCTGTTCGATAGCTGATTGAATCAAGGCCTTACGCTGATCTGGCGTCTGGGAATGATTCAGACCATGGCGGAATGCAGCTCCCATGTCGTACATACTTACAGTGGCAATCGCCTTCATACGTGGATCAATTTTAGCCGCGCTGATAACAAAGCTTCCGCTGCCACAGATTCCCAGCATGCCGATATTCTCAGGATCAACATAAGGCTGCGTACTGAGGTAATCGACTGCTGCGCTGAAGTCGTCAGAATAAATTTCCGGTGAAATCAAATGACCCGGCTTGCCTTCACTTTCCCCCCAGAAGGATAGGTCAATCGCCTGTGTCACAAACCCCTGCTCCGCCAGTTTTTGCGCACAGGACTTTATCAGCAATATGGGCGGGGGCGTCCCTATCGTGGGAGGCAATAGTGGTGATGCCAGTTCCACCACTCATGCGGCTATTTCAGATGGCACTATCACGGTTCGCGATACTGATAAACAACAGCAAATGTCGCTGACCTGAGCCGCGACGTCGAACACGCCAACAACGCCCTCTCCCCTATCTTCGATAAAGAGAAAGAGC